>CALGGB010000154.1 GCA_937880925.1 uncultured Rhodospirillaceae bacterium | reverse complement strand
GATCGCCGAAGGGCACCATGTGGGTGTGGTCCTCGATCTTCTCGAGCAGGCCCAGAGCGTCGAGATCGTCAACGATCTTCTCGCGCGCGGCAAAACGATCGAGGCCGCGATAGGCCTCCGGCGCGTTTTCGTTGATCCGCGCCTCCTGGTCGAGAACGTTGATCATCTCCAGGTTGTGGCGACGGCCGACCTCGAAGTCGTTGAAATCATGGGCCGGCGTGATCTTGACCGCGCCTGTACCCTGCTCGGGATCGGCGTAGTCGTCGGCCACGATGACGATGCGGCGCCCGACCAGCGGCAGGATCGCGTGTTTCCCGATCAGGTCGGCATAACGCTCATCCTCGGGATGCACGGCGACCGCGGTATCGCCGAGCATCGTCTCCGGACGCGTCGTGGCGACCACGATGAAGCGGCCCTCCTGACCCTCGATGGGATAGCGGAAGTGCCAGAGATGGCCCTTTACCTCCTGCTGCTGGACCTCCAGGTCGGAGATCGCGGTCAGCAGCTTGGGGTCCCAGTTGACCAGGCGCTTGTCCTTGTAGATCAGGCCCTGGTCGTAGAGATCGACGAAGACCTTGAGCACGGCTTCCGAGAGGCCGTCGTCCATGGTGAAACGCTCGCGCGACCAGTCGGCCGAAGCGCCCAGACGGCGAAGCTGACGCGAGATCAGGCCGCCGGATTCGTCCTTCCAGGTCCAGACCCGCTCGATGAAGGCCTCGCGCCCGATGTCGCGCCGTTTGGTGCCCTCGGCTTCCAGCATGCGCTCGACCACCATCTGGGTCGCGATGCCGGCATGATCCATGCCGGGCTGCCAGAGGGCATCCCTGCCCTTCATGCGCTCATGGCGGATCAGGATGTCCTGCAAGGTGTTGTTGAGCGCGTGGCCCATGTGCAGGCTGCCCGTCACGTTGGGCGGGGGAATTACGATCGTGTAGGGCTGCGCGTTGCCGCGGCCGCCGATCTTGAACGATCCGCCGTCTTCCCACTGCTCGTAGAGCTTCTGCTCAATCGCATGGGGATCGTAGGTCTTTTCCAACATGTCACTTCCCGAAAGCACCGACGCCGCGAAAGTTGCCCTCCGCGGCGCCGGGTTATAGCCGATTGAGCCGGTTTGTCAGGCCCCGTCGTCGCCGCCCAGGCGCCGAGACAGGTAACGTACTTCGCGCTCCACGATGCGCTCGACGACGGCTGGCAGATGCTCGTCCAGCCATTCGCGCAGCATGGGTCGCAGCAACTCCATGACCAGTTCCTCGACCGGGCGCCCCTGGGGCACACCGGAGAGAGGGTCGCGCTCCGACGCGCGGGCGAGGTTGCCAAGCGCCGCCGCGGCCGACGACATTGCCGCATCCGATACCAGACGATCCCTGTTTGATGACGTCATCGTGCTCTCCTGGCTCACCGTATCCGGACCGGACACCGGCTGAGCCTCCTGGTAAGGGGTCTCGTGCGCTTCCGGTTCGGCCATCTCGAGGGGTTCGGCCACTTCCTCGCTGACGGGGCTCACCTCATCGTCGGAAGCCCAGATCTCGGCGCCAATGTCTTCCTCGACAGGTCCCTCGGGGCCTTCGGCATCGGTCTCTTCACCCTCTGCAGCTGGCTGCTCAGGCGCAGTGGATGCCGGTTCATCGACCGTCTCGGTCAGGTCGAGAACGTCATCGTCTTCCTCCGCCGCAACGGGCTGAGGCGCCTGAGCGGGCGCAGCCTTGCGGTCGTCCTCGTCGATGATCCGCCGGATCGAGGCGAGGATATCCTCCATCGAGGGTTCCTGGCCGTTGTTTGGGTCCGTCATGGCCCTACCGCTGATGTTGCGGCAACAAGGGTACGTGCCCGCAGCCTCGGCGGCAACGCCCTCACTCGGTTCCCTCGAACAGGCCGCCGAAACCCCAGTCGTCGCGGGTCTCGCGGTAATGCAGGGTGATGTCGTAATAGGTCACGGGCAGCAGCAGGTCGGGCGCCGTCAGTTCGCCGATCGTGCTCTTGAGGGAATAGCTCGCCACCACGGTGTCGCGCTCGGAAATGGCGAGATCAACCTGGCTCTGGAACAGGGTCTGCTCGGCGTCGAGAACGTCGAGCACCGTGCGCTCGCCGACATCGGCCTCCCGCTGGGTGCCGTCCAGGGCGACCTCGTTGGCGGTGACCGCCTCCTGGAGGGCAACGATCCGGGCCTGCGAAGTGGCCAGTTCCTGCCAGTCGCTGACCAGATTGGCTTGCACCGCACGGCGCGCCTCATCGACCTGGATACGGCGCTGAGCGGCGGTCTGCTTGGCTTCGCGCACCAGGGATTCGGCCTGTCCGGCCTGATAGATCGGAATCGTGAGCACGGCCACCACTTCGGCGACATCCTGTCGCGCAATGTTGATGCTGGGGTCGTAGGCCTGCCTGTAGGCCGCCCGCAGAGAGATCGTCGGCAGCAGGTCGGCAAAACGCACGTCGACGCTGTCCTGCGCGGCAGCCTCGCTCGCAAGCGCCGCCAGAATCGTGGGGTTCTGGGCCTGAGCGGTCTCGGCAGCGAGCCCGATGTCGTTGGGCAGGCCGATCAGCGGTCCCGGTGTCGAGAGGTTCGTCGGCACCACACCGATGACCCTCTCGAAATCAGCCTGCGCCGAGATCAGGTCGCCTTCAGCCAGAATGCGGTTCGACTGCGCATCCGCGTAACTGGCCTTGGCCTGGGAGACGTCGGTGCGGGTCACCTCTCCCACGCGAAACCGGTCCTCCGTGGCTTCCAACTGTCGCGCAAGGCGATCTTCGTTGTTCTTGGCCAGATCCACCAGGCGGTAGGCGAGCACCACGTTCATGTAGGTCGTCACCGTATCGAGCAGCACCTGCTGCTCCGTGGCCATCAGATTGGCCCGCTGTGCCGCGATGACATTGTCGGCCTGGGAGACCGCGGCCTGGGTACCACCGCCGCTGTAGAGCGGCTGATTCAGGCGGATTGCCGCATTGCCGGGCTGCAGCGTCTCCCAATCGGTGACGTCGCTGTCGGAACGCTCGATGCCATAGTCGCCATCGATGGCGATGGTCGGCCGGTAGCCACCCAGCGCCTGGGCGATCTGCTCGTCCACCGAACGCAGTTCGGCCCGGGCAGCAAGCAAGGTGGGGTTGTTCGTGTAGGCCAGCACCATCGCCTCTTCGAGCGACTGGGCGCCGGCGGGAGCAGCGAACGCAAGAACCGCGGCCAGAGCGGCGACACCGGTAACGTAGCGGTGAATCATGGTCACTCCGTTCAGAACTGGAATTCCGGCGCCCGGCCAAAGGCCTTCAGCGCCGGAACCTGGGCATCAAACAACACGCGGGTACCCACGGCACCGCCGCTACGGCGCATGAGAACCGCCTTGCCGACGCCGTGATCGTCGATGACCCCAATCAGCCGCCCGCCTTCGGCAAGCTGGTCGACAATGTTCTGGGGCACCTCCGCACAACGCCCCTCGATGAGGATCACGTCATAGGGAGCCTGCCGGGGATAACCCTGCGCGAGGTCGCCCTCGATCACGGCCGCGTTGTCGACGCCCAGCGCGGACAGGGCGGCATCACTGGCGGCGACAAAGTCGGGATCGCTCTCAACGCCCACCACGGTCTCGGCCATACGGGCAAGCAGCGCCACGGCGTAGCCGCGGGTGCAGCCGATCGCCAGCGCGGTATCGCCTGCGCCGATTTCGGCAGCCTGCAGCAGGCGCGCCATCACCATCGGCTCCATCATGAAGCGGTCCTGATTGAGGCGCAGGTCGTCATCGACATAAGCGATGCTCTTGAGATGGGCCGGCAGAAAGGCTTCGCGCGGCACCGAGCGCAATGCCTCGATCACCGCCGCATCGGTGACCCGAACGGTGCGAATCTGGCACTCCACCATGTTCTGGCGCGCCTGCTCGAAATCGAACATCGAATGGTCCCAACAGCATGAATCCGAGTGCGTATATAGGCGCAAGC
>CALGGB010000153.1 GCA_937880925.1 uncultured Rhodospirillaceae bacterium | reverse complement strand
TCCGCTCTACATCAACAAGATAGAGCAAATTCACATCCTTTAGCGCAATCGCGAAGCAATTCCGCAGAAGGATGATTCGCTCTAGGCGAGCGGGTCCCGCCGCGGCGGACGGACGAGTGCTCAGAGGGCCGGCGGGAACTCCCCGTGGGGAACCAGCCAGCTCTGCTCGCGCCGCACGACCTGGAACCCGGCTTTCTGATACATCGCCAGCGCGCGTGGGTGATCGCGCGTGTTGGTATCGACAAGAGCGCGTTCGACACCGGGGCGCCAAAGGGCCTGGATCACCCAGTCGAGAAAGTAGCCTCCCAGGCCCTGGCCGATGAAGTCCGGCAGCAGGCCAAACAGGGCCAGTTCGGCTGTGTCGCCGCGGCGGAAATCCAGTTCGGCAAAGCCGGCCGGCACGCCCCCGACGTAAAGCACCATGATCTCCACGGCCGGATCATGGATCACCGCGCGCAGGTCCTCGGGCGCCATGGCGATCCGATCGGTCCAGTTCCATTCGGCGCCGACCGTGCGGTAGAGCCAGAGGTAGAAGGAAAGCGGTGGTTGTTCGGCGCGCAGGATGGCGATCTTGCGCATCGGAGTGGGGCGCTGGGGCCGCCTTGGCGGTTCGGTCATCTCCAGGAAGGAGATGATCGTGCTCAGGGTACGTTTGTCGTCGGCGTCGAATACCTCGGCCATGGGGCAGGGATCAGGCCGGGCCTGTAGCAACCGGTGTGTCGTCCCGTCCGCCCCATTCGGTCCAGGAGCCGTCATAGACCGCAACCTTGCGGGCATCGATCAGATTGAGCGCCAGGGCGAGGAAGGCGGCACTGATGCCGGAGCCGCAGGTCGTCGCCACCGGCTTTGCCGGATCGACGTCGACGGCGGCGAAGGCGGCGCGGATTTCCTCATCGCTCTTTACCGTGGCGTCGGGCCGCATGAGGCCGGAATAGGGCAGGTTCACGCTGCCGGGGATATGCCCGCCGCGCAGGCCCGGCCGGATCTCCGGCTCGGTGGCCTGGAAGCGTCCGGCGCCGCGGGCATCGACGACCTGTTCGCGGCCGCTGTCGAGGTTGGCGCGCATCTGGCCGAGATCGCGCACCAGCAGGGTGTTCATGCGCGCGGTGAAGTGGCGCTCACGCGGAATCACCGGCTCATCATCGACCGGGTTGCCCTCGGCCATCCACTTGGGCAGACCGCCGTCGAGCACGGCAATGTCCTCGTGGCCAAAGACGCGGAAGGTCCACCAGACGCGTGCGGCGGCCATCATGTTGCCGCCGTCGTAAACAACGATGCGCACGCCATCGCCCAGCCCCAGCTTGCGCACCTTGCTGGAGAACTTCTCCGCCGGAGGCAGCATGTGGGGAAGGTCGTTCTTGCTGTCGGAAATCTCGTCGATATCGAAGAAGACGGCGCCGGGGATGTGGCGCTCGGCATATTCGGCCTTCGGGTTGCGCCCTTCGGTCGGCAGATACCAGGAGCCGTCCACGATCCGCACATCCGGCGCGTTCATGTGTTTTGCCAGCCATTCGGTCGAGACCAGGCCCTTGCGCTGCTCCATCCCCGTCTTCTCCCCTTAGTCCCGCAGCACGACGTTCAGGCGCCGGTTCTGCTTTCCCTTGTTCTCGATCTTGGCGATCTCCACCGCCCCGATCTCGCCCGTGGACGCCACATGGGTGCCGCCGCAGGCCTGCAGGTCGATGCGCTCGATCTCCAGCAGGCGTACCTGGCCAAAGCCGGTGGGTGGTGACACCGACATGGAACGAACCAGTTCCGGC
This sequence comes from uncultured Rhodospirillaceae bacterium, assembly GCA_937880925.1. Taxonomy (GTDB): domain Bacteria; phylum Pseudomonadota; class Alphaproteobacteria; order SP197; family SP197; genus CALGGB01. The sequence continues at coordinate 1,094 of CALGGB010000153.1, read as the reverse complement.
TTGGCGGCCAGTTCCTCGTCGCTGATCCAGATGGCGCGCACCGGGTGATCGGCCGCCACGATTTCGGACAGCCGCGCGGTGATCTCGTCCTTTGTCATGTCCGGCTCGGGCCAGTTGAGGTCGATGCGGCTTTTCTCCGCCCCGACCTGGGCGCCGGTGATGCCGGCATCGACGACCGCGCAGATCAGATGGAGGGCGGTGTGCATGCGCATGTGGCGATAACGCAGGTCCCAGTCGATCTCCGCGGTGACCTCCGCGCCGACCTGGGGCAGGGCACTGCCTTCGGCGACCTTGTGAAGCACATCGTCGGGGGCATCGCCCTTCACCGCATCGATGACCGTCAGGCGGGTACCGTCTGCCAGCGTCAGCATGCCGCGGTCACCAGGCTGGCCGCCCCCGGTGGGGTAGAAGACGGTGCGGTCCAGGCGGACCCCGTCGGGACCGGCCGCAACCACGCGTGCGCTGCAGGAGCGCGCATAGGCGTCGTTGCGGAAGACGGCGACCATGGCGGCGCTCAGGCCAGCCAGGGCGGCACGGGCAGATTGCGCTCCCGCAGGAAGGCGGGATTGAAGATCTTGCTCTGATAACGCGTGCCGTAGTCGCACAGGATGGTGACGATGGTGTGGCCCGGGCCCATCTCGCGGGCGAGCTTCATCGCACCGGCGACATTGACCCCGCTGGAGCCGCCAAGGCACAGACCCTCGTGCTGCAGCAGGTCGTAGATCACTTCCAGCATCTCCACGTCGGTGACCTGGAAGCCGGTGTCGATAGGCGCGCCTTCCATGTTCCTGGTGACGCGGCCCTGTCCGATACCCTCGGAGATGGAACTGCCCTCGGACTTCAGTTCGCCGGTTTTCAGCCAGTTCAGCATCGCCGAGCCAAAGGGATCGGCCAGCGCGATGGTGACGTCCTTGCTGCGCTCCTTGAGCGCGATGCCCGTGCCCGCCAGCGTGCCGCCGGTGCCGATCGCAGAAACGAAGCCATCCACCTTGCCGGCGGTCTGCTCCCAGATCTCAGGGCCCGTGCCGTCGATATGGGCCTGGCGATTGGCGACGTTGTCGAACTGGTTGGCCCAGATCGCGCCATTGGGTTCG
>CALGGB010000152.1 GCA_937880925.1 uncultured Rhodospirillaceae bacterium | reverse complement strand
GCCTGGAGGTGCTGGAGGAGACGGCGGGCGAAATTTCCGCCGCGACCGGCGGTACGGTGGGTGTGCGTCAGATCGACATCCGCAACGCAGAGGGCGTCGAGGCCATGGTCGATTCCATCTGGGCCGAGGGGCCGCTCGACGGGCTGGTCAACAATGCCGCGGGCAACTTCATCTCCAGGACCGAAGAGCTCTCCCACCGCGCCGTGGACGCCGTGCTCAATATCGTGCTGCACGGCACCTCGTATGTGACGCTGGCTTGCGGCAAGCGCTGGCTGGCCGAGGAGCGTCCCGGAACGGTGCTCTCGATCATCACGACCTACGCCTGGACCGGCTCGGCCTATGTCGTGCCCTCTGCCATGGCCAAGGCGGGCGTGCTGGCGCTGACGCGCAGCCTGGCCGTGGAATGGGGCAGCCGGGGCATCCGGCTCAACGCCATCGCGCCCGGCCCCTTCCCCACGCCAGGCGCCTGGGACCGGCTGATGCCGAAATCCGGCGAGCTTGCCAACGACGGGATGGGCGCGGCAAGCGTTCCGCTGGGCCGCGTCGGCGAGCACAGCGAGCTTGCCAACCTGGCGAGCTTCCTGATGTGCGACGGCTCTGCTTATATCAACGGCGAAGTCGTCACCATCGACGGCGGCGAGTGGCTGCAGGGCGCCGGCCAGTTCAATTTCCTGCGCAAGATGTCGGACGCCGACTGGGCGGCCATGAAACCCAAGAAGTAGGCCCACCAGCCCCTTTGCCTTTCGGAAGATCACCATGCTCAACGAACGTCGCCGCGAGAACCTCAAGCGCGCCCTCAATCCCCGCACCGTGTGCTACATCGGCGGCGCCTTCCTGGAAAACACCATCCAGTACAACCGCCGCCTGGGCTTCGACGGCGAAGTCTGGGTGGTGAACCCGAAGTACGACACCATCGGCGGCGCCAAATGCTATCCCACGGTCGACGACCTGCCCGGCGCGCCCGACGCGACCTTCATCGCGGTCAACCGCGAGATGACCAACCAGGTGGTGAAAAGCCTGGCCGCGCGGGGCGCCGGCGGAGCGATCTGCTATGCCGCGGGCTATTCCGAGGTCGGCGGCGTCGGTCCGGCGCTGGAGGACGAGCTGCGCGCCAATGCCGGCGACATGGCGCTGGTCGGACCCAACTGCTACGGCATCAACAATTTCCTGCACGGCGTGCCGCTGCTCGCCATCGCCTCCTCGGGCGAGCGGGTGGAGCGTGGCTGCGCCTTCATCGCCCAGAGCGGCAACCTGTGCATCAACGTCTCCAACAACCAGCGCAGCGCCGAACTCGCCTATGTCATCTCCTGCGGCAACCAGGCCGTGCTCGACATTGCCGACTTCGTCGATGTGCTGATCGACAACCCCGCCATCACCTGTTTTGCCCTGTTCGTGGAAGCCATTCCGGACGTCGCGCATTTCAGCCGCGTCGCCCTGCGGGCGCTGAAGGCGGGCAAGCCGATCATCGCGATCAAGTCCGGCGTTTCCGAGCTGGGCAAGAAGATGGCGCTGTCGCACACCGCCTCGCTGGCGGGCGATGATTCGCTCTACCAGGCGCTGTTCGACCGCCTGGGCATCATCCGCGTCAGCACCCCGGTGGAACTGCTGGAGACCGCCAAGTACATCACCGTCACCGGCGTGCCCAAGGGGCGGCGCCTGGCGGTGTTCACCTGCTCGGGCGGCGATTCCGAGACGGTGGCGGATCTGGGCGATCCCCTGGGTGTGATCCTGCCCCAGCCCAATGCGCAGCAGTTCAAGGAACTGCGCGCGGTGATGCCGGAGTTCGCCAACGTCACCAACCCGTTCGACTACAACACCAACTTCTGGGGCAACTACGACGTTCTGGTGAAGCTGTTCCACGTGCTGCTGCGTGAGAACGTGGATGCCGGTCTGCTGATCGTCGATTCCCCGTCCGAGATCAGAAGCGAGCACAAACATGAGACCGACGCCGTGGTCCACGCCACGCGCGATGCCGGGCGCAAGGCCGGTGTCCCGGTCGCCTATTGCTCGGTCATGCCCGAAGCCTCCAATTCGGAGATGCGCAAGTGGAGCCATGAAGACGGCATCGCAGCATTGCAGGGCATCCGCGAGGGTGTGGGTGCGGTTGCGCGCACCATGGCGTTCGGCGAGCGTCGCCAGACGCTGCTTGCCCGCGCCGAGCTTGACAGCCACGCCCTGCCCGATGTCGCCCCGCTGGCGGGCGAGGCCCGTGCATTGGACGAATGGCAGGGCAAGCAGGCACTGGCGGCCTGTGGCCTGACCGTGCCTGCCGGCCGCACCGCGACCATCGACGGTGCCGCCGCAGCCGCCGAGGCGATCGGCTTTCCCGTGGCGGTGAAGCTGCTGTCGGACACCATCCTGCACAAGACCGACGTCGGCGGCGTGGCGCTGAACCTGACCACGCCGGAGCTGGTCGCGGCCGCGGCGCGTGACATGGCTGACCGCCTGGGCGTGACCCAGGTGCTGGTGGAACCGATGGCGCCCAAGCCCGTCGCCGAGATGATCATCGGCATCACCCGCTCCGAGGAGTTCGGCCCCGTGCTGGTGATCGGCGCGGGCGGCGTACTGGTGGAGCTCTACAAGGATGCCGCCTCCCTGCTGCTGCCGGCCCATGAGGACGACATCCGCGCCGCGATCGACAGCCTGAAGATCGCCAGGCTGCTGGACGGTTTCCGCGGCGGCCCCAGGGGTGACCGTGAGGCGCTGGTCCAGGCGGTGAAGGCCGTGGCAGCCTATGCCGAGGCCAACCGCGACACGCTGGCCGAACTCGACGTCAATCCGCTGTTCGTTCTGCCCGAGGGGCAAGGCGCCATCGCCGTCGATGCCCTGATCCGCAAGGCCTGAAGGAGAAAGCCATGAGCAACGAGGTCGTCCACACCGTCCGCCGCGGCAAGGTTCTCGAGATCACCATCGACAACCCGCCGGCCAACGCCATCGGCCGCAAGGTCACCGAGGGCCTCTCGAAGGCCTTCACCACCCTGCGCGACGATCCCGACCTGCTGGTCGGCATCGTCACCGGCGCAGGGAGCAAGTTCTTCTCGCCTGGCTGGGACCTGAAGGAGGGGGCGGCCGAGATCGATGCCAAGGAAGGCGGCTCGACCGACAGCATCGACTACAAGAACGAGGGTGGCTTTGCCGGGATCACCGAGCTGTGGAACCTCTACAAGCCGGTGATCGCGGCGATCAACGGCTATGCCGTAGGCGGCGGCTGGGAGATCGCGCTTTCATGCGATATCCAGTACGCCGTGCCGCACGCGACCTTCTTTGTGCCCGATGTGCATCGCGGCTTTGTCGCCGATGCCGGCGCGATCCAGATTCTGCCGCGCCGCCTGCCGCACGCCATCGCCATGGATGTGCTGCTCTCGGGCCGCCGGGTCGATGCCGAGGAAGCGCTGCGCTGGGGCCTGATCAACGAGATCGTGGAGCCTGAGAAACTGATGGAGCGCGCCCGCGAGATGGCCGACCACCTGGCCAAGGGCGGGCCGCTTGCCCTGCAGGCGACCAAGGCGGCCGTGCGCCACACCATGCACCTCTCGATCCCCGACTGCTTTGCCGCCCTGCGCGACGGCAGCCTGCCGATCTACCAGGCGATGCTCGATTCCGAGGACGCCAAGGAAGGCCCCCGCGCCTTCGCCGAGAAACGCGAGCCGGTGTTCAAGGGGCGGTGAAGCGCCACGCCGGACCACCCATACGGAGCCGATGCCATGACCAGCCAGATCATTCTCTACAGCCATCCCATGTCGCGTGGGCGCGTGGTGCGCTGGATGCTGGAGGAAGTCGGCCAGCCCTATGACGTGGAGCTGGTGGGCTATGGCCCCGCGATGAAGTCGGAAAAGTATCTGGCGATCAACCCGATGGGCAAGGTGCCGGCCCTGGTTCATGCCGGCAACGTGGTCACCGAAACGGCGGCGATCTGCGCCTATCTGGCCGACGCCTTTCCCGATGCCGGCCTGGCGCCTGCCCCGGCCTCGCCGGGACGCGCGGCCTATTACCGCTGGCTGTTCTTCGGTGCGGGGCCGCTGGAGGCCGCCGCCAGCAACCGCGCCATGGGCTTCGAGGTACCCGAGGACAAGCGCGCGCTGATGGGCTACGGCAGCTACCACGATGTGCTCGCCACCCTGGAAGGCGTGCTGGAAGGCCGCGCCTACATCGCCGGCGAGGCATTCAGCGCCGCCGATGTCTATGTCGGTTCGCAGCTCGGCTTCGGCATGATGTTCGGCACCGTCGAGAAGCGCCCGGCCTTCGAGAAGTACTGGCTTGGCCTGGCTGCCCGTCCGGCCTATCAGCGCGCCGCCCAGACCGACGATGCCCTGATTGCAGAGATCCAGGCCAAGGCGGAGGGCTGAAAGCCCTTCAGGCTCTCAGGGTCGGCGGATCAGGATCTGACCGTTGCGGATGTGAACGAAATCCACGGGATTCATCTGCAGGTAGGCGAGTATGGCATCGCGCACGCTGGTGCGGCCCTGCTCGTCCTTCCAGCCCCAGTCGTCGCCGCAGATGTAACCGCCCGATTTGACCTTGCGGTGGGCCAGCACGAAATCCTGCAGCACGACATCGAAGGAATGGTCGCCATCGACGAAGCAGACGTCGAGCGAGGCATCCGGCAGGGCCTGCAAGCCATCGACTGAAAGCTGACGGTGGATGTGGACCTCCGGGCGGTTGGCGAAGCGTTTCACGACCGAGGTGTGCAACCGGTCCATGCCTGCCTGGTCCCGCACGGACAGACCACCGTACATGCGTTTGGGGAACTTCGGCTGAAACTGCCAGGGATCGATGAGGTGGAGGGCGCTGGGCTGCAGTTTCTCCAGCAGCACCGCGGCGAAATCGCCGCGCCAGACGCCGATCTCGGCGACCGCACCCCCCTTCACCAGATAGTCGAGCAGGCGTACGCGATAGGGCTTGGCGCCTGAGGCACGCGCGACCGCGCGGCTGGAAGGCCGCTGGGGTGCGACCTTCAGGATCTTGCTGCCTGCATCCCTTGCCGGTGCCGCCGCGTCCCTGGCCGCGGGAGGCGTAGCCGCTTTTTTCACCTTCTTGACGGCGGTCTTGCCGGCAGGCGTTTTCCTGGCCGCTGTCTTTTTCGTATCTTTCGCCATGGGATCAGCCCGCGCCGCGCACGAAGGTCTCGCGACCGCCCGAGACGTTGAGCACGGTACCGCTGACATAGGAGGCCTCGGGCGAAGCCATCCAGACCACGGCGTTGGCGATGTCCTCGACCTCACCGATCCGGCCCAGGGGCACGGCGCGCTTGCCCATCTCGACCACCGCGTCCTGACCCATGCCGGTGTCGCTGTCCCACATCTCGGTGCGGATCAGCCCCGGACGGATACCCACGACGCGGATGCCGTCGGGCGCGATCTCCTTGGCCAGCCCGATGGTGAAGCTGTCGAGCCCGCCCTTGGTGCCGGCATAGATGACGTCGCCGGGCAGGCCGCCGTAGAGGCCCGAGATCGAAGAGATGTTGATGATGACACCGCCCTTGCCGCCGCGCCGGGTCGACATGCGGCGGATCGCCTGCTGGCAGGTCATGGCCGGGCCCAGCAGGTTTGTCTCGATGATGCGGCGCATCACCTCCGGGTCCTGGTCGCCGATGGGTGTCTCGATGGAAATGGCCGCGTTGTTGACCAGCACGTCGACCGGGCCGAGCTGGCGGTCGGTTCCGGCAAAGAGGTTCTCGACATCGCCCGGAACGGCGACATTGGCCTTCA
>CALGGB010000151.1 GCA_937880925.1 uncultured Rhodospirillaceae bacterium | reverse complement strand
CCGCGGACCGGTTCATCTACGACCCGGCCGACCCGGTCGCCGACACCCTGGCGATCGACTGCTGGGCGCTGGCCGACGGCATGGGCGACCGCCGCCCCATCGAGGAACGCGCCGATGTCCTCGTTTACACCAGCGAGGCCTTTGACGATGGCCTGGAGCTGACCGGCCCGGTCACCGCCACCATCCATTTCTCCAGCAGCGCGCCCGACACCGATGTCACCGTCGCCCTGGTCGACGTCGCGCCCGACGGCGCCGCCAACCTGATCCAGGACGGCATCCTGCGCACCCGCCGCCGCAACGGCATCGATACGTCCGAGGTCATGATGACCCCGGACGCGGTCTACCCTCTGACCATCGACCTGTGGTCGACGAGCTACGCCCTGGGGCGCGGCCACCGCCTGCGTGTCGAGGTCTCCTCGAGCTGCTTCAACCGCTATGACCGCAATCTCAACACCGGCGAGCCGTTCGGCCAGGGAGCAACGCCGGTCAAGGCGAACCAGACGGTTTTCCACGACGCTGTGCGGCCCTCCCATGTGATGCTGCCGGTTTGCGGCGGGGACGCGGCGTGACGCAGCACCCCGAGAGATGCGGCGGGCCCGGGCCGCGGACCCACCGCAATCCCGGCTAACTGAAGGCCCGGCGCAGCGGCGGCACCCAGCGGATCAGCAGCAGGTCGGCCGCGATCATGGCAAGGATCGCCAGGCCGCTGATGGGGAAGAGCACACCGAAGACGATGGCGATGCCCCAGAGGCCTACATAGACCCGCCGGTCGGCCGGGGCCGGCGGCAAACCGAGCCTGCCGTCGGGTCGCCAGCGCCACCACATCACGACGCCGGTGACGACCGAGACCATCAGGGCAAGCGTCGTGGCGGTCATCAGGAGCTGGTTGAGGAGCCCCCATTCCTGGCCCATGTGGATGTTGATGCCCCATTCCATCGCCACGGCGAAGGCGCCGTAGTCCTCCAGCGTCAGGTCGGCCAGCGGCGCGCCGGTGTACTGGTCGAGGTGGACGATGCGCTGCAGGGCCAGATCGTGAGGAAAGACCGAGGCGGTATAGACCCCCTCCGGCCCGCCGGGGATGGCGATGGCATAACCCGGCACGACACCCAGTTCGGCCAGGATGGCGACGGCGCGGTCCAGCCCGATCGGGGCGGCACCGCCGGCATCGCCGGATTGCGGCACGGTCGCCAGGGCCGTCGACCAGCTCGTGTCGCTGGCGACATCGCCCATGACGAGATCGGAGACCGGTACGTCGTCCCAGGCCGCCGCGGGATAACCCATGCCCATCTCGGCCGCGAACTGCTGGAACTTGCCGCCCCAGTAGCCGCTCCAGGGCATGCCCGAAAGCGCCAGGAAGAAAATCATCAGGGCGCCGAAGATACCGGTCACGGCATGGACGTCGCGCCACCACAGACGCTGGGCCGGGCGGCCCCGCACCGTGATGACGCCGCCGCGCCGGCCGCGCGGCCACCACAGGAAGACGCCGGTGACGACCAGCACCATGACAAACCCGCCGACCGCCTCGATCACCCGGTTCATCGTGACACCCAGGTACTCCAGACTGTGAATGTCGCGCGCCACCTCCATGAACTGCTCGCCCGGTGCCATGACCGCAAGCACCGCGCCGCTCCAGGGATCGACGAAGACGTCCTGGCCGCCGATCTTGACGATCGCGGCATGGCGGGCATCGACCGGCGTCACCAGTTCGGAGGCGGCCTGCCCGGGCACCGCGTCCTGCGCAATCGCGACCAGGGCGCTGGCCGCCAGCGGCTGCCCCTCGCCGGGGACGACGATGTAACGATCGGCAAAGACGAGGTCGTTGAGTTCGTCCTTGTAGATGTAGAGCAGGCCGGTCACGGCCAGCATCAGAATGAACGGGGCGCACAGCAGCCCCGCCAGGAAGTGCCAGCGCCAGATCGCGCTGTAGAGCGGGCCTGGGGCACGCGCGGGTGTACGGGCGCCGGTGGCGCCTTCACGGTCTTGCATGGTGATGGTCTCGCAGGCTGATGTCGCCGCCCGGGCACGGGGCCGGGCGCGAACGCGGATGGCAATCGGATGGTTCGGACGGGCGGCGCGGGCCGCCGGGCTCAGGCCTCTACGGGCGGTGCGCGCGCCGCGTGGACGCCTGGCGTGCGCGGCGCCACCGGGCCTGCGACGGGCGCGGGCCAGTCGGCCGGACCGGCGCAGACGAAGGCGCTGCCGACGAGAGGTACAGCTGCGGGAAGCGCAAGGGCGTGGCCCACCATGACGCACTTGCCGCAGTGGATCGCCTGGTTCTGGCCCTGGCCGCCGGTATCGCCCGGCAGGGCGTGACAGATGGCAAGGTCGCTGCCGTCCGGCAGGGTCCAGGTGACGGGAGCCTCGTCGCCCGCGCCGGCAAGGGCGACGAAGCGCGGCGCCATGCCCGACAGGACCAGCGCCGCCACGAGCAGCAGCCGCAGCGCCAGATGCATCGGCGCATCCAGGCTCGCGCGACACGGCCGCATTTGTGGCGGGACCACGGGTCTCACGGTTCTGCTGTCCACCCCCGACGCCACCGGACGGCCTGTCCGGTGCACGGACGCGAACCTAGGCTGGGGGACCGGACCAGGCAAGCGCCGGCGTGGTCCTACAACCGGCGCAGCGCGCGCGAGACCAGCATGGCCACGGCAATGACGCCGACGACGCAGGCGCCGTTGATGACCAGCGCCTGGGCGGACCCCAGGCTGGCGGCAAGCAGGCCGATCTGCAGGTGGCCGAGCGGCGCCGAACCGATGGCAAAGACCCAGGCGCCCATGGCGCGGCCACGCAGGTGGTCGGGTACGCTGCGCTGCATCATGCTCTGGGTCAGGATGTCCCAGACGGCGATGGCCGCCGAGATCGTCGCCAGCACGATGAGATGGGCCGCCAGGCCGGCGGCCACACCCAGGGCCATGACGGCAAGGCCCAGGCACAGGATCGAGGCGGCATAGGCCGCGGCGTTGCGGCGCAGCGGCGGCAGCGCGAACATCACCAGCCCGGCGAGCAGGCCGCCGGCCGACTGCACCGCCTGCATCCAGCCCATGCCCTGCGCCCCCAGCGCCAGGCGATCCTGCGCCAGGCTGGGCACCAGGGTGAGGAAGGAAACGCCGAACACCTCGACCACGGCGGTAACCACGATCAGGGTGAGCAGCAGCCTGTTGCGGGCGACCTCGGCGGCGCTGTCGCGCAGGTTGCGCAGCAGCGGCGTGGTATCGGGCTTCTGGATCGAGGCAGTCTGCAGCCCGCTGCCCAGCACCGCCCAGGCCGCGCCGTGGGACGCCGCCATCAGCAGGAAGGCCAGCGCCGCCCCGTAATGCTGCGCCACCGCGCCGGCGACCAGGGCACCGGCGATCATGCCCAGCCGCGTCCCCACGCTGGTGCCGGCCAGCGCCGGCGTCAGGTTGTCGGGTCCCACGAGGTCATAGGCAAAACTCAGGCGCACCGTGCTCTGCACCGCGCGCAGGCTGCCCAGGACCAGCGGCAGCACGAGGGCCAGGACCAGTCCCGGCTGGACCAGGGCAAAGACCAGGGCGAAGGCGAGCAGGATCGCAGCGCCTGCCAGCTCCAGGCCACGGATCAGGCGGTAGCGGTCGTAGCGGTCGGCCAGGCTGCCGGCTGGCACGCCCAGCACCAGCATCGGCACGTAGTAGAGGGCAAAGGCAACGCCGACCCAGGCCGGGCTGCCGGCAGCCTGCAGCGCCAGCCAGCCGACCAGCACGAAATCTGCCGAGGCGCTGGCCGCGCTGAAAGCGACGCTGAAACAGAGGCGGCGGAACGCCCAGGAATGGAAGACCGGATTCATGATCGGCAGGCTGCCCCCGCCCGCCGCAGGGCCGCAACGGCACGGCAGGCTGCGCTTCCATGGCATGACGGCGCAGTCCTGTCACGGGGTGACGCCCGCACCCGCTTCTCTCTACAATCACCCCGGGACTTTCAGGATTCCGTCATACGGGGGCGCAGGCGATGAATCTTTCCGACATTCTGGTGGCGCGCAATCTGGTCAGCGTCGAGGACATCCAGCAGGCAGGCGAATACCAGCGCGAAACGGCGGTCGCCTGGCCGACGTACTGGTCACACTGGGCATGATGAGCGCGGAGGATGCCGCTGCGGCCGTGGCCGACATTCCCGCCGCGCCCAACACCATTGCCGACACCGGCATCGACGGGCTGGCCCTGCTCCAGCTCATGATGAAGGGCATGTACTCGGAAAACCTGGAGCTGCAGTCCCAGATGGGCGAAGCGATGTGCCTGCCGGCCAATGTCATGGCCCAGCTCATCACCGACGCCACCGAACGCAAGCTGATCGAGGGCCTGGGCGCGGTCGACACGGGCCTGGGCGCGGTTCAGGAAACCCGCTACGGCCTGACCAAGCTGGGCCGCGACTGGGCCAACGAAGCGATGAACCAGTGCCAGTATTTCGGTCCCGCCCCGGTTCCTTTCGAGGCCTTCTGCGACCGCATCCGCCACCAGAAGATCGGCGGCGAGCTGGTTAACCGCGAGCAGATGCAGAAGGCCTTTGCCCACATCGTGATGCCCGACCGCCTGCTGACCCGCCTGGGGCCCGCGATCAACTCAGGCACCGCCATGCTGATCTACGGCCCGGCGGGCAACGGCAAGACGACCATCGCCGAGATCATCGGCCAGATCTTCGAGACCGTGGTCTATGTCCCCCACTGCTTCGAGGCCGAGGGCCAGATCGTGAAGGTCTTCGACCCCACCCTGCACAAGCAGGTGCCGGAAGTGACCGGCGGCGGCTCCCGAGGGCTGCGGCGCGAGCGCTTCGACAAGCGCTGGGTGCCCTGCTTCCGCCCGCTGGTCATCACCGGCGGCGAGCTGACCATGGAAATGCTCAACCTGAAGTTCAACGCGCTGGCCAAGTTCTACGAGGCCCCGCTGCACATCAAGGCGCTCAACGGCACCTTCCTGATCGACGATTTCGGACGCCAGCGCGTGAAGCCCGAGGAAATCCTCAACCGCTGGATCGTGCCGCTCAACAGCCGGGTCGACTACCTCACCTTCCACACCGGCAAGACGGTGCAGATCCCGTTTGACGAGTTCGTCATCTTCTCGACCAACCTGCACCCCAACGACCTGATGGACCCGGCCTTCCAGCGCCGCATCGCCTACAAGCTGGAAACCGTGGAGCCGCCCGAGGATCTTTTCCGAAACGTCTTTGAGGGCATGTCGAAAAAGGCCGGCATGGAGCTGACCGACGCGGTGTTCAACCAGGTGATGGAGACGATCAAGGCCAACGAGGCGCAGCTTGCCTACTTCCAGCCCAAGTTCATCGTCGAGCAGGTTCTGGCCTCCTGCAAGTTCGAGGGCACGCCGCCGCAGTACACGCCCGAGAACGTCGAGGACGCCCTGCTCAACCTGTTCGTGAAATCCGAAAGCAACATGTTCGGCGTCGCGCGGTAGGGCTGCCTACTCGGCCGCGACGACATTGCCCCGGAAGTCCCGCACGGGCTGTTCGCTGGACGCTTCCCGCTGCGTCAGGCCGCCGACGCGGGTGACGTACCAGTCGATGAACGCCTGGGCATAGGCCTCGGCAGGTACATAGGGACCGGGCTGGTAGCGGCTGGAGTTCACGCCAGCCTGGTTGTCGTTGATGATCTTCGTGTCCTCGATCGTGGTGACGTCCCACAGCCAGGTCAGCTTCTCGACATCAAAGTCGCGGCCCTCCACCGCATCCTCGCGCACCAGCCAGATCAGCTCGACATCGGTGAGGTCGACGCGCCGCGGCGTGAAGCGGAAGAGCACGGCGTGGTCGTTGCACAGATGGGCAAAGGAGAACTGGCCGAAGACGATGCCGGTATCGACGCCGTCAAAGGCCGTGTGTTCGCCAAGCAGCGGCGCCAGCGGCTTGCCATCGCGCGAAAGCGTATCGACGCCTGGGCGGATCGGCACATACCAGCCGCCGTGAAGCTGGCGCGGATCGCTCTCGGCAGGATGGCTGATCTCCGCATGGATGCCCGCGGCACGGCGGCTTTCCTGCCATGCCTGATGGCGGGCGAACCAGCCGGCGGAATCGCGCGCCTCCTCGGTGACATAGGCATGGATCGCCGTGTACTCGGGGTGCGAGGGCGCGCAGTGGTGGCATTCCTGGAAGTTCTCCAGGGCGAGCTTCCAGTTGGCGTGCGTGGGATAGGAGATGCGCGCGGCGATCCTGGTGCGCGCGAGATCCTCGCGCGCAAGGAAGGGCTCGCAATGAGCCGCGATCTGCTCGAAGGGCAGAACCTCGGAATCGCCCTCCTCTGCGAGATTGAGGAAGATCAGGCCGTGCCAGACGCGCACCTGACAGGCATGAAGCGGCCAGGCGTCGGCATCGAAGCCCTCGCCCATGCCGCGGGCCAGTTGAAGCTCACCCTCCAGGTTCCAGACCCAGGCGTGATAGGGGCAGGTCAGCGTCCGGCTGTTGCCCTGATCGGTGAGGCAGATGCGGCTGCCGCGGTGTCGGCAGACGTTGAAGAAGGCGCGGATCTCGCCGTCCTTGCCGCGCACCAGGATGATCGATTCGCCGGTGACCTCGAAGGTGAACCAGTCGCCCGCCTTGACCAGACGGCTGGCGTGATCGACCAGCAGCCACTGCTTGCCGACAATCTTTGCGACATCGCGGGCGAAGATGCCGGGGTCGTTGTAGAACGGCTGCTCCAGCGTGAAGCCCGGCCGGTGGCGCGTCACCAGTGCATCGAAGGTCGAGTCGTCCATCGCCGCAGTCTCCCCTGTCACGGGGAGGCTAGAGCGGAACGGGACCAACTTGCGACAGGTTTTGGCTCGGGCCGCCGCTATTGCTGGAACAGGCCCTGGATCATCGCGGGCGGCAGGCCCAGGCGGTTGGCAAGGCCGATACGGTCGACCGCATTGGGGTCCGAAAGCACCTGGCCCAGCGGGCGTTCGTCGAGCGTCACGTCGGCCAGCAGTTCGTCCTGGCTGACATAGCCGTCGCCATTGCTGTCGAAGCTGCCGTGCAGCTTCTGCATGGTCATGCCGTCGGCCAGCAGGAAGCCCAGGCCGAAGCCGGTACGGGCCTGGGGCGTGAGATTGCCCTGATAGTCCTGGAACCAGGCGCCCAGGCGCTGGCGCAGCAGCACGACATCGTCGAGCGAAAGACCGCGGTCGGGGTCGGAGGCGGCAAACCAGAAGCCGATATCGACGCAGACCTGTGCAGGCTGCGTCTTGCAGGGCTCGCGCGCGCGATCGATGAATTCCTGAACCGCCAGGGCATCGGGGGAAACGGTCTGGGCGGCCGCGGGAGCCGCGGCGGGCAGGACCAGGGCGAGAGCCATCAACCATTTGCGCATGTCGCTATCCTTAAATCCGGTTTGCGTTGGAAATGCGGCGGAATCTTCACCGCTGGCGGCGAGCGGCGGGCGTCCCTATATCAGGTTCCATGATTCCCATCTCGGTTCTGGACCTGTGTCCCATCACGGAGGGCGGCGATGCCACCCTCGCCCTCAAGAGAACGCTTGAGCTCGCCCAACGTGCCGAGGCTTCAGGCTTCAACCGCTATTGGCTGGCCGAGCATCACAACATGCCCGGCATCGCCAGCGCGGCGACAGCCGTGGTCATCGGCCATGTCGCGGGCGGCACCAGCTCGATCCGGGTGGGCGCGGGCGGCGTCATGCTGCCCAACCATGCCCCCCTGGTCATCGCCGAACAGTTCGGCACGCTGAACGCGCTCCATCCCGGCCGCATCGAGCTGGGCCTGGGGCGGGCACCCGGCACCGACCAGCACACCGCCTATGCCCTGCGGCGCAACCTCACCAGCGATGCCGACCAGTTCCCGCGGGATGTGCTGGAGCTGCAGCACTACTTCCGCGAGGCAGAGCCGGGGCAGGCGATCCGCGCCGTGCCCGGCGAGGGCCAGAACGTGCCGCTGTGGATTCTGGGGTCCAGCCTCTATGGCGCCCAGCTCGCCGCCGCGTTGGGCCTGCCTTACGCCTTTGCCTCGCACTTCGCGCCGGCCGCGATGATGCAGGCGATCGCGCTCTACCGGGAGCGCTTTGAACCCTCAGAGCAGCTTGGCCACCCCCACGTCATGCTGGGCGTCAACGTCGTTGCCGCCGAGAGCGACGAGAAGGCGGCCTTCCTCAGGAGCTCCGTGCTGCAGTCCTTCGTCAACCTGCGCACCGGGCGGCCGGGCAAGCTGCCGCCGCCGGTGGAGGGTTACGAGGAGACCCTGGGCGCGCCCGAAAAGCGCATGCTGGCCGAAACTCTCTCATGCTCGGTCCACGGCGCGCCGGAAACGGTGAAGGCCGGCCTGGAAGCCTTCATTGCGCGCACCGGCGCGGACGAGATCATGGTGACGACCCACATCCACGACCACCAGGCGCGTCTCAAGAGCTTCGAGATCGTCGCCGAGCAGATGATGCCCGGTCGCAAGCGCGACGCCGCAGCCTAGAGCAGCAGCGTCCCTAGCGCCCCTTCCACACGGGATCGCGCTTTTCCATGTAGGCGCGCGGCCCCTCCAGCGAATCCTCGCTGCCGTGCGCGCGTTGCTGGGCGGTGAAGCGCCCGGCATCCAGCGCGGCGTAGGTTTCGCCGACGCTCTGGGCCGATGCGATGGTGATCATCTGTTTCATCGCCGCAACCGAGAGCGGGGCCGAAGCACAGATGCGATCAGCCAGTTCGCGGGCCACCGGCATCAGCTCCGCCATGGGCACGACCCGGCTGACCAGCCCCATCGCCATCGCCTCCTGTGCGTCCAGACGGCGCCCGGTGTAGAGCATCTCCACGGCCACGGGATGGGGCACGCGCTGGAACAGGCGCGGGATCGTGCCGACATCGACGGTCAGCCCCAGTGTCGCTTCCGAAAGGAAAAAACGTGCGTGGTCGGCCGCCACGATCAGGTCGCAGGCCAGCGCGATCTCGAAGCCGCCGGCCGCGCAGGCGCCGTTGACCGCGGCGATCACGGGCTTCTCCAGGTCGAGCCGGCGGCAGATGCCGCCCCAGCCGCCGCTGCCCCAGTCCTCATCGTCGCTGCCGCTGGTCGAAAGATCCCAGCCGGCCGAGAAGATGCGCTCGCCGCCGCCGGTGAGGATCGCCACACGCAGATCGGGGTCGGCCTGGAAGGCATCGAAGGCCGCGGCCAGCTTGCGGCTGGTCGGCGCGTCGATGGCGTTGGCCTTGGGCCGGTCGAGGGTGATTTCCAGGCAGGCGCCGCGGCGCTCCAGGCGGACGGGTTCGGTCATGACGGGGCTCCCCTTGTCTGCCCTCATCCTTAGCGCAAAGTCGCGCCCTTGGCATCGCCGCCGCGAACGTCTTCACTGGCGGCCGGAAGAACACCGGGGAGAAGCCGACCATGGCCTGGACCGATCCGTGCAGCGAACGCAACGGCGCATTCGTGCGCGTCGACGATTTCGACATGTACTACGAGGTCGTCGGCGAGGGTCCACCCCTGCTGCTGCTCAACGGCGGTTTCGGCATGACCAGCAGTGTCGACGTGGCGCTCGATGCCTTCGGCCGTCACTTCCGCGTCCATGCCATCGATGCGCGCGGCCACGGCAAGTCCGGCTTCGGCGAGGGCCCGGTGACCTATGCCCGCGAGGCCGCCGACGCGGTCGGCTTCATGAACGCGCTCGGCATTCCGGCCATGCATGTCTTCGGCCACAGCGACGGCGGCTGCGCCGCGCTGCACCTGCTGTTCGATTATCCCCACCGGGTGTTGAGCGCCACGCTTTCGGGCACGCCCTACAACCGCGGCAGCTACGATGCGGCCGCCGATGCCATGACCAGGGAACTCCCGCGCCTCATCGCGCAGGGCAAGGAGGACCCCATGGGTCTCTCCAGGATCCTGCTGGGCCTGGGCATGCCGGCCGACAAGCTGGCGCGTCTGGGTGCCGCCCTGCAGCGCGCCTGGGCGACCACGCCCAACATCTCAACCGAAATGATGGGCGCCATCGACCGGCCCGTGCTGGTGCTGGAGGCCCACAGGGACGAATACATCGCCCTGGAGAAGATGCGCGACATGACCCGCGCGATCCCCGGCGCCCGGGGATACGACCTGCCCGAGACGACCCACAACTTCCGCCCCCAGGCCGAGGAGATCGGCCGAGCCATGGCCGATTTCGTCGCTTCGCTGGAGCGCGCCTGAGCGGCGCGGGAACCGCCCGCGCTGTGCCGGGGGTCACCGGCGGGGCGGTTCCCCGGCCCCGGTGTCTTGACTCCCCGCCCCGGCGGCAAATAATGGCGGCGATGCCGGGGGGCGCCCGATGTGGCGCGCGGTATCGCCCTCAGCACGCAGCCACGAGGAGACTCCGATGCAACGCTTTTCCGCCGCGATCCTTCGCCCGGCGCTCGCCGTCTGTCTGGTCGCGGCCTTTGCCGTACTGGCCCAGCCTGCCCGCGCCGAAAACTGGCCGCTGGTCTTCGTCACCACCGACGAGGGCATGGACCGCCTGTTCGGCGCCGACCTGAAGGGCGACTACATCCCGCTCGTCACCTACATGGTCTCCGAGGAGGTCGTGACCTTCTGCGGACCGGCGACCGTCACCATCGTCGCCAATTCCCTGGGCCTGCCCGCGCCGGAATCGGTGCGCTGGGCGCCCTACCACCTGTGGACCGAGGACGAGCTGTTCGCGGCCGCAGGGCAGAAGCCCAAGATTTTCGGCGAGGTCATGTCGGTCGGCCTGACGCTCGCCGAACTGGGTGCGTTCATCGAGAACGTCGGCATGAAACCCGAGGTGCATTTCGCCAGCGACCTCTCGGAAGACCAGTTCCGCGAGTTGGTGAAGGCGACGCTGGCCGACCCGAAGAAGCGCCTGATCGTCAACTACGACCGCCAGGAGTTCGGCGAGATCGGCACCGGCCACATCTCGCCTATCGGCGCCTATGACGCGGCCACCGACAGCGTGCTGATCCTGGATGTCGCGCGCTACAAGTACCCGCCCAAATGGGTGCCGCTGGCCGGCATGCTGGCGGCCATGATGCACGACGACCCCAGCTCCCAGAAGTCGCGCGGCACGGTCGTGATCTCCCTGCCGTAGGGTTAATCCACCCAGACGCCCTCGGCGCGTCCGAAACCCAGGATGGGGCTGTGGCGGGCGTAGCCGATGAGTCGGCGGATGCGCGGGGGATACCGCGCGGCGACCTCGGGCGGCACGGCGAGGTACTGGTTGCTCTCCTGGCGCAGCCAGCCCAGGGAATAGGTGTTGATGAGACCCATCCGCGGCGCCGCGCTGCGGTTGGCGCCGCCGCCGTGCCACACCGAGCCGAGGTAGAAGAGCGCCGAACCCGACGGCATCACGGCCTGGACAAGGCCGGCCTCGTCCGGCGGCCAGGGATCGCTGTGGCGCTGGCTGCCGGGGATCACCCGCGTGGCGCCGTTCTCCGCCGTGAAATCGCAAAACGACCACATGACGCCAATCTGGGTTTCCAGGCCGGGCAGGCTATGGAGCGGGTAGATCGTGTCGTCGCGATGGAGCACCTGGTCGGCCTCGCCGGGCAGGATCTCGATGCCCGTGGTGCTGCCGATCCGGTAGTTCTGGCAGAAGGGCAGCAGGATGGCGTCGGCGATCTCCAGCACGCGGGCATGGCCGATGAGTTCCGCCGTGGTCGGGGCATAACCCAGCACGCCGCCGATCCGCAGCGTCTTGTAGCCGTTGAAATCGCTCTCGGAGCGCCGGCCCATGGTGTCGAAGCGCTCGCGCATCTCGGCGGCCGCCTGCGCCATGGTCTCAGGCGGCAGCATGCCGGTGAGGATCACCGCACCGTCGCGGCGCATGGCTTCCAGCACCCCAGCCAGCGGCGCATCGGCCGCGAAGGTCGCCAGTGTCATGATCGTCTCCTGCCCCGGAAGCGCGAAGGCTAGGCCAGGCGCGGCGTCAGAGGCAACGGCGGAAGGCCGCCGAAACGTCCGGCAAGGAAATCGGGATTGGGAATCAGGGGCTTGGCCGCAGGGCCTGAGCCGGACTCCAAGAGATCCCGATTCGTCGTTGCCTGACAGTGGATTACGCCGAATTGGGTTCGTTTCGCAGAAATGCTGATTCGAGAATGAAAATACAACATTAACTTTAATTTTACTACTTCGTTGCGGCTATAGATTGCTTTTCCAACGCGACATTGCCCCGCCGGCTCAGCCGTCGGCAAGCCCGTCGAGCACGTTCTTGATGTCGAGAACCGGCGTGCCGTCGATGGCTTCGAGCGGGCCGACGTGCAAACGGGTGCCGTCGATGTCAAAGAGGCGGACACGATGCAGGCCGACGGGATTGGGGCGGTCGGGCGAGCGGGTGGCGAAGACGCCGCGCTCGGGGTTGGCGGGATCGTGGCGCGGCACGACGCGCAGGACTTCGCGCCGGCCGAGGTGGAGCCAGGTCAGGACAATGATGTCCTGGCCGGGTCTCAGACCGTCGAGGGCCGGGGCGAAGGCCGGGTCGATCTCCAGCCAGGCCTGCGGCGCACCCTCGCGGCCGTGACGCGGGGCGTCGCGGCGGTCCTTGAGGTCCGAGCGCACGAAACCGATGGGGCGGAGAGTGCAGGCGGTCATGGGCGTGGTCTCACGCCGGGGCCTGCTCTCCCGGCGCCCGGCCTCGCGGGATCCCGGATCGGTGCGTTGCACCGTCCGGGATGACACCGGCGCGCAGCGCCGGTGTCAGTTGTCCAAAAAGCTCCGCAGCTTGCGGCTGCGGCTGGGGTGCTTCAGCTTGCGTAGTGCCTTGGCCTCGATCTGCCGGATACGTTCG
>CALGGB010000150.1 GCA_937880925.1 uncultured Rhodospirillaceae bacterium | reverse complement strand
ACATCTACCATCTCGGCGCGCACATGCGCCACGGTCGGATTCTCGATCCGGCTCAGCACCATCAGTCCGATCGCCAGGCCGACGAACAGGGGAAAGGCAAACCGCTGAAGCGCGCCCAGGAAGCTATGCGCCGATTTCAGCATGCCGCTTCAACTCCCCTTTCCTCAGCTCACATGGATCGCGCCGTTCAAACCACGCCGTCAGTCGGACTGGCTGTAGAGGACGTGCTTGAGTGTCTTCTTGTCTTCAAGCACCCGGCCGGTGCCAAGCGCCACGCAGGACAGCGGCTCATCGCCGATCGAGACCGGCAGGCCCGTGGCGTGGCGCAGCACGTTGTCGAGATTGCCCAGCAGGGCGCCGCCGCCGGTGAGCACGATGCCCTTGTCGACGATATCGGCGGCCAGTTCCGGGGGCGTCTGTTCCAGCGCGGTCTTGACCGCCTCGATGATCTGGCCGACCGGCTCGGCAAGGCTCTCGGCGATCTGGCGCTGGCTGATGACCAGTTCCTTGGGAACGCCGTTCATCAGGTCGCGGCCCTTGATCTCCATGGTCGAGCCGTCGCCGTCGTCCGGCGGGCTGGCCGAGCCGATGGACTTCTTGATGCGCTCGCTGCTCGATTCACCGATCAGCAGGTTATGGGTGTTGCGGATGTAGCGGATGATCGCTTCGTCCATCTTGTCACCGCCCACGCGCACGGAGCGGGAATAGACGATGCCGCCCAGGGACAGCACGGCGACCTCGGTGGTGCCGCCGCCGATGTCGACGACCATGGAACCCGTGGGCTCGGTCACGGGCAGGCCCGCGCCGATTGCCGCGGCCATCGGCTCCTCGATCAGGCCGACCTTGCGGGCGCCCGCACGCAGGGCCGATTCCTCGATCGCGCGGCGCTCCACCGCCGTCGAACCCGACGGCACGCAGACGATGACTTCCGGACGGGCAAAGCTCGACCGGTTGTGCACCTTGCGGATGAAATGCTTGATCATCTCCTCGGCGATGTCGAAATCGGCGATGACACCGTCACGCAGGGGGCGGATCGCCTCGATGTGGCCGGGCGTGCGACCCACCATCAGCTTGGCTTCCTCGCCTACGGCCAGCACCTGGGGCCGGCCGCGGCGGTTGT
Organism: uncultured Rhodospirillaceae bacterium; assembly: GCA_937880925.1. Lineage (GTDB taxonomy): Bacteria > Pseudomonadota > Alphaproteobacteria > SP197 > SP197 > CALGGB01. Next base: position 7,651 of record CALGGB010000150.1, on the reverse strand, counting down.
CGATCGCAACCACCGAGGGTTCGTTGAGCGCGATGCCGCGCCCCTTCACATAAACCAGGGTGTTGGCGGTACCGAGGTCGATTGCCATATCGGTCGAGAAAAAACGGGACAGCATGGTGGTTTCAGATCTCTCCCCGTGCCCGCACGCCTGCGGACCTGAATGTCGTCGGCGCCTGCCCCCGGACGGGCGCGGCACTGGCTTTGCCGCATCGCACAATCAGGTCGACACCCTTCAGGCAGGACCCGATACGGCGATAAACCAGCGATTTCCGGCACCTAAGCCAAGGCAGTGATACCATGAACAAGGTGCCGTCTCGACCGGAAAGTGTTGCGGCGGAACCCCTGCGAGCCCCGCCGCAACGCAACATGAACGCAACCTGTGGCGAAACAGGGGCACAGCAAGGCGCCCCTGCCCGCCAGGCAGGTTTCCTCAGTTCCTGGTCTTGTCGACCATGCGGTTCTTGGCGATCCAGGGCATCATGCCGCGCAGGCGCTCGCCGACCTCCTCGATCGGGTGCTCGGCGGCACGGCGGCGGGTCGCCTTGAAGCTGGTCTGGCCGACCTCGTTCTCGAGCATCCAGTCGCGCGCGAACTTGCCGCTCTGGATTTCGTCGAGAACCTTCTTCATCTCGGCCTTGGTCTCGGCCGTCACGATCCGCGGGCCGCGCGTGTAATCGCCGTATTCGGCCGTGTTGGAGACCGAATAACGCATGTTGGCGATGCCGCCTTCATAGATCAGATCGACGATCAGCTTCACCTCGTGCAGCGTCTCGAAATAGGCCATCTCCGGCGCGTAACCTGCCTCGACCAGGGTCTCGTAGCCTGCCGTGATGAGGGCGGTGAGGCCGCCGCAGAGCACCACCTGCTCACCGAAGAGGTCGGTTTCGCATTCCTCGCGGAAGGTCGTCTCGATGATGCCCGCGCGGCCACCGCCGATGGCCGAAGCGTAGGACAGGCCGATCTCCTGGCTCTGCCCGCTGGGGTCCTGAGCGATGGCGATCAGGCAGGGCACGCCCGCGCCACGGGCGAACTCGCCGCGCACGGTGTGACCAGGGCCCTTGGGCGCAATCATGATGACGTTGAGATCGGCGCGCGGCTCGATCAGGTTGAAGTGGATGTTGAGGCCATGGGCGAAGGCAAGCGTGGCGCCCTCCTTCATGTTGGGGCCCAGGTCCTCGGCATAGAGCTTGCGCTGGCCTTCGTCGGGGGTGACGACCATGACGAAATCGGCCCACTTGGCGGCCTCAGCCGGGGCCATCACGGTCAAGCCCTCGGCCTCGGCCTTCTTGGCGCTGCCCGAGCCCGGGCGCAGGCCCACGGCCAGGTTCTTGACGCCGCTGTCCTTCATGTTCAGCACATGGGCATGGCCCTGGCTGCCGTAGCCGATGACGGCGACGTTCTTGGACTTGATCAGGTTGAGATCGGCGTCACGATCGTAAAAGACACGCATGGCGGGTTCCTTTGATTTTCTCAGTCTATGGGGGTCCGCAGGGGCGGACCGGCAAGCATGCAGATACCTAGATAGCCTTGGGGCCGCGCGAGATCGCCACGACACCGGTACGCGATACATCGGCCAGACCCAGGGGGCGCATCAGGTCGATGAAGGCCGAAAGTTTCTCGGACGAGCCGGTGATCTCGAACACGAAGGAATCGATCGTGCTGTCGACCGCACGGGCGCGGAAAATGTCGGCGATACGCAGCGCCTCGACGCGCTTTTCGCCGGTCGATGCAATCTTCACCAGCGCCAGTTCACGCTCCACGTGGGGGCCTTCGGCCGACAGGTCGCTGACCTTGTGGACCGGAACCAGGCGCCCGAGCTGGGCCTTGATCTGCGTGATGATGGCCTCGGTGCCGCGCGTTACGACCGTGATGCGCGAATAGTGCGCGGCGCTGTCGACTTCGCTGACGGTGAGGCTGTCGATGTTGTAGCCGCGGCCGGAAAACAGGCCGATGACACGGGCCAGGACACCCGGCTCGTTGTCGACCAGCACCGCGATGGTGGCTTTTCTGATGTCGTTGTTGTTCACGATGAATTCCCCGTACGGGTCGCCCGCCGCCTGGGGCGGCGGGGCTTCCGTTCCATTCAATTGACGATGCGGCACGCGTTCCTAGACGAGTACCATGCCCTCTTCGCGGCGGTCGGCGTCGATTACCGCCTCGTCGTCAGGGCTCATCGTGATCTGGTTGTGGGCGGCACCCGCCGGGATCATCGGATAGACGTTCTCGGCCGGGTCGACCTCGACATCGACGATCACCGCATTGGGCGTGGCGATCATCTCGTCGATGACATCGTCGAGCTTGGCGGGGTCGCTGACACGCAGGCCCACCGCACCGAATGCCTCGGCCAGCTTCACGAAGTCCGGCAGGGAATCCATGTAGCTTTCCGAGTAGCGGCCGCCGAAGAAGAACTCCTGCCACTGGCGCACCATGCCCATCCAGCGGTTGTTGAGGATGAAGACCTTCACCGGCAGACGGTACTGCGCGATGGTCGACATCTCCTGGATGTTCATCATGATCGAGGCTTCGCCCGCGACGTCGATGCACAGCCCTTCCGGGTGCGCGACCTGTGCGCCCATCGCGGCGGGCAGGCCATAGCCCATCGTGCCCAGGCCGCCGGACGTCATCCAGTGGTTGGGCTTCTCGATGTCGATGTGCTGGGCGGCCCACATCTGGTGCTGGCCGACCTCGGTGGTGATGAAGACGTCGTCACGGCCTTTCAGCTTCTCGTTGAGCCGGTCAAGCGCGTACTGCGGCTTGATGATCTCGCTGCTGGGCTTGTAGGCAAATGACTTCCTGGCGCGCCAGGTCTCGATCTTGTCCCACCACGCGGCCAGCGCCTTGCCGTCGGGCTTGGCCTGACGGGCCTTCCAGACCTTCAGCAGGTCCTCGAGGATATAGGCGCAGTCGCCGATGATCGGCACGTCGGCGGGCACGTTCTTGTTGATCGAGCTCGCATCGATGTCGATGTGGATCTTCTTGGAGTTCGGCGAGAAGGCATCGATCCGCCCGGTCACCCGGTCGTCGAAGCGCGCGCCGACGCAGAGCATCACGTCGCAATCGTGCATGCACATGTTGGCTTCCAGAGAGCCGTGCATGCCGACCATGCCGAGATAGTTCTTGCTCGATGCCGGCACCGCGCCCAGGCCCATCAGGGTGAGCGTGGTCGGGAAATTGGTCATGGCAACAAAGCTCGACAGGAGCTGCGAAGCTGCCGGGCCGGCATTGATGACACCGCCGCCGGCATAGACCAGCGGCCGCTTGGCCTTGGCCAGCAGCGCGACCGCTTCCTCGATCTTCCCGATGTCGCCCTTGACCTGCGGGTTGTAGCTGCGGTGACGCGCCTTGGCCGGGGGAATGTAGGTTCCCTCGGTGGTGACGACATCCTTGGGCAGGTCGACGACGACAGGACCGGGACGGCCGCTCTTGGCGACGTGGAAGGCCTCGTGCAGCGTACGCGCGAGGTCGTTCACGTCCTTCACCAGGTAATTGTGCTTGGTGCAGGGGCGGGTGATGCCGACGGTGTCGGCCTCCTGGAACGCGTCATTGCCGATCAGGTGGGTGGGCACCTGGCCGGTCAGGCAGACGATGGGAATCGAATCCATCAGCGCGTCGGTGAGGCCCGTGACGCAGTTGGTCGCGCCGGGACCCGAGGTCACCAGCACGACACCGACCTTGCCGGTCGAGCGCGCGTAGCCCTCCGCCGCATGGACCGCCCCGCCCTCCTGGCGGACCAGGATGTGGCGCAGATGGTTCTGCTGGAAGATGGCGTCGTAAATGGGAAGTACCGCGCCGCCGGGATACCCGAAGATTACGTCAACGCCCTGATCAATCAGCGCTTTGACGATCATTTCGGAGCCGGTCATACGGTCCTTGGCCACGGTTCCATCCTCCTGTAGCGGGCCCTTTCAGAGCCCATGGGTGATCTACGGTCTTGTCCTTGCAACACTGCCTGCCGGTGCGCTGCCGCATGCGGACACGCAGAAGCGGCGCGGAACCTGTTTCCGCGCGGCACACAAGGGGCCGGAACCTAAGCCCGAGGGCCGCAGGCGGTCAACAGAAACCCGGCTGCGGCCTCCAGCGCCGATTCCGCGGCCGGGCCATGGCCGAAACCCTCGATCCGCAGAGCCTGCCGGCTCTGGTTGCGGAACCAGGTCGCCTGACGCTTGGCATACTGGCGGGTGCCGGCCTTGGCGCGCTCCACCGCCTCCTCCAGCGCCATGCGCCCGGCCAGGTGCTCGATCAGCGGCGGCACCCCCAGGGCGCGCATCGCCGGCAGGTCGGGATCGAGACCACGGGCCGCAAGCGCGGCGATCTCCTCCAGCGCCCCGCAGGCCATCATGGCATCGAAGCGGCTGTCGCAGGCCGAACGCAGGTCCTGACGGTCCGGGTCGACATTGATCTGCAGAACGGGACCGTTCCAGCCGCCCTCGCGCGGCAGCTTCTGCCAGGCCGAGAGCGGCGTGCCTGTGGCGATCACCACCTCAAGGGCGCGCACAATGCGCTGGCGGTCGCCCGGCGGCAGGCGCGCAGCCGTTTCGGGGTCGAGCGCGGCAAGTTCCTGGTGGAGCGCCGCGCTTCCGCGCTCGGCCATGCGGCAGGCGATTTCCTGGCGGGCCTGCGGCGGCACATCGGGCATGGGCGAGATGCCCTCGACAAAGGCGGCAAGGTAAAGCCCGGTGCCGCCAACCAGGATCGGCACATGTCCGGCGGCAACCGCCTCCTGTGCTGCCCTGCGCGCAGCATCCAGCCAGAAGGCAACCGAACAGGGTTGCGCGGCGTCAAGAAATCCGAACAGGCGATGGGGCGCCTCCTCCATCTCCTCTGCGTCGGGACGAGCGGTCATGATCGCCAGATCGCGATAGACCTGCATGCTGTCGGCATTGATGACGACGCCCTCGTGTTCGCGCGCCAGGGATAGGGCAAGGCCCGACTTGCCCGAGGCGGTGGGGCCACCGATGAGAAGCGCCGGCGCGCTTGTCGCTGCCTCGGCCACGCCCTAGGTTCCGCCCATGCAGAACACCGCCACACTTATCGCCGCGCCCGGCTTCGACGATCTTCCCGCCATCGCCGCAAGGCTCGCGCGCATGCTCGGTTGCGCCCCCGAATGGCTGGATGAGGATCGCGCGGTCGACCTTCCGGTCACGGGCGGTTCATCCGCCGAGATTGCGCAGGAGGTGATGGCCGCCATCGGCGACGCTCCCGTCGACCATGCGGTCCAGCCAGCCTTCGGCCGACGCAAGCAGGTGCTGATCGCCGACATGGATTCCACCTTCATCACCGTCGAATGCATCGACGTGATCGCCCGCCATGCCGGCATCGGTGCCGAGATTGCAGAGATCACACAACGCACCATACGCGGCGAACTCGATTTCAGCGACTCGCTGCGTGCGCGTGTCGCGCGGCTGTCGGGTGCACCGGTCGGCCTGTTCGAAACGGCGTGGCGCGAAGACGTCGGCTTCATGGCCGGCGGCCCGACCCTCCTGGCCACCATGCGGGCCCACGGCGCGCTGACCGCGCTGGTCTCGGGCGGCTTCACCTGGTTCACGGAGAGGGTGGCCGTGGCGGTCGGCTTTGATCTTCACCGTGCCAACGTTCTGGGCATCGAGAACGGGATGCTGACCGGCACGCTGGAAGAGCCGATCCTGGACCGGGGCGCCAAGCTGTCCATCCTGCGCGAGCTTGCCGCCAACCGCGGCCTCTCGCTGACCGAGACCATGGCGGTGGGCGATGGTGCCAACGACATCGACATGCTGCAGGCCGCAGGAACCGGCGTTGCCTATCACGCCGTGCCCGCCGCCGCACAGGCCGCCGATGCCGCCGTGCGCCACGGCGATCTGACGACCCTGCTGTTCTTCCAGGGTTACCGCCGAGCAGACTTCATCGAGGCAGAGCCGCGCCCGAAGTAAGGCCGATGGCGCGGCCTACTCGCCGACGTTGACCGCGCGGAACTCGGCATCGCCGTCCCGCTCCACGAGGATCACCACGGTTCTGGCGCCACGCTCGCGCGCGGCATCGACCTCGCCCGATACATCGTCTGCTGTCGATACAGGCGCCTGGCCAACCTGCAGCACGATGTCACCGGCGGCGATATCGGCCTGAGCTGCAGGGCTGCCCGGCAGCACCTCGATGACGACCAGGCCTTCGCTCTGGCCATCAAGACCGTACTGCTGGGCAAGCTCGTCGTTCATCGGCACCAGGTTCATGCCCAGAACGTCCCCCGGCGCCTTGGTCGCACCGGATGCTCCTCCGCTGTCACCGCCATCTGCGGCGAGCTGGTCCTCGAAGGCTTCCAGTTCTCCCAGTTCGACATCGAAGGTCATCTCCTGACCGTTGCGCAGGATGACCACCTCGACTGTCTGGCCGACATCGGTGTCGGCAACGACGCGGGGCAGTTCGCGCATCTCGTCGATGGGATTGCCGTTGAAGCGCACGATGACGTCACCGCTTTCCAGGCCGGCTTTCTCGGCCGGGCCGTCGGGCGTGACGCTGGCGACCAGGGCGCCGGAGCTGTCGGGCAGGTTGAAGCCTTCGGCGATCTCGGGCGTCACGGTCTGGATGCGCACGCCGAGCCAGCCGCGCTTGGTGCGGCCAAAGTCGCGAAGCTGCCCGACCACCCGTTGCACCAGGATGGAGGGCACGGCAAAGCCGATACCGACCGAACCACCCGAGGGTGAATAGATCGCGGTGTTCACGCCCACGACCTCTCCATCCATGTTGAACAGCGGGCCGCCGGAATTGCCCCGGTTGATCGGCGCGTCGGTCTGGAGATAGTCGTCGTAGGGTCCAGACTGGATATCGCGCTGGCGCGCCGAGATGATGCCTGCGGTGACCGAGTTGCCGAAGCCGAAGGGATTGCCGATGGCGAGCACCCAATCGCCCACGCGCACCACGCTGGAATCACCGAAATTCACGTAAGGCAGCGGTTCGTCGGCCTCGACCTTGAGCAGGGCGATGTCGGTCTTGGGATCGATGCCCACGACCGTGGCTTCCAGCTCGCGGCCGTTGTCCAGCCGCACGATGATCGCGTCGGCCTGCTCGATGACATGGTTGTTGGTGACGACATAGCCGTCGGGGTCGATGATGAAACCCGAACCGAGCGCGACCGGCATGCGCTCCTGCGGCGCGTTCTCGCCGTAGCGTTCAAAGAACTGGCGGAACAGGTCCTCGAAGGGCGAGCCTTCCGGGAATTCCGGCAGGCCATCCTCGCCCATGCTGGGCATGAAGGATTCGGTGGTGATCGAAACCACGGCCGGGGTCAGGCGTTCGGCCAGGTCTGCGAAGCTGTCAGGGGCGCCTTGCGCGGCCACGGGGGCGCTCAGGGCCATCTGGCTGCCCAGCAGGGCAACCGCCATCAGAATCGCGCGCAACCTCGTCATCGTTTGCCCTCATCGGCTTGTTGTTGCCGCATCCTAGAGCAAGTCCGCCCCGGGGCGAACCGGCTCGGTCTCATGCGGCTGCGGTGCTTCAGGTCCGCAGCAGCCAGACGGCCACGACCGCCGCCACGGCAACGAGCGTCCCGGTCAGCCGCAGGGAAGAAAGCGGCTGCGCCAGAACGTGGAGCAGCGCCTTCTTCATTGCCCTGGGAAACAGTGCATAGGCCGCCCCTTCAAGAAACAGGGCGATCGCTACCGCTGTCAGAAGGTCGCTCATC
>CALGGB010000149.1 GCA_937880925.1 uncultured Rhodospirillaceae bacterium | reverse complement strand
GCCCCTTGCACCCCTTTTTCTTTTCTGCGCGATGGCCACATGATGGGTCGTGGCCCCACGCTTGCCTCTTGACCGGCTTTTGCTCCGCAGCTCCCGATCCGTCGCGCTGATGCTGTTTGTCGGGCTGGTTCTGGCCGCTGCCCCGTTGCGCGCGCAGGAGGCCGCCGACTGGTCGGCGCTGATCCTGGAGGGACGCACGGCGCTGGAAACCGGCGACACGGTCACCGCGCTCGAGCGTTTCCGTCGGGCGTGGAGCCTGGCCCAGGAGAGCGGCCGCAGCGACGACGACCGCATCGTTTCCCTGACCTCCCTTGGCCTGGCCTATGCCTCCCTTGGCGAGTACGACCTTGCCGGCGACTACCACGAGAGGTCGCTTGCCCTGCGTCAGGAGGTCTATCCTGAACAGTCGATGGCAGTTGCGACCGGCCTGCGCAATGTCGCCTCCGTGCGCCAGCGTCAGGGGCGTCTGGCCGAAACCGTGACCCTGCTGCGCCGCGCACTCGACATCCTGCAGGCAGTGCCCGAGGCGAGCGCCGAGGATCGGGTGAGCGTCGGCATTGACCTGGGTTCGACCTATCAGGGCCTTGCCCGCTATCGCGATGCGCTGGCGATCTATGCAAGCCTGGAGGCCGAGGCGGCCCTGACCACGCCGGCCACGCGCATCAGCCTGCTCACCGCGGAGGCGACGGCCCATGCGGCGCTGGGTGACACGCTGGCGGCCGAACCCCTGCTGCGCGATGCCCTGAATCAGGCCCGCACCGAACTGGGCGATGACAACTCGGCCACCGCCACGGTGCTCAACAGCCTGGCCGAACTGCTGCGCAGCACAGGACGGCCGGCCGAATCGATTCCACTCTATGAGGAAGCCCTGGCGATCCGCGAACGCGACTATGGCCCCCGCGACCCGCGTGTCGCGCCGATTCTCAACAATCTGGCGCTGGCCGAACACGAAACCGGCCAGTCGGAAGCCGCCAGCGAGCACATTGAGGCCGCCTTCGAGATTGCGACCGCAGCGTATGGCGACAGCCACCCCGCGGTTGCCACGGTGCTGGCCAACCTTGCCGACATTGCAGAGGGTGCAGGCGACCTGCGCACCGCACTGGAATCCAGCATCGCAGCCGTGGGTATCCTGGAGGCCCAGTACGGCCCCAGTCATCTGGAGGTCGCGCGTCTGAAGAATGCGCTGGGCCGCCGCCTGATCGCCGTTGGCGCAGCCGACGCTGCCGCGGCCCAGATCGACGCTGCACGCCTGGTGCTGGAGGCCCGCTTCGACCACGACAATGTCGAGGTTGCCGAGGCCATCGGCAACCAGGCCGAGGTCGCGCGCCTGCGCACCGATTATGCAGAGGCGCTGTCGCTCAACGGCGAGGCTCTATCGATCATGCAGGCAAGGCTGCCCGGCGACAGCCCGGAGGTTGCCGTGCTGCTTTCCAACCGGGGCGCGCTTCTGAAAACCATGCGGCGCATGGACGATGCAGCGGCCGCCTACAGCAGCAGCCTTGCGATGCGCGAGGCCCTCTATGGGCCCGACAGCCCGCGCCTGGTGCGCACCCTGCGCGACTACGCCTTCGTGCTGCGCCGTTTGCGGCGCGGCGGTGAAGCTGCGTTGCTGGAGGAACGCGCCACGGCCATCGAGACCGGAGACGCAGGGGCCTGAAGACCGGCCGGCGCCCGGGGCACCGGCCGGCCGTTCTCAGACGGTCAGATCACGCCGGCAAGAATGCCGACGCCGGCAAGCGTAATAACGCTGCCGGTGGTGCGCATGGCCCACTGGCCGCTGCGGCGGCTGCCGTATCCGGCAGCCATGCCGATCGCATGGAGCATGGCGCTGGCAAGCACAAAACCTGCGGCGTAGCTCATGGCCGAGGCGCCCGCGGGAATCTCCGCGCCATGGGCATGACCATGGAACAGGGCGAAGGCGCCAACCAGCGCCACGGCGCCGGCCGCAGGCAGGCTCACGCCCAGGGCGACGGCGCCACCCAGAACGACAACCGAGAGGGCGATCGCAAGCTCGACCTGGGGAAGGCCGAGACCGGCCATGGCCATCGCACCGCCGCCCACCATCAAGGCGATGAAGGCAAGCGGCACCAGCCACAGGGCCTTGCCGCCCCGTGAAGCGGCAAACAGGCCGACGGCAATCATGGCCAGCAGGTGGTCGAGGCCCAGCAGGGGATGGGCGAAGCCGGCGGCAAGGCCGGAAGCGGCGCCCACACCGGTGTGGGCAAAGGCAGGCATGGCCGTGGCAGCAAGTGCCGCGGCGACAATCAGGATACGCATGGGTAGTCCTTTCCCGGGGCCCTCCGCCCCGTATGTGTGGTCGTGACGCGTGACGGCCGGTCTCCTGGCTTGAAGCCTGGCTGCCTGCCTTCCCAGCCTTTCGGCAAGTGGCATGACGACAGCCCGATTGCTCCCTACAGTCGCGGGGGCGGCGCCGGCATCGGACCGGCTTCCCGTTTCACCTCACACGGAGGCACCGTCGGCGCGCATTCTGCATGGCGGCTGCGGCGCGGCAAGGGGTTGCCTGAATCTCGCCGCAACGGCGAGCCAGGTTGCCGTGGATTGTCATGAGGTGGGGCATGGAACGACGCGGTTGGCGAAATGCCGGGACGGTTGTCCTTGCCCTTGGGCTCCTGGCCGGCGTGCTTGCGGCCTCGGTTCTCTTTGTGGCGTCCTGGGCCGGCGAACTCGCCGCAAGCTGGACACCCCACATAGCGATCGGTCTTCTGGGCCTGGCATTGATTGCGCTGCTGTTTGGGCGCAGGTCCTGGGCAGTGGTGCAAGCCGTCCTCGCCGTGGTCCTCCTGGCCGGTGCGGCGCCCGCGGTTCTGACCTCCGCCCAGGCGATGGCGCGCCATGGTGTTGCGGAGTCCGATGCGGATCTGCGCCTGGTCTTTGCCAATCTCAACATCGGCAACACGGAGGTCGATGCCCTGGCGCAGTGGCTGGCAGAGCAGGATGGCGATGTCATTGTTGTGACGGAGATCCTGCCGCGCCACATGCCGGTGCTTGAGGCGGCGCTGGTGGATTATCCCTGGAAGCTGGCTGAACCACGACCCCACGCGTTTGGCCAGGTGATCTTCAGCCGCCTGCCGCTGCAGGACGAAACGGTCGCGGCACTCGATGCGGGCGCCTGGTCAAGTCCGATACCGGTGCTGGTGTCTGCGTCAGTGGCCGTGGGGGAGGGGCGCCTGCGCATTGCGGGCTTTCATCCCTATCCGCCGCTGCTGCCCGGCACGGCACCGGAGCGTGACGCTCAATTGCGCCAGGCGGGCGATCTGCTGGGCCTCACGCCGGGGCCGATGGTTGTGACTGGGGATTTCAATGCCACGGCATGGTCGCCCGCCCTGCGGGACTTTGCGAGGCACTCGGGTCTCAGCGGTTTCAACCTCGCCCCGACATGGCCAAGTCAACTGGGTCTTGCCGGCATTGCGATCGATCATGCGCTGGTCGGCCATGGTGTGGTCATCACCCGCCTGAGGATCGGACCGTGGCTGGGGTCGGATCACCGTCCCATCGTCGTCGATCTGGCGCTGACGCGCGTTCAGGGATCGCCGGGAACGCCGTAGCTGGGCGTATCGCGCGGATCGAGCGCGCGCTGGATGTAGGCCGGCATCTGCGGGCGATAGACATCCCAGACGCGGCGCAGTTCGGCGATCGGTTCGTCGTGCCAGTCGACGCGCAGTTCGCAGATCGGCCAGTCATGCTCGTGGCAGACCTTGATGCCCACCGAACGCACGTCGCCTTCCTCGCCGCCGGCATCCAGCCCGCCCTCCACGGCACGCAGCAGGCGCTCGACCAGATGCTCGTCGGGATCGGCCATGAAGGCCGCAACCATGGCGGCCGGCACATCGGTGGAGGAGAGCAGGTTGCCCGCGGCGATGCAGTTCTCGCCCTGGGTGACATGGTTGGTGCCCAGGGTGTGGGCGCCGGAGTGATGCGCCGTCTGGCCCAGTCGGTCGATGATGGTGAGCTGGCGGTAGTCGGAGAATTCCTTGGCCTCGACCATCACCTTCATCGCCGCACGTGCACCGTAGCCGCGCTGCAGCAGGTCCAGACCCATGAGGCCCAGTCCGGGGTCGGTGATGTTCTGGGTGGCCACGGCGCCGACATGGCCGCGCGTCCAGGCGCAGCGGGCGGCCACGGCGGGGCTGGAGGAGGTCACGACCACCCCGAACATGCCGGTGCGGGCGCAGCGGGCGGTGAGCGAAAAGGTCATGGACGTTCCTCCGGTCTATGGGCCACTGCCCCGGACCGCGACGGGGCGGCCGGGGCAGGGCGCTTCTGCTTTCAGGCTTCGTCGTCGGGGATGACCGCGTCGACGTCGATCTCCATCACCATCTCGGGCTTGGCGAGCGCCTGCACGACGAGACCGGTGGAGACGGGATAGACACCCTTCAGCCACTTGCCGATGACGTTGTAGACCGGCTCGCGGTAGCGCGGATCGGTGAGGTAGATCGTGATCTTGCAGATGTGCTCCAGCTTGCCGCCGGCTTCCTCGATCAGGCGCTTGACGCAGCTCATGGCCATCTCGGCCTGGGCTGCGGGATCGCCGACGCCGTGGAAGCTGCCATCGAGGTCGAAGCCGGTCTGGCCGCGCATGAAGATGTGGTTGCCCGCGCGCACGACCATGCACAGGTCGTTGTCGAGCGACTGCTCGGGGTACATGGCCTTGGTGTTGAACTTGCGGAAGCGCTGGTGCGCCATGGTCTTCAATCCCTTCAGAAGCGGTGTGGGAAAACCCTACAACAGGGCGGCCCCGTCATCCCACCGTTTCGCGGCAGGCCGGACGGGGCGGGGTGGAAAAGTTGGCGGGGCCCGGCGCTACTTCTTGCCGAGCACCCGGTCGGAGAGGCCCGCGGCCGTCTTCACGAACGAGAGCGCGTTGTCGAAGTCGAAGTTGCGGTAGACCGCGCCCAGGTGGGCGAAGGGCGGCGACTGGGCAAAGAGCTGGAAGGTCAGCTTGTGGCCGGCATAGTCGGAATTCATCAGGTCGCGGCCGAAGGCCAGCAGCTTGCGCCGGTCCTCGGACTGCCAGTCGTCGTTGACGCTGTAGAACTTCTCCATCCAGGCCGCGGTCTCGGGCGCCTGGAAGGCGGCGCTGTCGGGCGTGACGCAGATCTGGCCGCCGCACAGCTCGCGCGCGATGTGAACCATCGCCGGAAGCTGGCTGCAGGCCAGCACACGGCCGGTGTAGAGCAGGGACTGGTTGGGCATCAGGAAGCCGCCCGGGCTCTCCTGGGCAAGGGCGATCGCGCCGGAGAGATGGGCGTTGATGCCCTCGCGGTAGCAGGCGAGCTGGGCGAGCTTCTCCTGCACGGCCTGCTGCTTGTCGAGGCCCGTCTGGCGGACATTGAAGAGCGCCGTGCCGATCAGCAGGTCGGCGATGTGCATGATGCGCAGGACGAACATGTAGGCGCTGTAGCGGTGCAGCGTGCCGCGGATGAAGGTCGCCGCCGCGGTGTGGCGGTAGAACAGCAGGTTCTCCCAGGGCACCAGGACGTTGTCGAAAACGAGCAGGGTGTCGACCTCGTCGACCCGGTTCGACAGGGGATAGTCCGCCTCCGGCTTCACCCCGGCGAAACCACCGCGGCAGATGTGCTTCAGGCCCGGGGCGTTCATCGGGCAGATGAAACCCAGCGCGTAGTCGGAGAGCTTTTCGTTGCCCCAGTTGGCGATGGTCGGCTTGACGAAGGCCTGGTGGGCATAGGCCGCCGCCGTCTCGTACTTGGCGCCGCGCACCACGACGCCGGTGTCGGTCTCCTTGACGACATGGAGCAGCATGTCGGGGTCCTGGTCCTGGGGCGCCTTGGAGCGGTCGCCCTTGGGATCGGTGTTGGCGCTGACGTGGAAGATGTCGTTCCGCAGCACGTTCTCAATGTGGTTATCGATGTTGGCAGCCCAGGAGTTGTCGACCTGGTTGAGGATGTCCTTGCCGTCGGCCAGCGACCACATCTCGCCCACGGTCTCGTCGCCCACGCGGGTGACGACGCCGCCGATCTCGCGCATCACCATGTTCACCCAGTCGCGCTTGGCCCACCAGTCGGCCTGGGTGTGCGGCGGCTGCCAGGAGGTGGCGAACTTTTCGCCGTCCTTCTCGTAGGCCATCGTGCCGGCGAACTTCTCCTCGTGCGCCATGTCGTAGATGCGCGCGCGCACGTCGACGATCGGCTTGAAGGCGGGATGGCTGGGGACGTCCTTCACGGTCTCGCCGTTGATGAACACCTCCCGCCCGTCGCGCAGGGAGTCGCGATACTGATCGCCGGTCTTCAGCATTGGGAATAACTCCGATTCTCGTTTCGCGGGCCAGACTGCCCCGGTGACAGGGGGCAGGCAAAATATTATCTTCATCGGGTAAGCATAGGTTTTGCCGATGAACTACACGCTCAAGCACCTGCGTTACTTCACGGCCGCCGCCGAGGCGGGCAGCGTCACCGGCGCCTCCGAGCTCTGCCACGTCTCCCAGCCTTCGGTGTCGGCCGCGATCGCCCATCTGGAGGATGTCTTCGGCGTCCAGCTTTTCATCCGCCACCACGCCCAGGGCCTGTCGCTGACGCCTGCGGGCAATCGGCTGTGCAAGGCGGCGCGCGATCTGCTGACCCATGCCGAGGAACTCTCCCAGGACGCCGCGGGGCTGGCAGAGGGGCTTTCGGGCGATCTCGACGTGGGCTGTTTCGTCACCTTCGCGCCCTTCGTGCTCCCGGGCCTGCTGCGCGTCCTGGCCAGCGAACATCCAGCGATCCATGTCCGCCCCCACGAGGACGATCTGCGCGCCCTGCCGGAAGGGCTGCGGCGCGGGCGCTACGAGATCGCGGTGACCTACGATCTCAACCTGCCCCAGGACATCGCCTTCGAGGCCCTGGTTACCGTGCCCATCCATGTCCTGCTGCCCGCGCGGCACCGGCTGGCAAAGCGTCGCGCGGTGCGGCTGGCCGATCTGGCAGAGGAGCCGCTGGTGCTGCTGTCGCTGCCAGAAAGCCGCAATCACTTCCTTTCGGTCTTCGCCGAGGCCGGGCTGGAGCCCAACATCGCCTACGAGACAAGTTCCTTCGAGATGGTCCGGGGGCTGGTCGCCAACGGCTACGGTTATGGCCTGATGCACTCACGCGCACCCCACCAGCGAGCGCTGGATGGTACGCCGCTGGCCAGTGTGCCGCTCTCGGAGCCGCGCCGCGAGATGCACATGGGCCTTGCCCGCCTGCAGACGACGCGGGCGACGCGCATGGCTCTCGCCTTCGCCGAAACCTGCCGGCGCCATCTGCCCGCGCTGCTCGACGCCAGGGACGCCGGCTAACGTCACATCTTGCGATTCTCGGGCACCTCGTTGTGCTTGCGTACCCACAGGAACAGGTCGCTGGTCGCCTGGTTGCCGCCGGCCACCACCAGGGTCTGGCCCGAGGTCCATGCCGCCTCGTCGGCGCACAGGTAGACCGCGGCGGCCGCGATGTCCTCGGGCTTGCCGACGCGGTTGATGGGATAGAACGAGGCGCGTGTCTGACGGTCCTCCTCGGTCTTGAGATGGCGCGCCACCAGCGGCGTGTCGATGAGCGCCGGGGCGATGGCGTTCACGCGCACATTGTGGCGGCCGTATTCGATGCCCATGGTCTGCGTGAGGCTGACCAGGGCGGCCTTGGCCGAGCCGTAGATCGCCTCCCCCGGTGCGGCATGGACGCCGTCGATCGAGACGATGTTGAGGATCGCGCCGCCGCCGTTGCCCGCCATGTGGTCGGCAACCTTGCGGGCGCAGAAGAAGGGCGCGCGGACGTTGAGCTGATAGATCGCGTCGAAGCCCTCGATGGTCGCCTCTTCAAGCGGGCCGACGCCGCCCTTCACGGAGGAACCGCCTCCGGCGTTGTTGACCCAGACGTCGATGCGTCCCATGGCCGCGATGGCCTGGTCGACCAGACCCAGCGCGGCATCGAGATCGCCCATGTCGGCAACGATCGGCCAGGCCTTGCGGCCCAGCGCCTCGACCTCGCCTGCGACCGCCTCGATCTGTTCGCGGGTGCGTGCGGCCAGCACCACGTCCGCGCCCTGGCGCGCGAAATCGAGTGCGATCTGGCGCCCGATCCCGCGTCCCGCTCCGGTGACAACGGCCTTCTTGCCTGCATAGGAAAACATCGGTCTGCTCCGCGCTGTGGCTCTGCCCGTGATCCTCGACTGCTTCGCCATGCGGAACAAGCCATCGCGCGACCGTGAAGTCGCAACCCCATTGTGGCCATGATCGCTGACGATTCTGGCGGCATAAGGCGCTGGAAAAGCGCACAAACCTGCGGGCCGGTCGGCATTCATGGCGTTTGCCCTATCCAGCCGCGCACCAAATGAGGCTAACCTCGCCTTACCTGCTGCAGGGAATCGGCGGGAACGGAAAAATCAAGGGAGTTTCGCGACAATGGACAAGTTCAAGCCGCTCATGGAAGCCCATGAGTTTCACGACAAGCTGCTCGAGGGGCGCCTGACACGCCGTCAGGCCCATGCCGTGCTGGCCTCGGCCGGCGTCGGAACCGCCGCCATGGCGACCGGTGCGGGTTCCGCGCGCGCCGACGGCACCAACGTGATGATGCTGACCTGGGGCGGCTACGACGATCCCGCCTTCGCCAGCGAATACGCGGCCGAGTTCGGTTCGCCCCCCAGCTATTCGCTGTTTGCCGACCAGGCCGAGGCCCTGGCCAAGATTCGCGCCGGGTTCGACGCCGATGTCGCCTTCCCCTGCATCTCCAAGATCCAGACCTGGAACGATGCCGGCGTGATCGCCCCCATGGATCTCTCCATGTTGAGCCACTGGGACGAGCTGCTGCCGGCGCTGACGACGCTGCCGACAGCCAACACGCCGGACGGTGCGCCGCTCTTTGCGCCGATCGACTGGGGCCAGACCTCGGTGCTGTTCCGCGCCGATCTCGCGCCCGAGTACGTCGACAACCAGACCTGGGGCATCCTGTGGGATGAGAAGTATGCCGGCCGTCTGGGCGCCATCGAGGCGGTCGAGGATCACTACAACATCGCCGCGATCTACATGGGCATCGACTTCCTCGACATGAACCAGGAGGAAATCCAGCTCGTGGGCGACAAGCTGCGTGAGCAGATCCCGCTGCTGCGCATGGTCACCGGCGACACGACCTCGCTGACCCAGGCGCTGTTCTCGGGCGAGTTGATCGCCACCTCGGCCTGGAACGGCATGATGCTGACCGCCTCGCAGGAGATGGAACAGCAGGGTACACAGGGTCAGTACGTCTGGATGAAGCCCAAGGAAGGCGCGCTCACCTGGGTCTGCGGTCTGACGATCTCGCCGACCACGAAGGATCGCGGCACCTGGGAACAGGCCCACGCCCTGATCAACGCTTACCTGGCGGCTGATTCGCAGAACTACGAGCTGACCAACTGGGGCTACGGCGTTGCCAACGCCAAGGCCTACGACGGCGTGTCGGAGGAGTACCTGACCTCCATCGGTCTGGGTCTGCCGGTCGAGGACTTTCTGGCCGACGGCGCCTTTTCGGCGCACCAGCAGCACTACGGTGAGATCGTCAATCTCTACGACGAGATCCTTGCCGGCATGTAGTGCCGGTTTATTCCGTATCCGGCACAGGCGGACGCGCAAGCGTCCGCCTGTTGCCGTTCCGGCCCCGGAGATCGTGATCCGCTCCTACCTGACGTTGGTTCCCGACACATCGCAATCCGTTAAAGATCGACGAGGTCTGGGACCTGCTGGCCAGGCGGATTTTCCTGTTGGGATGACGGCAAGCAGCGTCACCGGCCTCTCCTCCAGGAGGCGTCCTCACCTGTGTCTGCGGCCTGACCATCGATGCTGCCGCGAAGGAACGCGGCATGTAGGAGAAGGCCCGCGTTCTGATCGATTCCCAACATCTCGCCCGAAGCCGGCATGGTCGAGACGACCAACTGGCTCTATGGCCAATCCAGCGGCAGGATCTGCGATCTGCTCGACGACGCCACGCTGCAGGCGGCGGGGCTCTCTCGCGACGTCGACGGTTGTCTCGACAACGGCATCTTCCGCGGGCCCATGTCCAACGAGGACAAGGTGGCCGCGATGTGGGAAGAGGTGAAGGCAGGATTCCGGGACCGGTTGTGACCGGCGGGCGCGGCAGCGTCCGCCGGGCTTGCACAGGCCACGGAGACGGACGGCCCGTCCTGGGAGCGGCAGGATCGGCGCTGCGATCGCTCGAATCGAAGAGGCAAGGCAATGACCAGGAAGCTCGCCGTATTCCGGCTGATCCACGAGACGAACTCCTTCAGTGTCGATCCGGGCACCAGGGAACGCTTCCAGGAATGTGAATGGGGCCACGGCCCCGCTGCTGGCGAGGAGCACCGCGGGACCGAAACGGAAATCGCCGCCGTCTTCGACTTTCTCGATGTCCACAAGGACTGGGAGGCCTCGTTCTTCCGCATGGCCTCGGCCAACCCCTGCGGCGACATTCCCGAGGATTTTTTCGCGGAAATCCGCGACGAGCTGATGGCTGACCTGGCGGGCCATGCGTGGGATGGAATCTTTCTGAGTCTGCACGGCGCCGCGACAATGGAAGGCGGGCGTTCGAGCGAACTGGAACTGGTGCGTGCGATCCGGTCCGCTTTCCCCGAGGTGCCGCTCGCCGTCACGATGGACCTGCATGCCAACATTGCCCCGGAGCTGATCGGCCTGGTCGACATCTCGGTTGGCTACAAGACGCATCCGCATGTCGACATGCGGGTGGTGGGCGCTGCTTCCCTGCGCCATCTGCTGGCCATGGTCCGCGGCGACATCCGCCCGACCCATGCCATCGCCAAGCTTCCGCTGTTGCTGCCGTCGGTCAACATGCGCACCACGGAGGACGGGCCGATGCACGATGTCGTGGCCCAGGCGCAGCTTCGGGCCGTGCAGGAAGGCGCGCTCGACATCACGGTCTACGGTGGTTTTCCGTATGGCGACTGCACGATGGCGGGGGCCTGCGTCACGGTGCTGACCGACAACGATCAGCCGCTGGCCGACCGCCTGGCCGAGGAGATCGGACAGGTTCTCTGGGATCACCGAAGGCGGTTCTTCCTGGAAATGCCGCCCATGGCCGACGTTCTCGACACCCTGAGCGACGACACCGCGTTTCCCATCGCCATCGTCGACAATGCCGACAATCCGGGCTCCGGGGGCGGCGGCGATACCCCGGGACAGCTGCGCAGCCTGCTGGCGGCCGAACTGCCATGGAAGGCGGCATTCTGCTTCCTGCACGATCCGCAACTGGTCCAGATTGCGCGCCAGGCCGGCATCGGCGCCACGATCCAGGCGCGCATGGGCGGGCAGAAGACGTTGGCCTACGGCGCTCCGGTGGAGGCCGAGGTCGAGGTGGTCAAGCTGATCGATGACTGCACCTACAACAATTCCGGGCCCCAGAACCACGGGTTGGTGACGCATCACGGCCCGACGGCGGTGTTGCGGAAGGGCAACGTCTCGGTCGTGGTGACGTCGATCTGCCAAGGCGTCAGCGATCCCGAGTTCTATGCGATGCACGACATAAGCTTCGACGACACCAGAATCCTGGCGGCCAAGGCCAAGAACCATTTTCGCGCGGCCATGGCGCCGGTATTCGGCCGGATCGTCAGCATCGATGAGCCGGGTCCGGCCGCCTACGACTTCACGCGGCTGCCTTTCCGGCACGTACCGCGTGAACTCTACAAGGATGTGGACATCGGCCGGTGACGCCGCGCCACAATAGGCCCGGGACCATCCTTTGAGACCCCGCCGCTAGAGCGTGTGAACTCGCTCTACATCAACACGATAGAGTAAATTCACATCCTTCAGCGCAATCGCGAAGCGATTCCGCTGAAGGATGATTTGCTTGTCTTATGGTGATCCTGGTTCATCGGTTGAAGATGAACCGCCGCCGGCGTGTTGCAGCACGTCGGCGCCGCGTCGAGGCCCAGATGGCAGCGCATCGCGATCTTGTGCGCCCGGCAGGTCGCGGTCAGCCAGTCAAGAAAAGCCGCCATCGCGGCATCGCTGTCGGGTCCGCGTCGTGCCAGGGCATAGATGCCACCCTCGAACACGGGCCCGAACGGCCGGATCAGGGTGCCGTCCAGAAGGCCGCCAGAGGTCAGGATGTCATCGCCGATGACGACGCCCTCGCCGGCTGCGGCGGCATCGAAGGCCTGACCCTGCGAGAGATAGACCGCCCCGCTCGTCGTCTCCACCTCCTCTGCGCCGGCCACGGCAAGCCAGCGCTGCCACCAGTCGACCGAGCCCTCATGGAGCAGCCGGTGATGGGCGAGGTCCGAGGGGACCGCCAGACTCCTGCCGCCCTGACGCAGCGAAGGGCTGCACACGGGAAAGACCGTGTCCCTGAAAAGGATGTGCAGCCGCGGCCCGGGCTTGAGCGCGGTGCCGTAGTAGATCACGCCGTCGATCCAGCCTTCGTCGTCGTCGATCGGCGTCAGTTCGACCCGGATCAGGGGATGCAGCTTCTCGAAGGCGGGAATGCGCGGGGCGAGCCAACGCTCCCCGAACACCCGGTCGGCGCCGATGCGCAGCAGGCGGCGCCCGGCGCGCTCGCGGGTGCGCTCGACCGCACCCCGCATCGCCCGGAAGGCGCCGGTGAGTTCGCCTGCAAGTTCCCGCCCGGCCTCGGTCAGGAGGACGCGCCGGTGCATCCGCGTGAAGAGTTCAAGGCCCAGATCCTGCTCCAGCACCTTGATCTGGCGGGTCACAGCGACCGGTGTCACGGCAAGCTCTTCGGCGGCGCACTTGAAGCTTTCGTGGCGCGCGGCGGCCTCGAAGGTTCTCAGGGCGGAAAGGCTCGGCATACGGTAGGACATGGCCTTTAATTAACCTGACGTTAGTCAAGCTGTCAGCCGAAATCAGTTGCGTGCAAGGGCTCCGGATCGGGACAATCGGCCATCCAATCAGCAATGACTGCACGGGAGGCGGCGATGGCCGGGTCGAATCTTCAGAACGTCTGGCGCGAGCAGCCCGTGGCTGCCGATCCCGAAGAGTCCTTCACCCTGCCTGGTCGCTACTACACCGATCCGGCGGTCTTCGCGCAGGAGAAGGAACGCATTTTCTTCCGTTCCTGGCAGTATGCCGGACAGGCGAGTGACCTCGAAAATGCCGGTGACTTCATCACGTGCCGCATCATCGATCAACCGATCGCGGTGGTGCGGGGCAGGGATGGCGAACTGCGGGGTTTCCACAACGTCTGCCAGCACCGCGCCCATGAACTGTTGAGCGGGCGCGGCAATCTCAAGGCGGTCATCACCTGCCCCTATCATGCCTGGGCCTATGGTCTGGACGGCACGCTGCGCACGGCGCGCAACTGCGAAAACGTGAAGGGCTTCGACAAGGCCGATTTCACCCTGGACGGGGTCCGCGTCGAGACCGCGCTGGGCATGGTCTTCGTCAACCTGGATGCCGATGCTCCCACACTGGACGAGCAGGCCGGCGACATGTTCGCCGACATCGCGGCCGACCTGCCCTGGATCGCGGACCTGCGTCCCTACGAGCGGGAAGCCCGCGCCGATGGCGTCGCCGACATCCGCGGGGCCATGGCGTTCAACTGGAAGGTGCTCTGCGACAACTGCCTGGAGTGCTACCACTGCGAGCCCGCGCATCCGGCGTTCTGCGATGTCATCGACATGGACAGCTACCGCACGACCCTGCACGGCCGCTGGTCGAGCGCCAAGAGCCGGCTGCTCAAGCACCAGAACGCGGCCTATGACGTGGCGCCCGACGCGGCCAACCGCAAGGGCAACTTCTGGTTCCTGTGGCCCAACATCACGTTCGGCACCATGCCGGGGCAGGCGACCTTCAGCGTCTTCGTGATCGAACCGGTCGATGCCCTGACCACGCGCACGCGCGGAGAATACCTGGCCATGCCGGGCGAGACGGTCGATCCGGTGCGGCTGGCCTACGGGCAGGATGTGCTCTGGGGCGAGGACCAGGGCATCTGCGAGGCGGTGCAGCGCGGCCTGTCCTCGCGCGGCTACCGCCAGGGCCGCTTCATTGTCGACGCGGGCCGCAGCGAGATCAGCGAGCACGGGGTCCATCACTTCCAGCGGCTCTACGCGCAGGCTATGGCCCCGGTCTGAGCCGCTCCGTGGCGCCCTGCGCCCCGACCACCCTTCAGGAACGAGGAGAACGCCGATGGCCACCGCCGCGACGATGAAGCGCCCCCACGAACATGTCGTGGACAGCGATCCAGAGATTGCCTGGACCCTGCCTGGCCGCCTTTACCACGACCCCGCGGTTCTCGAAGAGGAGAAGCGCACGATCTTTGCCTCGGCCTGGCAGTACGGCTGCGCCGAGGCCGATGTTGCCCAGCCGGGCGACTACGTCACGATCGAGCTGCCGGGCGATTCCGTCTTTGTCGTACGAGGCCGCGATGGTGTGCTGCGTGGTTTCTTCAATGTTTGCCAGCACCGTGCGCATCGCCTTCTGGAGGGCAGGGGCAACGTGAAGGCGGTGGTTACATGCCCCTACCACGCCTGGGCTTTCGGCCTGGACGGCGCCCTGCGCGCCGCGCGCAACAGCGAGAACGTGAAAGGCTTCGACAGGACCGCCTTCGGCCTGAAGCCGGTGCAGGTCGAGGTCCATCTCGGCATGGTCTTCGTCAATCCCGACATGGCCGCGCCGAGCCTGGAATCCCAGGCCGGGGACATGTTCGCCGACATTGCCGCCCAGATGCCCTGGCTCGGCGAACTGGCGCCCTACCGCGACGAGCGGGAGGACGTCGGCTTCACCTTCGAGGACGACATGGCTTTCAACTGGAAGGTCCTGATCGACAACTGCCTGGAGTGCTACCACTGCGCTCCGGCCCATCCGGCGTTCTGCGACCTGATCGCCATGGACAGCTACCGCACCACCACCCACGGCCTTTGGTCCTCCGCCAAGAGCCGCCTCAACAAGCACGACAATGTGGCCTACCGCGTCGCCGAAGATGCGGAATCGACCCGCGGCGACTTCTGGTACCTGTGGCCCAACATGACCTTTGGCGCCTTCCCCGGGCAGGCCAACTTCCTCGCCTTTGCGGTGGAGCCGACGGGACCGGAAACGACGACGACACGCAGCGACTTCTTCCTGCGTCCCGGCGATACGGTCAACGCCGCGCGCTCCAACTACGGACGCGATGTGCTCTGGCCCGAGGACAAGGCGATCTGCGAGGCCGTGCATCGCGGTCTGAAGTCGCGCGGCTACGGCCAGGGCCGCTTCATCGTCGATGCCACCCGCAGCGAGATCAGCGAGCACGGCGTGCATCATTTTCATCGCCTGTATGCCAGGGCCATGGGCATCGCCTGACGCATTGCGGTTGCCCCGTTACCCCGGCTCTGTCACAAGGCCCGCCCTTGTGATGAGTCCGGTGGGATGGCCGGTCAAACCATGGCAACGACATCGATGGCGGACTGGCGGCGGGAAACCGGGCGAACCCTGATTCTCGCTCTGCCCATGGTCGGCGCCTATGTCGCCGAACTGGGCATGTGGTGGACCGATCAGGCGATTGTCGGTCGCCTGGGCGCCGACGAACTCGCCGCTGCCGGGCTTTCGGGCAGCGTGATGTTTCAGGGGCTGATGGTCTCCATGGGCCTGCTCTCGATCGTGGCGGTGCTGGTCGGGAATGCCTTCGGCGCCGGCAAGCCCGAAGCGGTCGCCGGCGCAGTGCGCCAGGGGCTCCACATCGCCACACTGCTTTCCCTGATCGTCATGGTCTTCACCTGGTTCGTGCCCAACATGCTGGCGCTCTCGGGCCAGGAACCGGTGATTGTCGACCTGGCGGCGCAGTATGTCCGCGCCTTCCTGTTCGGCATTGCGCCGATGCTCTATTTCACGGTGCTGCGCTGTTTCGTCGCCGGTGTCTCGCGGCCTCTGGTGGTCACGCTGATCACGGTGATGGCTATCCCGCTCAACCTGGGTGTCAACGTGGTGCTCGTTTTCGGGGCGAGGCTGCCGCTGGGCTTTGCCACCGTGGAGATCCCCGCCATGGGCGTGGCCGGTGCGGCCTGGGGTTCGACCCTGGTCAACTGGCTGATGCTGGCCGCGCTGGTGGCCGACAGCCTGTGGATGCCCGCCGCCAGGCCCTACCGCGTGTTCGCAGGTCTGCTGCGCCACGACCGCCACGAATGGCGCACCATCTGGCGCCTGGGACTTCCGGTGGGCATGCTCAGCTTCGTCGAGGGCGCCATGTTCGTCGTGGTCAGCGTGCTCGCCGGCCTGATCGGCATCGCCACCCTGGCGGCCAATCAGGTCGCGGGCAATGTCGTGGGCCTGAGCGCGATGATCGCGATGGGCATCGGCGAGGCAGCGGCCGTGCGTGTCGCACAGGAAATGGGCGCGTTGCGCCCCGCGGGCGCGCGGGTTGCAGGTTATGTCGCGATGGGGCTGGGCGTCGTGGTGGCTCTGGTTCTGGCGGTTCCCCTGCTGGTGGCGCCGGAACTGCTGGCCGCCATGTTCCTCGACATCGACGACCCGGCCAATGCCGAGACGCTGCGTATCGTGGGTGTGCTGTGCGCGATTGCCGCGCTTTTCCTGGTCTTCGACTGCTTGCAGATCGTCACGGTGCGCGCCTTGCGCGGTCTGCACGACACGGTCCGGCCGGCGTGGATTTCGGTGGCCGGCTACTGGGTTCTGGCAGTGCCCCTGGCCGCACTGCTGGCCTTTCCGCTCGCCATGGACGGCGCCGGGTTGTGGCTGGGCATGGCGGCGGGGCTGGCGCTGGCCGCGGTCTGGCTCTGCCTGCGCTTTGCGCGCCTTTCGGCGCGCGCGGGGGGCTAGGACTTGTTGATGTAGAGCGGATTCACACGTTTTCCCGAAACCATCGAATGGTTCCGGGCAAACGTGATCCGCTCTAACCCGCGCGCTTCAGGCCGGCCGCCAGCATGACGGCGGTCCAGCCGGTGAACAGCAGGCTGATACCGACCAGCAGGCCGATGGCCCACATGGCCGTGCCCGGCAGCCCGGACCACAGCAGGATGCCCAGCACGATATCCACCAGACCGCTCAACATCATCCAGACCCAGCCGTTGGCAGGGCGCATGTTGAAGGCGCCGATCGTCTTCATCACGCCTTCGGCCAGGAACAGGGCGATCACGACCACGGTAAGGGTGAGCACGCCTTCGACCGGGTTCACAAGCAGCAGCAGACCCGCGATCACGGCAAGGGCGGCGGCCAGGATGTGCCAGATGTGCGAACCGGCATCGCCGCCCGAAAGGCAGCGCCAAAGGCGGATCGCACCGCCGACCAGCAGCAACACACCCACCAGGGTGGTCACCGCAAGGGAGAAGATGCCGGGCAGGATCACCGCGATGCTGCCCAGTACGATCAGCGCGATGCCCTCCCACATCAGGGTTGAGGCCACCTTCTGCTTGTCGATGCCCGTCTGGTCGGTCATGTCGTTTCTCCCCCTCAGGATACGGCGGCGTCCCTGCCGCCCTGCGCCATCATATCAGATGCTGGCCGCCGGTAATCATGATTTCGGTGCCGCTGACATAGGCGGCATCGGGACCGCAAAGGTAGAAGACCGCACCCGCCACGTCCTGGGGCAGGCCCATGTGGCCCATGGGAATGCGCGGCACCAGGTCCTCGTACTCGGGCGAAAGCATCGCGGTCTCGATCTCTCCGGGGCAGACGGCGTTCACGCGCACGTCGAGATGGGCAAACTCCACCGCCATCTCGCGGGTCAGGGCCGAGAGCGCGGCCTTGGAGCAGGCATAGGCGCTGCCGGCGAAGGGGTGGACCCGGTGGCCGGCGATCGAGGTGACGTTGACGATGGCGCCCTGGCCGCGGTGCAGGGCGGCGGCAAAACCGCGGGCCAGCAGCAGCGGGGCAAAGAAGTTGAGCTCGAAGACCTCGCGCCAGTGGTCGAGGCTGCCGTTGAGCGTGCCCAGGCGCTCCTTGAAGCTGGTCTTGGGCGAGACGCCGGCGTTGTTCACCAGGGCATGGACCGGCCCGGCGCCGATCGCCTCGTTGGCCTGTTCGATGAAGGCAGCGATGCTCTTTCCGTCCGAAAGGTCGGTCGGGATATGGCGATGGGCCATCGGCCCCACCTTGCACTCGGCGGGAATGTCTTCGCGCGAGCAGGAGATCACGCGCCAGCCGGCGCGGGCGAAACGGATCACGGTCTGGTGGCCGATGCCGCGACTGGCGCCGGTG
>CALGGB010000148.1 GCA_937880925.1 uncultured Rhodospirillaceae bacterium | reverse complement strand
ACGAACAGCGGACAAACAAGCTGCCGACAAACAAAAGGGGCCGGGATCAATGATCCAGGCCCCTTGAGGGGATCGACGCGAGGATTGCGTCAGATGCTGTCGGGACGCGGGCCCTGACCGTGGTAGTAACGGGCAAGGTCTTCGATCTGGCCGCGATGAATGCCGATGTCCTTGAGCTGACCGTCCGAAAGACGACCCAGCTCACGGCGCATGCTGCTCATCCGCCAACCCGTGCTCAGGGACCGGAGAATGTTCGCCATAGCTGTAACTCCATCTGGGGGCCGAACCTTTGTGATCCGGCGATGAGCGGCAGATAGGCGCAAATCCCCACGGGGAGTAGCGGCATTGCTGCGCTGCACCCATGCAGTTTTCGCATGGCTCAGAACATCATGGCGTCACGTTTGTTCGACAGGCTCCCCGGTCACCACCAGCCCATCCACTGCCGTCACGCCCTGGGCATGGACCAGCAGCGGATTGACGTCGAGCCCGGCGATGACATCGCCCAGCACCGCCACCATCGCCGACAGGTTCGAAACCGCCCTGGCGAGCGCGGCCCGGTCCGCGGCAGGACGGCCACGCACGCCGTCCAGCATCTTCGCACCGCGCAGCCGGGCGATCAGGGCGGCGGCCTCTTCAGGCGCCACGGGCGGAACAAAGGCAACCGCATCGTCGAGCAGTTCCACCAGGATGCCACCCATGGCGATCGTCATCACGGGACCGAAGGTGGCGTCCCGGGACATGCCAACCATCACCTCCACGCCAGGCTGCGCCATGGCCTGGATCAGCACCCGCGGGCCCAGGGCCGCGGCCATGGTGCGATAGGCCGCAACCAGCGCGTCCTCGTCGGCCAGCCCCAGCACCACACCGCCGACATCGGTCTTGTGGTCGATGCCGCTTTCGGCTGTCTTGAGCGCCACGGGATAGCCACAGCGCTTCGCCACCGCCGCCGCCATGCGGGCGTCGGTTGCCACCCCGCAGGCCGGCACGGCAACGCCCGAATCGGCAATCAGCGCCATCGCCTCCTCGCCCGCCAGCGCCGCGCCTTCGGCCAGGCGCATGCGCCAGCGGCGCAGCTTGCCGGCATCGAGCGACACCGGGGCCTCCGGCCTCGCTGCCCTGCCGCCGTGCCAGGCCATCATGTGACCGATGGCCTGCAGCGCCGTCTGGGTGCCGGTCAGCACGGGAATACCGCAGCGACGCAGGCGCGCGGCCTCGTCGGGGTCGATCGATCCCGACAGGTTGGCAAGCAGGATGCAGGGTTTGTCGGTGGCGGCATGGGCCGCTTCCAGCGCCGCGTCCGATTCGTAGAGGATGCGCCGGCCCGAAATCATGTTGGTCGCCAGCGCGACCATGCCGACCTCGGGTGCATCGGCCAGGATCCGCGTCACCTTGGGCAACACGGCAAAGCCGCTCTCGCCCCAGTAATCCACCGGATTCTCGGGTTCCAGGCCGGGATCGAGCACGTCCGCCAGGGCCTTGCGCGTGGTCTCCGAGAACCGTGCCAGGGTGACGCCGGTCTCCTCGGCGAGATCCGTGATGAGCTGGCGCTCGCCGCCGCTGTCGGTCTGGATGCCCAGGGCGCCGGGGCCGGGACGGCGGCCGCAGGCGAACAGCTCCAGGGTGTCGCACATCTCGTCCAGCGTCTTCACGCGCACCACGTTGTGGCGGCGGAAGACCGCGTCGTAGACCCGCGCGTCGCCCGCCAGCGCGCCGCTGTGGGTCATGGCGAAGCGCCGCCCCTGTTCGCTGCGCCCCAGCTTCAGCGCCACCACGGGGATATCGGCCTCTGCGGCCGCATCGACCGCGCCGAGGAAACCCTCGGCATCGCGCACGGTTTCCAGCACCACGCCGATCACCGCGGTTTCGGGCCGCGTGATCAGATAGCGGATGTAGTCGCCCACGCCGGTGGCGAGCTCGTTGCCCATGGAAACACCGATGGAGATGTCGAGCTGCCGCCGGTTGCCGCCCAGGCCGGACCAGGTCGAGCCGCTGTGGGAGAGAAAGGCGACACGGCCGGGAACCTCACGGTTGGGCAGCACGGTCATGCACAGGTGAACGTCCTCAACCGCGTTGAAGAGGCCCATGCAGTTGGCCCCGCACAGCGCCATGCCGGCCTCACGCGCCAGATCGGCGACCTTGCGGGCCAGCGGCGGGTTCGACGGCTCGGCCTCGTACAGGCGGCCCAGGATGACCGCCGCCCCCACGCCCGCGGCCACGGCATCCTCCATGGCGGCAAGCAGCCGGTCGTCGGAGACCGCCATGACGGCGCAGTCGGGCGTCTCTGGCACCGCTCCCAGTGAGGCAAAGCAGGGTAGGCCCTCAACCTCCTCGTAGCGCGGGTTGATGCCGCAGACCGAGCCGCCAAATCGGGCCCCGCCGGCATGCCGGATCAGTGCATTGCCCACCGCGTGTTCGCGCGGCGTCGCGCCCACGATGGCGATCCTGCGCGGCGCCAGCAGTTTGGCAACGGCGTCCTGTGATACGGTCATGCTCGACTTCCGGCAAAAGGGCGGGCATGGAAGCGGCAGGCGGCCTTCGGGTCAAGGGACCAATGACATGGCAGGCGTATGACATGGCGGGCCAGGGCACGCTCTTCCTGATCGGCACGCCGATCGGCAATCTGGAGGACATCAGCGCCCGCGCACTGCGCGTGCTGGGCGAACTCGATGCATTGGCCTGCGAAGACACGCGCCGCACGCGCAAGATCTATGAGCATTTCAAGCTGCCCTCGCCCCGCACCATCTTCGCCTGTGCCGACCACAATGAGGAAAACGCCGTGCGCCGCATCGCCGGCCTGCTCGACCAGGGGCTCACGGTGGGGCTGGCGACCGATGCCGGGATGCCAGGCATCAGCGATCCCGGCTTCCGCGCCGTCCAGGCGGCCCTGGAGGGCGAACACCGTATCGAGGTCATTCCCGGCCCCACGGCCGTTTCCAGCGCGCTGGCGGTCTCGGGCCTCTCGGCGGCCAGCTACACGTTTCTGGGCTTCCCGCCGCGCAAGCCCGGCAAGCTGCGCAATGCGCTGAAATCCCAGGCGGAACTGGAACACACCCTGGTCCTCTTCGAATCACCCCACCGTACGGGTGCGCTGATGACCGCGGCGCTGGAGGTGCTGGGCGACCGGCGCGCCGCGGTCTGCATCGAACTCACCAAGATGTTCGAGGAGATCGCGCGGGGCTGGACTTCCGACCTGGCCGAACGGTTCGCGAACGAAGAGCCGCGCGGCGAGGTCACCGTGGTGATCGCTGGGAACAATCCCAAGTTCCTGCGCCCCGACGATTCCGGGAAAGAAACATCGTGAAGACCCTGCTCACACGACGCGGACCGCTTACCCTGCCCGCCTTCCTGCCCGATGCGACACGCGCCGTGGTGCGCGGGCTGGATTCCCGCGATCTCGCCGAATGCGGGCTGGATGCGCTGATGGTCAACAGCCTGCATCTGGCGACCCGGCCCGGTATCTCCGCCATCGAGGCCATCGGCGGGGTTCATCGTTTCATGGCCTGGGATGGGGTCGTGGCCTCCGATTCCGGCGGTTTCCAGGCCTGGTCCATGGCCGCCCAGGGCGCGGGCCTGGGCAGCGTCACTGACAAGGGCTTCATCTATCGCCATGAAAAGGCAGGAAAAAAGAACCTTCTGACCCCGGAAAAATGCATCAAGCGCCAGCTCGACCTGGGCGCGGACATCCTGTTCTGCCTCGATCAGTGCACCCATCCCGACGACAGCGCCGAAGTCCAGGCGACCAGCGTGCGCCGCACCCTGGATTGGGCGCGCCGTTGCCGCACGGAATTCGCCGCTCGCATCGCCGAGCCGGGCCGGGGGAACGACGGCACGCGCCCCCTGCTGTTTGCCGTGGTCCAGGGCGGCAACGATCCGGATTTGCGCCGCCGCTGTGCGCAGGAACTGGCGGACATGGGCTTCGACGGCTTCGGCTTTGGCGGCTGGCCGGTCTCCAAGGACGGCACGCTGGTCGATATGGTCGCCCATGTCGCCGAGGTGCTGCCGCCCGATGCCCCAAAGCACGCCCTGGGCATCGGCAGGCCCGACAATCTGGTCGCGGCCTGGCGCGCGGGCTACCGCATGTTCGACTGCGCCCTGCCGACGCGGGACGCGCGCCACCGCCGCTTGTTCATCACGACAGATAACTTTGATAATAGTCTGTTATCAAATGATTTTTACCGTGCACTTTACATTGAAGATGAACAGCATTCACGCGATGCCGGCCCGCTCGATCCTCGCGTTGATTCAAGGGTTTCGCGCGCCTACCTGCATCACCTGTTCAAGATCAAGGACAGCAGCGCGGAGCGCTTGGCGACCCGCCAGAATCTCGCCTTCTACGGCAGCCTGATGCACCGCCTGCGCCGCGAGGAGGCAACATGAGCCCGCTGCGGGACGTGGTGGTCGCCGGTCTGGCAGGTTCCTCGAAGTACCGGGATCTCGCGCCCGAGACTCTCGCCCGCACCGCCGACTGGGCGCTGGAGCGCCACCCACGACCGGCCGACGCCCTGAAGGCCGCCAAGCGCAAGCTGCACCAGGCCTTCGGCGCCTATCTCGACCCCGGAGCGCTGGCCGCCGTGGGGCGAATTCTCGACGGCCTCGGCCCGGATCCCGACCGGGAAGCCCTGGAAGCGACGGCAACCCGCATCCTGGCGCTGCACCGCAGCGCCGCCGAGCGCCTGCCGATCCTGAAGGAATTCTACGAGGCGATCTTCGAGGCCGCCGGCCGGCCCGCCTCGATCCTGGACGTCGCCGCCGGCCTCAACGCCTTTGCGCTGCCTTTCATGGGTCTGCCGGGCGAGACCCGCTACACCTCGGTCGAGGTCGATCGTGGCCTTGCCGCCGCCACGGAGCGCTTCCTGCAGCTCACCGGGCGCCCCGGGGAGGCGATCTGGGCCGATGCCCTGATCCGCATTCCCGAGACCGACGCGGAGCTCGCCCTGGTGCTGAAGACCCTGCCATGCCTGGAACAGCAGGAGGATGGCGCTGCGCTCGCCCTGCTCCAGCGCCTTTGCGCCATCCCCCAGATCGCCGTGTCTTACCCCGTGCGTTCCCTGGGCGGCCGGGAAAAGGGCATGACGGCGACCTACCGCGCCCAGATCGCCGATCTTGCGGCGCGTGTGGGACGGCCCCAGCGCGAGATCATGGTCGAGCACGAACTGGTCGTGCTGCTGGGACCCGCGGAAATGTGAACGGCCCGCTCTTGGCTGGCCGCCATCATCGTGCCAGATTCCGGGCCATCATGGATGGGAACAACCTTTAAGGAGCGCCCCATGCGTCGCATCGTCGTTGCCCTGCTGCTTCTCTTCCCCGCCGCCGCCATGGCCGAGGTGTCCGGCAGTGCGATGGTGATGGACGGCGACACGGTCACGGTCGAGGGGCAGGATATTTCCCTATATGGCGTCAATGCCCCCAGCATCGTGCAGTCGTGCGGCATTGATGAGGGGATGTGGCAGTGCGGCTGGGAAGCCGCCAACCGCCTTGAGGAGATCATCGCCGGTCGCTCCGTGACCTGCACCGATATCGTCGAGGACGAGAACGGCCACATGGTCGGGCGTTGCAGCGTCGAGGGCGAGGATCTGGCCGGCGCCATGGTCGACGAGGGCCTGGCCGTCGCCAATGCCGACACCGGTGCCGACTACCAGGCCCGCGCCATGGCCGCCTCGGATGCCAAGGTGGGCATGTGGTCGGGCCCCTTCATCGATCCCCTGACCTGGGCCGAGATCGGCGGCTGCGGCTGCAGCGCGCGCAAGCAGTCCATGATGGAAACCGCGGCCCTGCTCAAGGCCCAGCGCGCAGCAGAAGAAGCCGAGGCAGAGGAAGATCTGACCAACTGAGGCTCGGGCCGAGAAGCCCTTCTAGCCTTCTCTCTGTCATTCCAGGCAGGCCGAAGGCCCGATCTGAATGCGATGCCGTGACCTGACAGCCCGCACCACGGCGCAAACGCCTGCGAAGCGGGACGTCTCCTACACCGCCTCCAGCATCGCCGAGATGCCCTGCCCGACGCCGATGCACATGGTGACGACGGCGCGTTTGCCGGACCGGCGGCGCAGTTCGTAGGCGGCAGTGGCGGCCAGCCGCGCGCCGCTGGCGCCCAGAGGGTGACCGAAGGCGATCGCGCCGCCGTTGGGGTTCACCAGTTCCTCGTCATCGGCCAGCCCCAGATCGCGGGTCACCGCCAGCACCTGGGCGGCGAAGGCCTCGTTGAGCTCAATGAGGTCGATGTCGCTCAGCGCCACGCCCATGCGCTCCAGCAACTTGGCGGTGGCCGGCGCCGGGCCGATACCCATGATGCGCGGCGGCACGCCTGCCGTGGCCGCGCCCGTCACCCGGGCGATGGGGCTGAGACCGAACTTCTCCACGGCAGCCTCAGAAGCGATCAGCAGCGCCCCTGCCCCGTCGTTGACGCCCGAGGCGTTGCCGGCTGTCACCGTGCCGCCCTCACGGAAGGGTGCGGGCAGTTTGGCGAGCTTGGCGAGTTCGGTTTCCGGCCGGGGATGCTCGTCGGCCTCCACGACCACCGCATCGCCCTTGCGCTGGGGGATCGTCACCGGGGTCAGCTCCTCGGCGATGCGCCCGGCGGCAATCGCGGCACCGGCGCGCTGCTGGCTGCGCCAGGCATAGGCGTCCTGATCCTCGCGGCTGATCTGGCGCTCCTCGGCCAGGTTTTCGGCCGTCTCGGGCATGGCGTCGACGCCATAGGCCTTCTTCATGGCCGGGTTGATGAAGCGCCAGCCGATGGTGGTGTCGTGGATCTCGGCCTTGCGCGAGAAGGCGCTGTCGGCCTTGGGCATGACGAAGGGCGCGCGCGACATGCTCTCCACGCCGCCCGCGATCACCAGATCGGCCTCGCCGCAGCGGATCAGGCGCGCGGCCTGGCAGACTGCCTCCAGGCCTGAGCCGCACAGGCGGTTGACGGTGACGCCCGA
>CALGGB010000147.1 GCA_937880925.1 uncultured Rhodospirillaceae bacterium | reverse complement strand
GCCGGGAATGGCGATCAGCCCCGGGCCGGCCCGGTCCAGCCGGTCAGCGGGCAGGCAGGCCACCACCCGCCCGGCAAAGGGCGCCAGCAGGGCGCGGGCGTGTTCGAGCAGGGTGGCGCCGCGATGGCGCAGGAAGGCCTTGGGGGTGCCCCCGAGCCGGTCGCCGCTGCCGCCGGCCAGAATGATCGCCGTCACGTCGGCGGCAGGCGGTAGCGAACTGGAAGCAGGCATGCGGGCGTCCGGTTGTGGCGGCGGCCCTTTATGCCACGTCCGGCGTCTTCAGGCGACGATCCCCGGCTGCCGGCGCCGTGGCGCCGGCAGCCGGGGCTGTGACCGCAGCATCAGCGGCGCGCGTCGTTGCGGCTGGTGTGATCGAGACCGGCCACTGTCAGATGCGCCCAGGCAGCCGCGCGGGCGACCTCGGGGATCGAACCCCGGTTGATGCCGATGTCGCGCAGCTGATGATCGTTGAGCCGGGTCAGGGCACGAGCCGAACTGCGCGCGAGGCGACCGTGATTCCAGGCAAGCAGGGCAAGACGACCCAGATCGATGAGGCGGCCACCAAGGCTGCGCGGCGGGGGCGAGGCCACCGGCAGGGTACGCAGGTCGGAAACGAACTCCTTGCGGGCGATGGGACGGGCGTAGGTCATATTAGCTCTCCTTGAGCGTAGGGTGCCGTTTGCGGCGGCTCTGGAGAGGAATTTGGTACTTTCCTGCGGGGCTGACCAACGATATGATCTCTCCCGACGAGTTAGATTAACTTGTGCGTAGAAGCCATGGACCCGCGACTTTCCCTGCTCCCGCTCAACAGCCTGCGCGCCTTCGAGGCGGCGGCACGTCACCTGTCCTTCAGCCATGCGGCAGACGAACTCGGCGTCACGCCTGCAGCCGTGAGCCACCAGATTCGCGCTCTGGAGGAGCGCCTGGGCCATCGCCTGTTCCTGCGTCGCACGCGTGCCGTGGAGCTGACCGACGCCGGCCGGCGCCTGCTGCCCGGCGTTGCCCAGGGCTTTACAACCCTGGTCCGGGCAGTTGCCGAACTGGGAGCGCCTGAAGACGAATCGGTACTGACGGTGACCGCCTCGCCCTCGGTGGCGGCACGCTGGCTGCTGCCGCGCCTGGACGGCTTCCAGAGCGCCCATCCCGATCTCGACATCCGCATCTCGGCCTCCAACCGGCTGGTCGATCTGGGCCGCGAGGGGGTCGATGTCGGCCTGCGCTTCGGCCAGGGCAATTATCCCGGCATGCACATCGACCGGCTGATGGATGTCGACCTGTTTCCGGTCTGCAGTCCGGACATGGTGACGCCGCAGAAGCCGCTGAACTGCCCCGCCGACCTTGCCCACCATACCCTGCTGCATGACGAAAGCTGGAGCTGGCGCGACGGCCCGGTGCCGGGCTGGGAGATGTGGCTGAAGGCGATCGGCGAGACCGGCGTCGATGCCCGGCGCGGCATGCGCCTGGATGGCGCGGCGCTGACCCTGGAGGCCGCTGCCATGGGCCGTGGCGTGGCGCTCGCCAGTTCCGGCATCACGGGCGACGATCTGGCGAGCGGCCGGCTGATCCGGCCTTTCGATCCCAGCCTCGACCTGCCCCTCGACCTCGGCATCTTCTTTGTCTGCCAGCCCGAAACGCTGGAGCGTCCGGCGGTGGCGGCTTTCCGCGACTGGGTGCTGGCCGAGGTCGCTGCCGGTTCGCGCATCCTGCCCGGCTGAAGGTCTCAGCCCGCCGCCTCGCCCTGCATGGCCTCAACGATCAGGCGATACTGGACGCGCATCTGGGCCATGCGGCGGTAGAAGTTCAGCAGCTCGCGCGCCGGGTCCATGATCTTCTCGAAGCCCGAGATGAAGGCAACCACGACGCCAAGCTCGGTCTGGCCATGGATCACCAGCCAGCCGCCCAGGACCAGCACACCGATCGGCCCCAGGTGACCGACCAGGTTGTTGACCAGCTTCACCAGATACTTGAGCACCAGGATGCGCATGCGCACGCGATAGATTTCGCGGATGCGGCTTTCGCCGTGGGTCTCGCCCTCCGCCGCGACGATGTCGCCCAACTCGCGAAGCACCACGGTGCGCCGCTCCACCAGGTTGTTCAGGCGGCGCTGGATCCACGGCGTGATGAGCAGGGAGGGCACGAAGAGGGCAAAGGCAAAGAGTGCGATCAACGGTTCGACCACCAGCATGTAGCCCATCACCGCCAACAGGGTGCCGGCCTGAAGCAGCGGAAAACTCAGGCTCTCGCCGACAAAGGCCCCGATCTGCTCGGCCTCCGAGGCGACCATGGAGACCGCGCTGCCGCCGTGGCCGTTGCCTTCGGCCTTGAAGTCGTGGTGCGACAGCGACTGGCGCAGGGAGCGGATGACGCTTTCGGAGATGCGTCCCTCATAGACGCTGCGCGCGAACTTCAGCGCCACCGTGGCCATCGCGACGGCAAAGTAAATGCCGCAGAGCCAGAGCAGCAACCTGACGTCGCTTCCCATGATGGCGTCGTCGACGATCCGGCGCTGCAGCTCCAGCGGCGCCATCGACAGCGGCAGCACCAGCAGAGTGAGAACGATCAGACGGATCTGCTGAGGCCGGCTGACGCGCCAGACATAGCGGTAGAGCGTATGGGGAAAGCGCCGTGGCGGACGCACGCCCGAGGACGGCAGGGTGGCATCGACCACACCCAGCAGGATGTCCTCGGCAACGTGTGCCTCCGCGATCGTGTTCTCGCCTCCCTTAGTCAGGGGAGGTTTCGCTGTTGCGCGCGTGGCGCATGACGTGGTTGGCGATCATCGGACCGAGGTCTCCTTCAAGGTCGTGGCCCATGCCGGGAATCTCCACGAGCGCTGCGCCTGGAATGCAACGGGCGGTGTCGCGGCCGTGCTCGGGCTGGATGAGGCAGTCGTCCAGGCCATGGATGACGAGGCTGGGAACCGAGATGGTTTTCAGCAGATCAACGCGCGAGCCCGAGGAACGCACCGCCGCGAATTGCCGTTTTACCCCTTCGGGCGTCCAGCAGCGGTCGTAGGCGCGCCCGATGAGTTCCGCGCGCTCCGCTTCATCAAAGGGATAGCCGGGGCTGCCCCACACGCGATCGCATCGCAGCGTGAAGGCAATCACGCTGTCGCGATCATCGGGATTCTCCGGCTGCGCCAGGAGCAATGCGCGCACCTCCGGGTTGGCGCCCAGTGGAATCTCCGGATTGCCCGACGATGACATGACCGAGGTCATCGAGAGCAGCCGTTCCGGCCGCCGCGCGGCCATCACCTGGACGATCATGCCGCCCATGGAGATGCCCATGACATGGGCCTTCTCGATGCCGAAGTGATCCATGACGGCGAACTGGTCGTCGGCAAAGTCGGTGACGCCATAGGGCACGTCGAGCGGTTCGCCGGCATCGAGGCGTTGCTGCATGTCCTCGGCATCGATCGTGCCCCAGGCATCGAACCTCTGGGACAGGCCGGCATCGCGGTTGTCGGCGGTGATGACGAAGAATCCGCCGGCGACGAAGCGGTCGATCATCGCCGCGGGCCAGTGGATCACCTGGCTGCCCAGGCCGCGGACCAGGACGATGGGGGTCGCGGCGGCATCGCCATGGGTTTCGACATGGATCTCGATGCCGTTGGCGGTGATCATCGGCATGGCGTTTCTCTCCCTGCGGTTTCACCTGCAAGCGTAGAGCAGCGGCATCGACGGATGCAGCCGGTTTCTGGTTGCGCCACCCTGCCGGGTAGGGAGCGACCGGATCAGAGGAACCCCAGCGTGATCGCGGCGAGCACGATGTAGCGAGCGGCCTTGGCGACCGTCACGAGCAGCAGGAAGCTCCAGAACGGCTCGCGCAGGATACCCGCCGCCACGGTCAGCGCATCGCCCCCGATCGGCGCCCAACTGAGCAGCAGGCTCCAGCGCCCCCATCGCCGATACCAACCCGTGGCCCTGGCGAGCGAGCGCTCGGAAACGGGAAACCAGGGGCGATGGCGGAAATGCTCGATCCAGCGCCCCAGGAGCCAGTTGGTCACCGAACCCAGCACATTGCCGATCGTGGCGACAACCACGAGCAGGACAGGCGATTGCCCGCCCAGCACCAGCAGCGCGACCAGTGCGGCTTCCGATTGGGCCGGAAACACCGTGGCCGCCGCAAAGGCGACGGCAAACAGCCCAAGCAGCGGAAGCAGTTCCTCCACTAGCGGGTCAGCATGGGTGCTGACGGGCAGGATGCATGGCGCCGATCACGGCGGCATGGGCGGGACGATGTCGGATGCATGACCAATGCTATGGCTCCGCGGAGCAAACACCAAGGCGTTGCAGGCGCCATCGATGCTTGCTTGCACCCGAGGGCTGGCGGAGCCAGTCACCTTTGCGCAGGATGGCGCGCCGCAACGGGAGAGCCGCCATGTACCGCCTCTATGGAAAGCCCTTCACCATGTCGATGGTGCCAGAGGGCCTGATGGACGAACTGGGCATCGCCTACGAATCCATCATGCTGCCGCCCGGCCCGGTCTCCGACCCGGCCTATCTGGCGCTGCGCCCCGACGGCCTGGTGCCGACCCTGACCGACGGCGACCTGGTGATCTACGAGGGTTCGGCGATCGCCATGTATCTCGCCGAAAAACACGGCGCGCTGGCGCCGGCACCCGGCACGCCGGCGCGCGCCGCCTGGCTGCAGTGGATGGTCTATTTCGGCGCCATGGTGCATCCGGTCGGGGCCATGGAGTTCCATCCCGACTGGTTCACCGACGACAACGCCGCGATCCCGGCCATCCAGGCCCGCGCCCGGCGCAACGCCGATGACCTGTGGAGCCAGATCGAGGGCCAGCTCACCGAAGGGGCATGGCTGGCGGGCGATGCCTACAGCACCGCAGACATCCTGTTTTTCGTCCAGGCGCTGTTCCACTGGGATTCCGCGGCCATGTTCGCCCGCTCACCCCGCGTCAGCGCCCTCGCCCGGCGCATCCATGCCCGCCCGGCCATGCAGGCTCTGCTGGCCAAACACGACGTTCCTCCCCCGGCACTGTGATGACGCGCGAGGATGACAGCTTCGATCCGGCGACCACGGCGCTTTACCTGGAGGATGGCGGCCGGGCACAGGCTCTGCCGCTGGACGAGAACTTCTGGCGCGATCTCTCCCGGGGCGCCATCGCGGCCGACCACGGCTGGCTGACCATGGTCCTGCCCATGAGCGGTGATACGGTCCACTGGGAAATGCACCCCGAGGGCGAGGAACTGCTCTATGCCCAGTCGGGCGCCTTCATCGTGGTGATGGAAACGCCGCAGGGTGAGCGCCATGTGCGCCTGGACCGCAAGACACCGGCCTTCGTCATGCCGCGCGGCACCTGGCATCGCTTCGAGGTCGAACAGCCCGGCGACATCGTGTTTGCCACCTACGGCCGCGGCACGCAGCACAAGCCGGTTTAGGCCAGCATCCCCGCCAGCGCCGTCTTCACATGGCGGCGGATGCGCTTCTCGACCCAGGGCCAGGGGTGGTCGTGGACCAGTTCCTGGTGGAACACGGCCATCACCAGATCGGAGAACAGGGCGACGGCGGCGGGCACGTCGAGATCGGCGCGCAGGTCGCCGCGCGCCACCAGGCGTTCGAGCAGGCTTGCCAGCGGGGCGTCGAAGACACGCTCGTTGAGACGGTCGAGACCTTCCTGAAAATCACCGCCGCCGCGTATCGCGGTGGCCACGATATCGCGCCAGACCTCGTGCCCGAGCCAGTCCTGGCCGTTCTTGATCTCCAGCAGCAAAAGCGCCCCGACCGCCAGCGCGGGATCGCGCTGGGGCCGGGCGATGATCGCCTGCTTGCGCGCATCGATCAGCGCCCGGTCGTTCTCGTACAGAGCGACAATCAGGTCGGCCTTGCTCGGAACATAGGCATAGAAGGTCGGCACCGTGATGCCGGCGGCACGCGCGATGTCCTCGACCGTGGTTGCGGCATAGCCGCGTTCGGAAAACAGCCGTGCCGCGGCGCGGAAGATCGCCTCGCGGCGCGCCTGCTTCTGCTGTTCGCGGGTTCCGGTCATGGAGGGAATTCTAGGATCGCAAATTTCTTTAGTCACTAAAGAAATCATGGCAGGATCGCCCCGAACCAGAGTCGCAGGGCAGGCCATGGCGCGCGATCCCAACCACGACATCCTCTTCGAACCCGTCAGGATCGGACCGGTGACGGCGAAGAACCGCTTCTACCAGGTGCCCCATTGCACCGGCATGGGCCACGCCCTGCCCAGGACCGTGGCGGCCATGCGCGCGGTGAAGGCAGAGGGCGGCTGGGGTGTGGTCAACACCGAATACTGCTCGATCCACCCCAGCGCCGACGATGGCCCCTATGCCTTCTGCACGCTGTGGGACAGCGATGACGTCAAGAACATGCGGGCGATGACCGATGCCGTGCACGCGCACGGCGCGCTGGCAGGTGTCGAGCTGTGGCACGGCGGCATGCACAGCCCGAATCGCTTCTCGCGTTTGGCCCCGCTTTCGGTTTCGGGCGAGCCGCTGGATATCGCCGCGCCGATCCAGTCCCGCGCCATGGATCTGGCCGATATCGCCAATCTGCGCCGCTGGCAGGTCGATGCGGCGCGGCGGGCGCGTGATGCCGGCTTCGACCTTGTCTATGTCTATGCCGGCCACGCCTACCTGCCCTTCCAGTTCCTAAGCCACCGGCACAACAAGCGCACCGACGCCTACGGCGGGTCGCTGGAGAACCGGGTGCGCCTGCTGCGCGAGATGATCGAGGAGACCAGGGAGGCGGTCGGCGCCACCATGGCCGTCGCGGTGCGTTTCGCGGTCGACGAACTGATGGGAAATGACGGCATCACGGCCGACGGCGAAGGCAGGGCAGTGATCGAGATGCTCGCCGAACTGCCCGACCTGTGGGACGTCAACGTCAGCGACGTCAACAACGACTCCCGCAGCGCGCGTTTCTCCGATGAAGGCTTCCAGGAAGACCACATCGGCTTCGTGAAGAGTCTGACCAGCAAGCCGGTGGTCGGTGTCGGGCGATACACCAGCCCGGACCGCATGGCGGGCCTGGTGCGGCGCGGCACGCTGGATCTGATCGGCGCGGCGCGGCCCTCCATCGCCGATCCCTTCCTGCCCAGGAAGATCGAGGAAGGCCGGCCCGAGGAAATCCGCGAGTGCATCGGCTGCAACATCTGCCGTTCCGGCAACAACGAGGGGGCGCCGATCCGCTGCACCCAGAACCCGACCATGGGCGAGGAATGGCGCCGTGGCTGGCACCCCGAGATCATCGCGCCGAAGGCGAGCGAAGCCCATGTCCTGGTGATCGGCGGCGGCCCCGCGGGCCTCGAGGCCGCGCGCGCGGCGGGCCAGCGTGGTTACCGCGTGACGCTGGCCGAGGCCGAGGGCGAACTGGGCGGGCGCATCAACCGCGACAGCACCCTGCCGGGCCTGGCGACCTGGGCGCGGGTGCGCGACTGGCGCCTGGGCCGCCTGCACAATCTGCCCAACGTCGAACTGTTTCCCGGCAGCCGTCTCACCGCCGACGATGTCGCCGAGTTCGCCGCCGACCATGTGGTCTGCGCCACCGGCGCGGCATGGCGGCGCGACGGGCTGGGTGCGGCCACACCCTTCGGCGTGACAGGACTCGATCACGCGCTGACACCCGACGACATCCTGAAGGACGGCGTGGAGCCCAAGGGCGCGGTGCTGATCTACGACGACGACCATTACTACATGGGTTCGACCCTGGCCGAACGTCTCGCTGGGCGCGGCCATGCCGTGACCTATGCCACCCCCTCCCCGGTCGTCTCCTCCTGGACGGCGATGACCAACGAGCAGCATTTCATCCAGTCGCGTCTGGTGGCGCTGGGCATCGTCGTCGTGACCGGACGCATTCTGGCCCGCGCGCAGCCCGGCGGTGTGGAACTGACAGGTGTCTATGGCGAAGCAGCGATCGCGGTCGCCTGCGACAGCCTGGTGCTGGTCACGGCGCGTTCGAGCGAGGACAGCCTTTACCGTGAGCTTGCCGCGCGCGGGACGCCGAACCTCCACCGCATCGGCGACTGCGAGGTCCCCGGCGCCATCGTCCACGCGATTCACGCCGGCCACCGTTTCGCCCGCGAACTCGATGCCGCGGTCG
Source organism: uncultured Rhodospirillaceae bacterium (assembly GCA_937880925.1). GTDB lineage: Bacteria > Pseudomonadota > Alphaproteobacteria > SP197 > SP197 > CALGGB01. Next base: position 7,640 of record CALGGB010000147.1, on the reverse strand, counting down.
ACCCCGACATGCCCTTCCGCCGCGAACGGGTGGTGGCGTGATGTCAGCATGCGAACCGGACCGGAGGACGACGCCATGACCGCGACCCAACGCCACCACGTCGAGGTTGCCGACGGTATCGAACTCTACGTCGAGGAATCGGGCAGCGGACGCCCACTGGTTTTCATTCCCGGCTGGACCATGACCACCGAGGTCTTCGCCCGCCAGGTGCCCCACTTCGCCGACCGATACCGGGTGGTGACCTACGACCCGCGCTGCCAGGGCCGTTCGACCAAGACGGTGAACGGCATCAGCTATGCCCAGCACGGCCGCGATCTGGCGCGTCTGATCGATGCGCTGGCACTCAAGGATGCCGTGCTTGCACCCTGGTCCTATGGCTGCCTGAAGGTCTGGGAGATGTTCCGCCAGCGCGGCACGCGCGACACCGCCGGCGTCGTCTGGATCGACCTGTCGCCCCAGCAGGTGCAGCGTGACGAGGGCGACTGGTGCGAGGGCGACATTGCGGGTCTCACCGCCACGCAGCGGGCGCTGGCCGACGATTATCGCGCCACGACGCGGGCCTTCTGCGCCGGCATGTGGCAGGGCACGCCACCTGCGGACGAACTCGACTGGGTCGTCGACCAGTCGCTGAAGACGCCGCAATACGCCACCTGCCTGCTGGCCGCCGACGGCATGAGCCGCGACGAGACCGACATGGCACGCGCCACCGACGGCGCCCTGTCCATGCTGCACATCGTGCATGAGGCCAAGGCCGATGCGGCCCGTGCCTTTGTTGCACGCAACTGCCCCGCGGCGATGGTCGAAGGGCTGGGCTTCCACTTCATGTTCTGGGAGTACGCCGACCGCTTCAACGCGCTGGTGGACGGCTTCCTCGCGGAGAACGATCTATGAGCAGCGATGCACCGGTGCGAAGCGCGCGCAGACGCGGCGGCGCGGGCGGCAGCGCCCGCCAGAAGGGCGGCGTCGTCCAGGCGGGATGGCGCGTGCCGCACAATCCCTGGCCACCCTTCGAGATCGTCTCGGCCGACCAGATCGAGGCGATCCACCGCGCCTCGCTCGACGTGCTTTCCACCATCGGCATGGAGATCCTGCACGCGCCCTCGCGCGAGCTGCTGGCCGGCGAAGGCTGCCGCGTCGACGGTGAGAAGGTCTTCTTCGATCCGGCCATGGTCGAGGAGAAAGTCGCGGGCGCACCCGCCGAGGTGACGCTGCACGCGCGCAATCCGGACAAGTCCGTGACCATGAAGCAGGGCAACATCGTGATCTGCGCCGTGGGCGGACCGGCCTTTGCGACCGATCTCGACCGCGGCCGGCGCAACGCCAACTTCGCCGACATGGAAAACTTCACCCGCCTGGTCCAGGCACTCGACGTCATCCACATCGAGGGCGGCGGCGCCATCGAGCCGACCGACCTTCCCGCCGAGTCGCGCCATCTCGACATGTACCGCGCCTTCGCGACGCTGACGGACAAGCTGTGGACCGGCTACGGCCTGGGCGCCTATCGCGCCGACGACGCGATCGACATGGCCGCCATCGCGCGCGGCACCGACCGCGACGGCCTGCTGGCCCGCCCCGGCGCGCTGACCGTCATCAACTCCAACTCGCCCTTGCGCCTGGACGGGCCGATGTCGGAGGGGCTGACCGCCTTTGCCCGCGCCGGCCAGCCTTTTGCCGCCACGCCGTTCACGCTGGCGGGCGCCATGGCGCCGGCAACCGTGGGCGGCGCCAGCGTGCAGCAGAATGCCGAGGCGCTGGCGATGATTACCCTGGCCCAGTGCGTGCGGGCGGGCACGCCGGTGATCTACGGCGGCTTCACCAGCAATGTCGACATGAAGACCGGCGCGCCCGCCTTCGGCACGCCGGAGTATTCCCAGGCCGTGCTGATCGGCTGCCAGCTTTCGCGCCGTTACGGCGTGCCCTACCGCACCAGCAACGTCACCAGCGCCAACAGCCCCGATGCCCAGGCGGCCTATGAGTCGATGATGTCGCTGTGGCCGGCTTTCATGGGGCAGGCGAATCTCATCAAGCAGGGCCTGGGCTGGCTCGAGGGCGGGCTCACCGCCAGCTTTGAGAAATTCATCCTGGATGCCGAGATGCTGCAGATGATGTCGGCCTTCCTGAAGCCGCCGGCGATCGATGCCGATGCCTTTGGCGTCGAGGCCATGGTCGATGTCGGACCGGGCGGCCATTTCTTCGGCACGGCCCACACCCTGGCGCGCTATGAGGACGCCTTCTACAGCCCGCTGCTGTCGGACTGGCGCAACTTCGAGACCTGGGAGGAAGCCGGAAGCCCCAGCGCGGCACAGAACGCAAACCGGATATGGAAACAGCTTCTGGCGCAGTACGAGGAACCCGCGATGGACCCCGCCATTGCCGAAGCTATTGATGCATTCGTGACACGGCGTAAGGAAGAGATTGGCGTAAACTGAGCCTTCAACAGAGATTCTTCTTGTCAGATTGCCCTTTGTTGCCCCCAGAATAGACAAGTTCCGCTTCGATTACGGGCGGGCGTGTCCGGTTTTGCAGGGGTGCCGACCCAGCCGGCCACGCGAGGCGCAGGGTCGGGGGCAAACAGGATTCTCATGGTTGACGAATATCGTGGTTCCGGCGGGGCGCGGAACAATGTCACCGCCACCGTCAAATGGTTCAACCCGGCCAAGGGTTTCGGGTTCGTGCAGGCAGGGCCGAGCGGACCGGATGTATTTGTCCATGCATCGGTGATGACGCGCGCGGGGCTGACCAATCTGCCCAACGGCGCCACCATGGTGTGCGATATCTCTGAAGGGGACCGGGGCCTGCAGGTCTCCATGATCCACAGCCTGGACACCTCCACAGCCGAGCCCGAGGGCTTTTCCCAGCAGCCCCGCGGCGGCTTCCGCGACGGCCCGCCGCGGCGCAACGATCGCCCCGATCGCTTCGAGCGTGACGGCGGCGGTGCCGAGAGCGAACTGACCGGCACGGTGAAGTTCTACGACGCCAACAAGGGCTATGGCTTTGTTGTGCCCGACGGCGGCGAGCGTGATGTCTTCGTGCCCGGTCGCGTGCTGCCCAAGACCGGGCTGTCGCGCCTGGAACCCAACCAGCGGGTTCACCTGCGTTATGTCGAGGGCGACAAGGGACCGCTGGCCACCTGGGTCGAATCGATCTAGAGCCTCTTTGCGGCCCGGCGACCGCCGCCCGATCGCGGCGGACACGGGTGCAGGAGGGGCCCATGCAAGAACCTGACGCTCAGCACATCCAGGCGATCAGCGACTGGCTCATCGAACAGGGCCTGCTGCAGGCCCCGATCGACACCATGCTCGCCGGCTTCTGCGACCGCCTGTTCGAGGCCGGCGTGCCCCTGCTGCGCGCCAACGTCTCCACGCGCACGATGCATCCCCTGATCGATTCGATTTCCCACGTCTGGCGCCGGGGCGGCAAGGTCGATTCCCGAACCAACACCTACGAGGAGCAGAACCACGAGCGCTGGCTGCACAGCCCGCTGCGCACCATCGTCGAGACCATGGACACCCGGCTGCACCGCACCGATCTCACCGATCCTGCAAAGGTCGCGAGCTGGCCGGTCTTCGAGGAATTCCGCAGGGAGGGTGCGACCGAACATGCCCTGCGCCTGATCGGCTTTGGCGTAAACGGCACATTGACCGGCCAGACCGGCCTGATGATGACCTGGCTTACCGACCGCCCCGGCGGCTTCAGCACGCGCGACATGAACGTGCTGGAGCGCCTGATGCCGCGCCTGGCGCTATCGGCAAAATCGACCGCAGACCACGAGATCGCCGTCAACCTGCTCGACACCTATGTCGGGCACGAGGCCGGCACCGCCATCCTGGGCGGCTCCTACCGGCGTGGCAGCTTTCGCATCATTCCCGCCGCCATTCTGTTTGCCGACCTGCGCGGCTTCAGCGCCATCTCCGATCGGCTGGACCGCGTGGCCATGGCCGACCTGCTCAATACCTGTTTCGATGCCATGGTGAATCCCATACGCCAGCATGGCGGCGAGGTCCTGAAGTTCCTGGGCGACGGCCTGCTTGCCGTCTTCGACCGCCAGGGCCACGAAGATGGCGACATCTGCTTTGGCGCTCTCCATGCCGCTGTCGAGGCCTGCAAGGCGGTCGCTGCCGTACCCGTGCCCGACCGGCCGGGGAACACCATGGAGCTCGATGTCGCGCTGCACCTGGGCGAGGTCTATTACGGCAATGTCGGTTCCGCCGACCGGCTGGACTTCACGGTTCTTGGCCCCGCGGTGAACGAGGCCGCGCGCATCGAGGCGCTGTGTACGCAGCTCGACAGCCCCATCCTGATTTCCCAATCCTTTGCCGATGCCGCCGTGCACTGCAGCGCGCATATCGTTCCGGCCGGCTGCCATGTTCTTCGTGGCGTACCCGATCCGGTGGCGCTCTACAGGCTGAGCCCTGCGGCCTGAAGCCGGCCAAGCAACGACACTCCGGCCCATGCGTTGCCTCTCCTGAACAACAGGGAGAAAAAGCCCGTGTCCGATAACGTCTACAAGGTCGTCGAAATCGTCGGCTCGTCCTCAACCAGCACGGACGACGCCATCCGCAACGGCGTGGCGCGCGCCTCCAAGACCCTGGAGAACCTGGAGTGGTTCGAGGTCGTAGAGACGCGCGGTCACATCGAAAAGGGCGCGGTCGCCCATTTCCAGGCCGTGCTGAAGCTGGGCTTCCGCCTCAACGACTGACCGCCAGAGCGGGTGCGCCGGCCTCGCGCCGGTCGCGCACGCCCCGGGCCAGGGTTTCGAGCACCTCAAGCGATGTCTCCCAGCCGATGCAGGCATCGGTGATCGACTGGCCATAGACCGGCTCCTGCCCGGCGACCAGGTTCTGGCGCCCGGCGACGAGATGACTCTCGATCATCACGCCCATGATGCGCTGATCGCCCGAGGCCATCTGTGCGGCGATCTCGGCAACGACGCCGGGCTGGTTCTCGTGGTTCTTGCGGCTGTTGCCGTGGCTGGCGTCGATCATCAGGCGTGGCGCCAGGCCGGCCCGCTCCAGTTCGGCCGCCGCACCGGCGATGCCGGCGGCATCGTGGTTGGGCACCGCGCCGCCGCGCAGCACGACATGGGCCTCGCCGTTGCCCGTGGTCGCGGCAATCGCGGCGCGCCCGTTCTTGTCGATCGCGAGGAAGTGGTGAGGTTCGGTGGCGGCCAGCACGGCATCGACCGCGATGCGGACATCGCCGTTGGTGCCGTTCTTGAAGCCCACCGGGCAGGACAGGCCCGAGGCAAGCTGGCGGTGGACCTGGCTTTCGGTGGTGCGCGCGCCGATCGCGCCCCAGGCGACCAGATCGACGATGTACTGGGGCGTCATCACGTCGAGGAACTCGCAGGCCGCCGGCAGGCCCAGCGCGTTGACGTCGAGCAGCAGGCGGCGCGCCAGGCGCAATCCGTCGTCGATGCGGAAGCTGTCGTCGAGGCCCGGATCGTTGATCAGGCCCTTCCAGCCGACGGTGGTGCGCGGTTTCTCGAAATAGACCCGCATCAGGATCTCCAGCTCGCCGGCATGGTCCGCCCGCGCCACCGCCAGGCGCCGGGCGTAGTCCATCGCGGCGACGGGATCGTGGATCGAGCACGGCCCGATGATGACGACCAGACGGTCGTCGCGTTCATCAAGAATGCGCCGGATTGCCTGGCGCGCGCCGTTGACCGTCTCGGTGATCGCGGGATTGGCGGGCGCCTCGGCGATCACCTGGGCGGGGGCGGAAAGCGTTTCCATGCGCTGGATGCGCAGGTCGTCGACAGGTTGCAGCATGATCGGGCTCCGGGGGTGTTGAGGGGAAACCGGAGGCACAAACAAAAAAGCCGCCAGGGTCCCCTGGCGGCGGATGAAGGAAGTTCGGTGGGTCAACCTCAGGCCGAACGGTCTCCAGCCGGCGCCAAAGGCGTCGGGTAGAAGACGTACCAAAAATAGCTCTGGCGCACGGCGAGGTTCATGGGACGTTTCATAGCGCCGCCTGCGCGCCTTGTCACCCGGCTTTCAGAACACGTCGAGATAACGCCGACGGTCGAGGTCGCTGACATGACGCCGGAAGGCATCGTCCTCGTGACGGCGCGTGGCGACGAACCAGTCGACGAAGGCATCCCCGAACAGCTCTCGCGCCGTCGCGGAGGCATCCAGCCGGTCGGCCGCGCTGCCCAGGGTGCGCGGCAGACGCCGCTCGGGCGGCAGCGAGTCGGGCTGGGCCTCTCCTTCGAGAGGCTCCCCCGGATCGATCCGATTCTCGATGCCCCAAAGGCCCGCGCCCAGGCACTGCGCAAGGCTGAGATGGGGATTGGAGTCGGCCGCGGGCACGCGGAACTCGACGCGCGTCGCGCCGGGCGTACCGGTGATGATACGCACCGCGCAGGTCCGGTTCTGCACGCCCCAGGCCGAAACCACCGGGGCCCAGATACCCGGCACCATGCGCCGGTAGGCATTCGCCGTGTGGGAACACATGGCGAGCGTCTCGGGCAGCAGGGTGACCAGACCGCCGACGAAATGGCGCAGCGTTTGCGACAGGCCCTGGGGATCGGCAGGATCGTGGAACACAGCGCCGCCGTCGCCATCCTGCAGCGAGACGTGAAGGTGGCCCGACTGGCCGTTGGTGGCGTTCGACCACTTGGCCATGAAGGTCGCCATCAGCCCCTGGCGCTCGCAATAGGTCCTGGCGAAGGTCTTGAAGAGGGCTGCGTTGTCGGCAGCGATCATGCCCGGCGCGGGCTTCAGAGGCATCTCGACGCAGCCTGGACCCTGTTCGGTGTGGATCGCATCGATGCCGATGCCGAGCGTGGCCATGACCGCTTCCATGCCGTCGAAGAAGCCGCGCGCCACCGAGGGCATCATGGAGTAGGTGTAGTTGCCCTGCTGCCAGGGCACGAGATCGTTGTAGTTCTTGGCCCGCACGCTCTCGGGTGTCTCGTTCAACACGAAAAACTCGTACTCGAAGCCCGCCGTGACCGAAAAGCCCATGCCTTCGGCGCGGGCAAGCTGATCGCGCAGCAGGTTGCGCGGCGCCAGCTTTCCGGTCTCCCCGGCGAATTCCGCAATGAACAGCGCCTCGCCCTCGGCAAAGGGATAGAGGCGGCCAGTCGTGGGATCGATCGGCGAAGGAGCGTCCGCCCAGGCGCCCTGGCGATAGGGCGTCTCGACGACATCCCAGTGGTAGAGCACCTCGCAGAATTCGTAGCCGCCCTTGAGCAGCTTCACGAACTTCTCGGTATCGACGCGCTTGACCCGGAACCGGGCATCGATGTCGAAGATGCCGATGTGCACGGCCCGGATGCCCTTGCCCTCCAGCAAGCTGAGGACATGGGCTACCGCGGCCTGGCGATCTGGACTCACCCCTTGTTCTCGCCAAATCCCCAGGAGGCAGGGTTGGGCACTGCAGCGCCCTTCTGCAGCCAGGAGATGCCCTTGATGCAGCGGATGAGGATCCAGAGGCCGGTGAGAATGCCGAGAAGGATGCCGACGCCCAGCAGGGGCACCGTGACACCCGAGATGACACCGAAGAGCAGCCCGATCCAGAAGGTGCGCACCTGGAAGCGCAGGTGACTGACCTGCCATTCGGCGACACTGTCACGTCCGAAGTGGGCCATGACACCGCCGATCAGCCAGGTGATGCCGACCAGGAAAGAGACGAGA
>CALGGB010000146.1 GCA_937880925.1 uncultured Rhodospirillaceae bacterium | reverse complement strand
GTCTTCTCGGCCATCACGGCGAGCGCCTCGGCGCTGCCGAACTTCAGCTCCATGCCGTCGGTGTGCTCCTTGGTGAGCACGCCCATCTCGTACATCTCCATGGCGGCGGCCAGCGTGACGCCGAACGAAATCGGATCCATGCCGTGTTCGTTCATCATGAAGTTGGCGAAGGTCAGGGCATCGATATCGTCGACACCGACCACCGGACCCAGGGCATAGGCCGTCTCGTATTCCAGCCCGCCCGAGGCGTGCCAGTACTCCTTGCGGTTGACGACCGTGAAGTGCTCCTTGTCGATGTGCGCGATGCGCCCGCAGGCGATCGTGCAGCCAAAGCACGCCTTGTTGGTGATCAGGTTGACGTGACCATGGGCATTGGGCGTGACCGCCGCTTCCGGGTTGATCTTTTCGGTGCCCTCGAACTGCACTTCCTTGAAGTTGCGCGTGGGCAGGCCGCCCCATTCCTGCATGACGTCGATCATGGCATTGGTGCCGACCTTGGTCAGCTCCTTGCGCCCGCCGCTTTCGGCCAGCTTCTTGTGGGTCTCCTTGACGACCTTCATGAAGCGCTTGGGATCGTCGACCGAGACGCCCTTGGTGCCGTGGCAGGCGATGGCCTTGAGGTTCTTGGAGCCCATCACCGCGCCCACACCCGAGCGGCCGGCGGCACGATGCAGATCGTTCACCACACAGGCGTAGCGCACCATGTTCTCGCCGGCCTCGCCGATCGAGGCGACCTTGAGGTTGGGATTGCTGTGGTGCGACTTGATCCAGTCCTCGGTGAACCAGACACCCTTGCCCCACAGCTCGTCGGCGGGAAGGATCTGCACCTCGTCATCGACGATGTGGAGATAGACCGGCTTCTCCGACTTGCCCTCGAAGATGATGAGGTCGTAACCGGCGAACTTCATCTCTGCGCCGAACTTGCCGCCCGAATTGGAGCAGGCGATGGCATTGGTCAGCGGCCCCTTGCAGAGCACCGCGTAACGCCCGCTGGTCGAGGCCATGGTGCCGGTCAGCGGCCCCGTGGCGAAGATCAGGACGTTGTCGGGGCCGAGCGGATCGGCCTTGGGGTCCATGTTTTCGGAAAGGTACTTGGTGCCCAGACCGCGCTCGCCGATGTAGGCGTTGGCCCACTCCATGTTGAGCGGTTCGACCTTGGACGTGCCCTTGGTCAGGTTGACGCGCAGGACCTTGCGTTGCCACGACATGCTGTTGTCTCCCCTGTCCGGTTCAGGCCGAAGCCGCTTTGGAATCGGTCTTCACGGCCCATGCCTGCATGCGCTCGTAACCGGTCCAGGCGGAATCGACATAGGTGATCGCGTCCGTCGGGCAGGCCTCGGCGCACTGGGGATCGCCACCGCACAGGTCGCACTTGATGACCTTTCCGGTGTCGGGGTTGTAGTTCACGGTGCCGAACGGACAGGCGATCGTGCAGACCTTGCAGCCCACGCAGATCTCGTCCTTGACCTCGACCGCGCCAGTGGCCGTATTGCGCACCAGCGCCTCGACCGGGCAGGCGTGCAGGCACCAGGCCTCCGCACACTGTGTGCAGGTATAGGGCACCGCGCGCTTGCCGTGCTCGAACTCGAAAATCTTGATCCGCGAACGCGCCGGATTGAAGACGCCTTCATGCTCGAAGCTGCAGGCCATTTCGCACTGCAGACAGCTCGTGCATTTGTCCGGATCGATGAGCAGGGATTTCTGCATCGGTTAAGCCCCTTGTTGAACGCCCAAAAGAGGGTGATCCGCATGGGGAGAAGGCCTGTGCCAACCTTCTCCCGTCACCCGTTGGCGGTCATCTTAGTCAGGGACGGCCGGGCTGTGTAGGGGGTAAGTCGCTGAAATCTAATTGAGAATCGTTCTCAATGCGTCGCGGAGCAGTGCCATTTCCTCGGCCGTTCCGATGGAAATGCGCAGGCAGTCGTCCAGCCGGTAGGAGCCCATGGCGCGCACGATGATGCCGCGCTCCAGCAACCCTGCCACGATGCTCTCGGCCGAAGGCCGGTTGCCGCCGGGAACACGCAGCAGCACGAAGTTGCCGGCGCTGGGCAGCGCTTCCAGCCCCAGAGCGCCGGCCTCCCGGCGGAGTTCCTCGCGCAGGGTGATCACCGTCTGGCGTGTTGCCGCCATGTGGGCCTGGTCGACGACGGCAGCGGCTGCCGCCGCAAGGCAGGGCGTGGGCACACTGCCGGGAATGCGCACCTTGCCCATCGCTGCGACCACGTCCGCCGGCCCATACATCCAGCCCACGCGCAGGCCGGCCAGCCCATAGGCCTTCGAGAAGGTCCGCAGCATCACGACATTGCCGCCAGCATCGACCAGCCGCCCGCCCAGCGCACCATGTTCGGCCGGGGCGAATTCGACATAGGCCGAGTCGAGCAGCAGCAGGACATGGGGCGGCAGGGCTGCGGCCAGCCGCTCAACCTCGGCAACCGGCAGCAGGGCGCCGGTGGGGTTGTTGGGGTTGACCAGGAACAGCAGCCGCGTGGCCGGCGTCACAGCCGCCAGCAAACCGTCGATGTCGGCGATCATGTCGGGCTCGGGCACGCTGACGATGGTGGCGCCGTTGATCGCGCACTGCACCTGGAACCATTTGTAGCCGTACTGGCTGACCACGACCTCGACACCAGGCTCGCAATAGGTCTGGGCAAGCACGCTCATCAGCTCCATCGAGCCGGATCCGACCATGATCCGTTGGGGGTCCAGGCCATGGACCCTGCCGATGGCGGCACGCAGGGCATCGTGGCCGTCGTCTGCGTAGCGGTTGACGTGGTGCGCGGGATCAGCGAGCGCGGCCAGCGCCAGGGGGCTGGGCGGCAGGCCCAGTTCGTTCTGGCCAAGCTGGATGACACGCGCCGCCCCGGCGATCTCGCGCGGGGCATAGCTGTAGTCGGGCAACGCAGAAATGGCGGCACGGACCGGCGTGGTCACAACACGGCATCCTTTCCGATGGTTTGCTTGCGCTCTGCCCAGGCGGCCTGGTCGAGCTCGACGATGCCGTAGCGGGCCACAAGTTCGTCGAGCGCGCCATCGCGAATCTGGTGGACCTGCACCGGCTGGCCCTTCTGGGCGACGACCTGGAGTTCCGGTCCTGTTTCAAGGTGATCGAGCACAGCCTGAGCGCCCGATGGGCTCATCACGCTGATCAGCCGGCCCCAGCCATGGGTGATGCCGCGCAGTCCATAAAGAATCATCGTTGGTGGCATCCGATCCCAGGGGTGGAGAACTGTGCCGGCCATTGTGCCTCGTGAGGCGCCATGGCGTCACGGGCGGTGGCCACCTTGCCAGCACGCGCGAATGCGCGGAAGGTCGGGGCTCCACGGCTGCGGAGAGACAACATGCGCTCAGGCCCCGCCTTTGCCGCAGCCGTCATCCTGACGACGGTGCTGGGATCGATCCACGCCTTCAGCGTCTTTGTGATTCCCGTCGAAATCACGCTGGGTGCCGGACGCGACGCCGTCAGCCTGGTCTATGGCATTGCGCTCGCCAGCCTGACGGTCGGCGTGCTGGTCGGACCGCGCCTCTGGCAAGTCGCCTCCCCGCCCGTCGTGGCCGCGACCGCCTTCGTGCTCGCTGCGGCGGGGTCGGCCCTGGCGGCAGTTCCCGCGCTGCCGGCGCTTTACCTGGGTTATGGCGGCATGTTCGGCTTCGCGGTGGGCTCGGGCTACGGCTTTGCCCTGGTCATCGTCAACCATGCCCTGTCCGGCCGCCGCGGCATGGCCACCGGCGTCGTGACGGCCGTCTTTGCCCTGGGCGCCATGGCGGCCTCCTTCCTGTTCCGCGAAGCCATTGCCCTCTGGAGCTACCAGGCGGCCCTGCTCGGCGCGGCAGGGTTCTTCCTTTTCTGTGCGGTGGCCGTGGCCGTGCTTCTGGTGCGCTCCGGCCTGACGATCGCCTGGCCTGCGCGGCAGACGGGCCCCGCGCCAAAGAGTGCAGCGACGCCCGGCTTCTTCTGTCTCTGGCTGGGTTTCGGCAGCGGCAGCATGGCGGGGCTGATGGCGCTGGGCCATGCCGCGGCGGTGATGGAACACCACGGCGCCGATCCCGTGCTGGTCACCGCCGGCGTCATGGTGATCACCGGCACCAACGCCTGCGGCAGCTTCGCGGCGGGCTGGCTGGCCGACCGCGGCCTCACCCGTCAGGTGATGCTGGGCCTGCCGCTGCTGGCGATCGCCGGGCTCCTGTGGCTTGCCACGACCCCGGCGGGCACCGCCACCATCGCGGGCCTGGCCATCATCCAGATCGCCTACGGCGGTGTCATCGCCGTCTATCCCATCGCCACCACCGCGCTGGTCGGCCCGCTCCAGGCGGCGAGGGTCTATGGCCTGGCCTTCACCTCATGGGGCATCGCGGGCTTCGCGGGGCCCTGGATCGCCGGTCTGCTGTTCGAGGGAAGCGGAGGATACACCAGCGCCTTCATCGCCGCGGCATGCGTGGCGGCCGTATCGTGCCTGGCCGTCGTGCCGCTGCGCCGCCACCTGGCGGTCTGAAGCCTCAGGCCTCGCGGCCTGCCATCAGCGAGGATTTGGCAAGACGCGCGCGCACGCCGATGCCGGTCATCCACTTCGGCGGGAACATGGCGAGATCCTCATAGGCCATCATGTCGCGCACGATCTCGCTGTCCTGGCCCGCCGCCATCTCGGCAACGGCACGGCCCGAAATGGTGCCACGCGCCGCGCCGACGCCGTTCTGGCAGACCGCGGCCCAGATACCCTCGGCGATCCAGCCACACTTGGGCACATGGTTGCGCGACATGCAGAGCACTCCGCCCCAGGTATCCTCGAACTCCACCTCGGGCAGCATGGGGAAGCGCTGGCGCAGCGTCTTGATGTGGCTGGCGCGCACCGCGGTCATGTCGCCCTTGCTGACGTTGAAATCGGGCCGGTACTTCACGTTCTTGCGGATCAGCAGGCGGTGGTCCTGGGTGTAGCGCATGGTCGTGCCGCCCATGGTCGCCGGGATGACGCCCCAGTCGCCCTGCCCGCCCAGCGCCTTGCGCTCGGCATCGTCCAGCAGCCGCGTGAGGCTGCCGAAGGTGAAGATCGTCTCGAGCTGGCGGGTGAGGAAACCGAAGCCCGGCGTCCAGCCGTTGGTCGAGAGGATGACATGGGGCGTCGTCACCGAGCCCAGGGCCGTCTTCAGCACCTTGTGGCCGCCGTCCTCGAAATCAAGCACGGCGGAATCCTCATAGACCTCGACATTGGCCGGCATGGAGCGCGCCAGCCCGCAGACCAGGGCCGCCGGCTGCATCAGGATGCAGCCCGGCGTAAAGACCGCCTCATGGAAAAACTCCGTGCCCAGATAGGCCGAGATGCGGGCGTGGTCCCAGACCTCGCAAGGCTCGCCGATGCTTTCCATGCGCCGGACCATGTCGGCCAGGCTGGCCCGGCCGCGCCCGGTGGCCGCACAGTGGACCTTGCCGCGATGGCTCCACTGACAGCGGATCTGGTGACGCTCGACCAGTTCACCCAGCCAGGCAATCGCCGCGCGGTTGAGGCGGATCTGGCGATGATCGTGTTCGGGCGCCTCGGTCCCCAGGGCATGGGGCAGATCGATGATGAAGCCGGAGTTGCGCCCGGATGCGTTCTCGCCGATGCGGCCGGCCTCCAGCAGAACGATGCGGTCGTCAGGGCGCAGTTCGCCCAGGCGCCGCGCCGCCGCCAGACCCGAGAATCCTCCGCCGACCACCACCCAATCGGCCTTGTGCTCGCCGCGCAAGGTGTTCGCGGGCGGGTGCTCCAGGACGTTGTACCAGCCGTTGGTGTGGTCGTTCTTGGGGAAGGACGTAACGCGCATCGGTTTCCTCGCGGCGCCGCATCAGGCGGTGCCGGAGAGTTACGCACCCGCGATGGCGCGGGTCAATGTGGAGGATGTCACCGCCGGCACGCCGCGGACCCGCCCCTCACCCTCCCATGGCTTCGCCACGGGCCCCTCCCTCTCCCTGCGACGCGGGGATAGGGGCATGGAGGTCTCTGTCGCGCCATCTGCCCCTCTCCCGCGCGAGCGGGAGAGGGAGGGTGAGGGCCCGCCTCAGCCCTTCGGCTTGGGCGGCACGCCGGGGTGGGCTACCGTGCTCTGACCGGCCTTGGACTGGGTGACCGGCGCGACGGCAAAGAAGAACTTCGCGGGCTTGGTTGCGACATAGGCCATCTCGGTGCCCGCGGGCAGCCACATCATGTCGCCGGGGCCGACCTCGTGGATGCCCTCGGCCGTATGGATCTCCATGGTGCCCTCGATGCCGTAGAGGATCTCGTCGTAGGTCACGGTCCAGGGGATGTTGCAGTTCTCGAAGACGCCGATGCCGCCGCCCAGCTTGTCGCTGATCGCGCAGTTCACGGTCGCCACGACATTGCCGCCCTTGCCGTCCTTGACCGTCAGGTCGAGGTCGTTGCCGCGGAACATCATTGCCTTGCTCATGGTTGTCTCCCGATGGTGAGTTGGCCGGGGACGTTAGAGAGGCTGGGCCCCGCGGTCTAGGAAAGGTCGCCCAGGGCCTTCAGCGTCTGGAGCTGGACGAAGTGGATGGTGTGCTCGCTCATGTCGCTGCGCGCCTCGTCCACCATCAGGCGGCCCTGGCGGTAGCCGCGGGAGTTGAGGCCCTTCTGCACACCGACGTTGAGGGCGACGTCCTCGGGGCCCAGCTCCTCGTTCATGTAGCGCACCGCCTCGGCGGTCGCGGCATCCATGGCCGCGCCGTCGGGCATGTAGGCGGCAACCTCTTCACGGGTGCGCTCGGGCCCCTCGGGCGCCAGGAGGAAGCTCCACAAGCCGTTGGCCGCCGGCAGGGTGAAGAACAGAACGTCGGGCCAGAGATACATGGTGACGTATTCGTCGGTCTGGCCCTGGCCGGTCTCGTAGCGGTAGGCCTTGTTCTGCCCCGTCCCGGCATGGGCGTGCAGCATCGCCCAGTTGGCATGGGTGGTCATGGCCAGGTTGTGGCCGTCCATCAGTTCGCCCAGCGCCTTGTGGGCGGGCCCGGAGAGGAAGACGTGGTAGCCGTCCAGGCTGTTCTCGGCGATCACCTTCCAGTTGGCCGCGATGTCGAAGTTCACCTGCTCGGTCCAGACCATGCGGTCGAGATCGGGGGACTGCGCCCGCAGGGTCTCCTCGAAGCCGGGATAGACCTCGGCCATGGGGCGCGCGTCGGGATCGAGGTTGATAAAGACGAAGCCGCAGAAGACATCCACACGCACCGGCTCCAGCGCGAAGTCCGCCTTGTCGAAGCCGGCCACCGCATCGCAGTGGCGTGCATGGCGCAGGGCCCCATCCAGGCCATAGGCCCAGGCGTGATAGGGACAGGTGACCACCGCGCCGAGGTTACCCTTGCGACCGCTCACCAGCTCATGCGCCCGGTGCTGGCAGACGTTGTAGAAGGCGCGCAGTTGCCGGTCGTGACCGCGAAGAACGAACACGTTCTGGCCGCAGATGTCCTGGGTCAGATAGTCGCCCGGACGGTCGATCTCCGTGGTGTGGCCGACAAAGCGCCAGGAGCGGAAGAAGATCGCCTGCTTCTCTCGCTCGAAGATGTCGGGATCGCTGTAATAGGCCGCCGGCATGTTGAACGAGCGGTCGGGATCGGGGTCGAAGCGTCCGAGGTCGATGGCCGGCTGCGCCATGGTCTGTTCCTTCGTCGCGATCCGCGCTCGGGCGGTGGCGGCGGCAGACTAACGCGAGGGAGCGGACCGGCGAAAGCCGACCCGCAAAACAACCCTAGTCCGCGAGCGCGTCGCGCACCCAGCTCTGGAAGGCATGGACGCAATGCTCGCTGTGGCCGACGTCGCCGTCCTCGGTGAAGAGGCGGCCCTGGTAGTAACCCTTGGAGCGGATGCCGCGCTGCACGCCCTCGTTGAGGGAGGCGTCCTCCGGCCCCAGGCCGTTGTTGAACCATTCGACCGCAGCCTTGGTCGTCTCGTCGTCGCCCTCGCCGGGGACGGCGAGATAGGCGTTCTCGACGACGCTCGATTCACCGCCCGTGGGGCGCATCAGGAAGGTCGAGATCATCTTCATGTGCGGCCAGTAGTAGATGATCCAGTCGGGCCACAGGTAGAGCGTGATGAAGTGGCCGTTGCGGTCGCTGTTCTCGGGGAAGGGATAGACCTCGCCCTTGTTCTCGCCCGGCGGCGAGATGATCGCCATCCAGTTCTCGTGGGTCTCGAGCTTGGTGCCCGGCAGGTCGATGATGTCGCAGAGCTCGCGGTGAACGGGGCCGGAATTGGGGAAGTGGTAACCCTCGATGGCGTTCTCGACCACGACCTTCCAGTTGGCCTTGATGTCGAAGTCCTTCTGGCTCACCGGGCGCACGTCGCGCACGTCCGGGAACCACTTCAGGACCTCCTCCTCGAAACCCGGCGCCCACTCGTGCATCGGCCTGGCGTTCTCGTCGAGGTTGACGAAGACGAAGCCGGCGAACTCCTGCACACGCACGCTGGCGAGGCTGAAATCGGCCTTGTCGAAGCCCTTCACGTTCTCGCAGTTGCGCGCCGTGCGCAGGGCGCCGTCGGTGCCGTAGGCCCAGGCGTGGTAGGGGCAGGTGACGACCGCCTTGACGCTGCCCTTGCCGGTCAGCAGCTCGTGCGCCCGGTGCTGGCAGACGTTGTAGAAAGCCCGCAGGTTGCCGTCGCGCCCGCGGATCGCGAAGACACCCTGACCGTGGATGTCGACCGTGGCGTAGTCGCCCGGATTGGCGAGTTCGCTGGCATGGCAGACCACGCGCCAGGACTTGAAGAAGATCGCCTCCTTCTCGGCCTCATAGACCTCCGGACGGTAGTACCAGGGCGACGGCAGGGTGAAGGACGTGCCGGGATCGTCGGTGAACTTGCCGAGATCGAAGGGTTCGGTGGACTTCGGATTGGCGAGGGCCATGAGTGTGCTCCCTTATGCAGGAATCGTTATTGAACGAACGTACAATAACCCGCTTCGTTGCGCAAGATGGAGCGCCCTTTCCGCATTCAGCGTCCCCTGTGGACTCGTGCTCCTAGCCGTCGCAAACTCCGGGCGAGCTACAAACAAGATGTTCTTTCAAAGGCTGCACCGCGATCAGCGCTGAATTTTAAATGCTCCTGAAGGCCGAAAAGCGACACTTTGTTCGCGCAGCAATGGACATTGGTCAGAGCGGCGAGAATGACACGTTACCGTATGACATCGATGCTGCCTTTGTAAGAGACAAGGCTGATCAATTGGCCGATTTATGCATGGAGTTTTTAAGCGCCGTCGAAAGGACGTCGATCAACGACGCGAAAAACTACATGAACGAGATACCCATCGGTTCAGAACGTCTATTAGCTCCCTCTGGATCATATGGATTTCGCGTAACTACAAAAATTCATCCGTTTTGGAATCTCTATCTGAACGGTCTGGGATTGGCTATTGCAGAGGCGTTAGAACCCAAGAGAAGTGAGCGCGTTCACGCGTACCGGCTCGGAGGAGATGAACCAGCTTTCTTTGATAGTTCGAGATCATGGCGCGCATTCAAAGAAGCCACACTTCAGGAGGAAACATTAACATCGGATCAATGTGTTGTTGTCCAAACAGATATCTCAAGCTTTTACGAGCATATCTATCACCATAGATTAGAGAATATTATAAAAGATCTTAGCTCTCCCCAAAGCACAATTGCGAAGCAAATTGATCGAATACTCAGCAAATTGGCTTCGGGCCGATCATTTGGATTGCCAGTAGGAGGACAATGCGCCCGCGTTTTGGCGGAAACGATGATGTGGCCGATTGATGTTTCTTTAGATGATGCGGGAGTACTTTGGCATCGCTATGTAGACGACTATACGTTGATCTGCACATCACAGCAGGATGCCTACCGAGCATTATCGACTCTATCCCATGCATTGGCTGATTATGGGCTTTCATTAAATCGTTCAAAGACTACGATCATGAGTGCCAAGCATTATAC
>CALGGB010000145.1 GCA_937880925.1 uncultured Rhodospirillaceae bacterium | reverse complement strand
CTGCGCGAGAGCGGCCATATCGCGGTCTATTACGTGCCACGCGAGGACGTGGCGATGGACCGCCTCGCCCGCACCGATCACACCACCCACTGCCCCTACAAGGGCGATGCCAGCTACTACACGGTGAGCGCGGGCGGCAGCACCGCCGAGAACGCCGCCTGGAGCTACGAGACGCCGTTCGACGCATGCGCCGGCATCGCAGGCTGGCTGTCGTTCTATTGGAAGAAGATGGACCACTGGTTCGAGGAGGACGAGGAGGTCTTCGTCCACGCCCGCGACCCCCATGTCCGCATCGACATCCTGGAAAGCCACCGCCCGGTGGAGGTGCGCGCCGGCGGCGAGGTGGTCGCACGCTCGATCCGCGCCCGCTTCCTGTTCGAGACCGGCCACGTCACGCGCTACTACATCCCGCGCGAGGACGTGCGCGCCGATCTCCTGGCGCCCTCCTCGAGCCACACCGCCTGCCCCTACAAGGGCAAGGCGAGCTACCACCATCTCAAGATCGGCGGCGCCACCATCGAGGATGCGGTGTGGTACTACCCCGAGCCGCTGGACGAAGTGCGCAGGATCGGCGACTACCTCTGCTTCTATCCCGAAAAGGTCGACGCGATCCTGGTCGACGGCAAGGTTGTTTCATGAGTCTGCTCGACGAACACGGCAATCCCTACTCCACAGGCAACCGCGATGCGCTGGCATCCTGGGAGCGCGCCGTTGCCGCCTACCAGACCTACAACGACGATCCCCTGCCCCTGGTCGATGCCGCGCTGGAAGCCGATCCCGATTTTGTCATGGGCCATTGCTTCCATGCCGCCTCGAATCTGTCGGGCACCGACAAGGCAGGTCTGGTCGAGGTGAGGAAACGCATGGAGCGCCTGGGCGACCTGGCGCCCAGGGCCAACGACCGCGAACGCGGCCATATCGCGGCGATCGTCGCCTGGGCGGGCGGCGACTGGAAGAAGGCGGCGGCATGCTGGGGCGCCGTGCTGGAATCCTTCCCGCGTGATGCCTTTGCCCTGCATCTGGTCCACAGCCTCGACTTCTTCCTTGGCGATGCGCGCATCCTGCGCGACCGCATTGCCCGTGTGCTGCCTCACTGGGATGGCGGCGTCGCCGGCCACAGCCATGTCGTGGGCATGCATGCCTTCGGGCTGGAGGAATCGGGCGACTATCCGCGCGCCGAGGAGCGCGGCATGTATGCCGTGGAGCAGGACCCGCGCGATGCATGGGCCGTGCATGCCGTGGCCCATGTCTATGAAATGGAGGGCCGCCTGGAAGACGGCGTCGCCTGGCTCGACCGCACCTGGGGTGACTGGAGCGACGGCGTCTTTGCCGTGCACAACGCCTGGCACAAGGCGCTTCTGCATGTCGATCTGGGTGAACACGACGTCGCCCTCTCCATCTATGATGATATCCTGTTCCGCCCCGACAACGATTTCGTGCAGGAACTGCTGGACGCCGCCAGTTTGCTCTGGCGCCTGGATCTGGCCGGCACCGACACGGGTGAACGCTGGCAGGTTCTTGCCCCGCACTGGCGCCGCCGCACGGGCGACGGCAACTATGCCTTCAACGACATGCACACCATGATGGCGATGATCGCCACGGGCGACGAACTGGGCCAGGCCGATCTGCTGAAAACCATGGAGGCGGTCGCCCAGACCGAAGGCACCAACGCCATGATGACCCGGCGCATCGGCCTGCCGGTGTGCCGCGGCCTGCAGGCCTTTGGCCGCCGCCGCTTCGACGAGGCGATCCGCCAGCTCGCCCCGGTGCGCTACGACACCCACCTGTTCGGCGGCAGCCACGCCCAGCGCGACGTGATCCATCTCACCCTGATGGAGGCGGCCCTGGCGGGCGAGGAGATGACCCTGGCGCGCACCCTGGCGGCCGAGCGCTGGGCGCTGAAGCCCTCCAGCCCGGCCAACCGTCGTTTCCTCGCCCGTGCCGGGCTTGCCCGGTAGAGAGCCGCTGCCTCAGACGGTGTCGCCACCCCTGCGCATGCGCACGGCGATCAGCACCATGAAGGCGAAGGTCAGCGCCGCACCCAGCATGGGCATGCCATCCGGCCCAGCCAGTTCGATTGCAACACCCGAGAGGCCGGGACCGACGACGCTGCCGCTTGCCCAGAGGAACATGAAGGTGGTGGTGACGCCGATCAGCGCGCCTCCACTGAAGCGGCGGCCCATTTCCGTCAGCGCGATGGTGTAGAAACTTCCCAACCCGGCGCCCATGAGGCCCAGAACCGGATAGATCAGCACCGGATCGGCGATGGTCCAGGGCATGGCGACCAGCATGACAAGGGTCAGCGTCGCGCCGACCATCATCAGCAGGCGTGCCGGGAAATGATCGGTGAGCCAGCCCATGGGAATCTGCGCCAGCATGGCGCCGATGACGAAGATCGCCAGCATGCTCTCGGCCATGTCGGCGCTCAGTTCCTTGCGCAGGCCGTAAACCGGCAGCAGGGAGAGCGTGGCGCTGTCGATCAGGCCGAACATCAGGCCCGCGATCATCAGGCCCGGTGCGATCTTCAGGAAATGCAGGATGCGCGCGCTGGAGTCACCGCCCCCGGCCTTGATCGCGCGGCCCGCGATCAGCAGCGGCGCCAGGCCGACGAGCACGATGGCGGTGCCGATGTAGAGCGGCCACCAGGTATCGGTGCCCAGCACGCCCAGCAGCAGGGGACCGACGGCAAAGCCGCCGTGCTGGAAAAAGCCGGTGATACCGATGATGCGGCCGCGCTTTTCCTCCGGTGCAAGCTGGTTGATCCAGACATCGCCCGCGGTCCACACCAGCTCCGACGAAAGACCCAGAAGGAAGCGGATCGGGAACCACAGCCAGACATTGGGGAAGACCGGCAGCAGGGCAAGCGATACCGCCACCCCGACAAGGCCGCCCGCGATCACCCGCTTCGTGCCGAAGCGCGCCATCAGGCGCGGACCGAGGAAGGCAAGGAACATCACGGCCACCATCTGCACGGCGGCCGAGAGACCGTTGAGCCAGGGATCGACACCCTGATGCTCCAGCACCAGCGCCAGATAGGGCAGCGTCAGGCCCATGGTCACCGTCACAGCGATGGTGCTGGCGATGCACGCAATGATGCCGCGCAGGCGTTCCTTCTCCGTCATGTCCTCTTCTCCCCTGCACCTGCTCTATGCCGGGGAGCGAATCGGGGCAAGTCAGGCTCTCTCATGGCAGCCATGAGGCCTTCTAATCCCGCAGGTTTTGCAACACGCTTGCAGGGCGGTGTATGGGAGCGCCATGAACCAGACGAGCGAGATTCCCCAGTTCGGCACGGCCATGCCCGGCCTGATCTATGGCGAGCGTCCCAGCGCCTATGGCATCGCGGTCAACAGCGCCGGCCGGGTGCTGGTCTGCCGCCGCTCGCGCGGGCGCATTCTGCTGCCCGGCGGCGGTCTCCATGCCGGGGAAAGCCCGCAGGAAGCCATGGTCCGCGAGGTCGCCGAGGAGACCGCCCATCGCGTGCTGGACGCCAGCGCAATCGGCTGCGCGCGGCAGTACCACAGCCACCGCATCAGCAAGCCGCCGGTCAACAAGTTCTGCCACTTCTTCGCCGTCACCGTGGGCCACGATCCTCTGATCGTCTCCGAGGAGGACCATCAGGCGGTCTGGCTCTCGCCCCACGACCTGATCTCCAGCCTGACCTTCGAGAGCCACCGCTGGGCGTTGGAGCGCCACTTCGAGCAGCGGCGCAACACGCGCGGTTGAAGCGGGCTGCCCGGCGGGGCAGGCTCCCCCCATCACGACGGGGAGAAGAGCCATGCGCGCCAGAACGCTTGCCGGTTATGCCGACGCCATCTCCGTGGCGCCGGGCGACAGTATCGCATTCAAGGTGAGCTGCGATCCCGGCCCCGACAGCTTCCAGGCAACGCTCGTGCGTCTGATCTCGGCCGACGACCAGCCGGGCGGCCCGGGCTACCGCGACGAGCCGTTGCAGGTTGCCGCCAACGGCAGCTACCCGGCGCGCCATCAGCCGGTCCATCCCGGCAGCTACGGCAGGCTCGACCACCATCCGGTTTTCGACGAGCTGGAGAGCTTTACGCTGCAGGTTCTGTTCTGGCCGACCACGCCGGAGGCGCCCTGGAAATCCATCGTCTCCAAGTTCGATGAATCGGTTGAACACGGCTTTGGCCTGTTCACCAACGGCGATGGCCATGCCTGCTTCTTCGTCGGCGACGGGCACGATCACACAACGGTCCACGCGGTTGCGCCCGAACCCCTGATCGCGCGCCAGTGGTACCTGCTTTCGGGAAGCTGGGACGCGCAGACGAAAGAGATCCGCATCGTCCAGCACATGGTCCATCCGGTGGCCACGATTCCGCCGCGCTGCGAGGCCAGCGCCGATGCCTCGGCGGTCAGCGACGAACGCAATCCCGGCGCCGCGTTCCTCGCCGGCGCCTACAACAACCGCAACGCAGCAGGCTGGTTTCCCGGCGGTCACGTCAATGGCAAGCTGGAACGCCCGGTCCTGACGCGCGGCCTGCTCAGCGACGAGGAGGTTCTCGCGCTTTCCGCCGGACCCGTGCCGGGCACGCTGAAGGATCGCGTCGTGCTCGCCTGGGACTTCTCCATCGACATCCCGACCGACCGCCTGGCGGATATCTCCGGCAACGGTCTCGACGGCCTTGCCGTCAACCTGCCGATCCGCGCCAAGACTGGACACAACTGGGATGGCAGCCAGCACCGCTGGACCGATGACCCTGCTCAGTGGGGCGCGATCCACGTGGTGGAGGATGCGCTCTACGACTGCGAATGGGAAAACGACGTCGAGGCCGTTATCCCGCCGGACACGAAAAGCGGCCTTTATGCCGCCAAACTGGAGCGCGAGGGCAGCGAGCCCTGTTTCATCCCCTTCGTCGTGCGCCCGGAGAGGGGCAAGACCAGCGCGCCGCTCTGCGTCGTCTTTCCCGATGCCAGTTATCTCGCCTATGCCAACTTCGAGGAGGTTTTCGACGCCGGCTTCGACCTCCAGTACAACCACCACGCCGCGCTGGACGTCGACGACCTCTATCAGAACGCCCATCCCGAATATGGCGTCTCGATGTACGGCTTCCACAACGACGGCACCGGCCCGCACTACAGCTCGCGCCTGCGTCCGGTCGCCAACCTGTCGCCGACCCACAGCTCGCGCTGGCAGCTTTCGGCCGACATGCACCTGATCGCCTGGCTCGAACATGCCGGCATCGCCTACGACATGATCTGCGACGAGGACATCGACCGCGAGGGCGCCGAGCTGCTGGCGCAATGGCCCTGCGTGATGACCATGAGCCATCCCGAATACACATCGACGCGCATGCACGATGCCTACACCGGCTTCTGCGCTGGCGGCGGGCGGCTGATGTACATGGGCGGCAACGGCTTCTACTGGCGCGTCGCCTACCGCGACGACAAGCCCGGCGCCATCGAGATGCGCCGGGCCGAGGACGGAATGCGGAGCTGGATCGCCGAGCCGGGCGAATACTACATGAGCTTTACCGGCGAGATGGGCGGCCTGTGGTGGCGCGCCGGGCGCACGCCGCAGTCCCTGGTCGGCAACGGCTTCATCGCCCAGGGTTTCGATGTCTCCAGCCCTTACCGGCGCAATCCGGAAAGCCACGACCCGCGTGCGTCCTGGATCTTCGAGGGCATCGAAGGCGACATCATCGGCGACTTCGGCCTGCTGGGCGGCGGTGCTGCCGGCTGGGAGCTAGATGCCGCCGACCCCATGCGCGGCACCCCGCCCCATGCGCTGGCCATCGCCAGTTCCTTCGATCACTCCGAGGCGGTGATGTTCGTGGTCGAGGAGATCGGCCACATGCACCCGATGATCACCGGCCCCATGCAGCCCGCGATCAAGGCCGACATGATGTTCTTTGAAACACCGGGCGGCGGCGCCGTCTTTTCCACCGGCTCCATCGCCTATGTCTCGGCCCTGCCCTGCAACGGCTTCGACAACAACATCGCCACGCTGACCGCCAACGTGGTGCGGCGCTTCTGCGATCCGGCGCCGTTCTGACCGCCATGAGCGAGCACCGCATGCAGTGGTACGACGAAGCGCTGATCGACCAGATCGTCGACGGCAGCAAGACCGCGACCGTGCGCACCATCGAGTCCGGCCAGGGGCTCGACGCCTTCAACACCCCGCTTCACGTCGGCGCCAACTACACCGTGTACAACCAGGCTCTGGAACCACGCTGCCGGGTCCGCGTCACCGCCATCGAACTGGTGCGCTGGGACGCCATTCCGGAACGCCTGTGGCGGCGCGATCCCGCGGCGAGCGGCGCGGTCAGCCTGGAAGCCTTCCTGGCCGATCACGACGACTATTTCGGCAATCCCGATGGGGGGTTCGAGTTCCTGGCTGTGTACTTCGATCCGGTTCTGCCCTGACGTCCGGGGCCATGACACCGTTCCGTTTCTTCCTCGACTGGGAGGTCAACTGCCAGTTCGCCGGCCTTCTCCGGGCGCGGGAAGACGGGCTGTTTGCCCGTGCCGGCCTCGCGGTGGATCTGGTTCCGCCCAGCGCCTGCCCGGGAGCCGGCGTCCTGGAGCTGGTGCGGCAGGGCGGCCTGTGCGCGGGCTGCATGGAGGACAACCTCATCGTGCGCGCCGTACTGGCTGGCGGAGATGTGCGCGCCATCGGTGCCACCATGCAGGATTCGCCCATGGTTCTGATGACGGCGCGCGAGGGCGGCATCGCCGACCTTGCGGGCCTCGCCGGCAGGCGCGTCGCCATGCACGCCGACGGCATTCACTTGCTGCGCACTGTGCTTGCGCTCCACGCCATCGACGCCTCCACGATCGCCTTCCAGGTGGGCGGGTGGACCCTGGATCAGCTCATCGACGGCAGCTTCGACGCCGTGCAGGGCTATACCACCACCGAACCCCACAACCTGAAACGTCTCGGATTCGCGACACGTCTCGTCCCGGTGCGCCATCACCGCATGCATCCTTGGGCGCAGATGATGTTTGCCACCAACAGCGTGATCCGCGAGCGACCCGAGATCCTTTCCGCCTTCGTGACGGCCTGCCGCGACGGCTGGATCGCCGCGATGACCGACCTGCCGGGAACCGCGCGGCTGGTCGCGGCGCACTCGCGGGAACACGACGACCCGGCAGAGAACCGCGTCATCCTGCAATCCATGGTGCCGCTGATCGCCGGGGACCGCGGCCTGGAGCATGCCGTGTCGATGGACCCCGGCCGCTGGTGCCGCAATCTCGAGACTTATGCCCGCTCCGGCATCGTCGACCGGCTCGCCGCCTACGACCAGGTTGTCTGCGACGCCTTCATGTAGGGACCGTCAGGCCCCCACCAGTCCACCGTGGAAGATCATGCGGTAGACCGGGAAACCCTCGTGACGAATGGTCTCCTCGCCGCTGAAACGCGCCAGATCGCCCGTCACGGTGTTGGCATAGGCAAAGGCGCCCCGCTGATAGGCGGCAGGGCCACGCATCAGGTGTTCCGGATCGGGCTGGCCCAGCACCTCGCGCTGGAAATCGTAGATCCGCGCCATGGGGACGCGGACCGACAGCACCTCGGCCATATAGTTCTTCATCCAGACCACCTGGCCGTCACGCCACACGATCTCATGACCGCCATAGGGGTTCTGGCCGGCATAACGGTCGCGATAGGACCAGCCGGGTTTGTCCCAGAGCATCTGCGTCGTGCCATCGCCCACCGGCGTGCCATCGGGAATGGCATAGGTCTCGCGCCGGGCGACGACCAGAAAGTCGATCAGGTCTCTCATGGCTGTCTCCTGAAGGGCGCCCCGGGGTTGCTCCCCGGAACAAGGGCTGCGGCCTGCTCGCAGGTTCCCCACCAGACATCGCTGCAGCCACGCATGTGCGTGAGCAGTTGCTCCAGCATGACCAGGCGGCCGGGCCGCCCCATAAGGTTGGGATGAAAGGTGGTCTGAAACAGCCCGCCGTAGCGACGCATGCCCTCGAATTCCTCGCGCCATATCGTCCCGGCTGTTTCGGCCGGCTGCAGCGCCACATGACCGCCCCAGTAGATCGAGGAGCCAAAAAGCGCCCAGTCGTCCAGCACCATGGAAATCGGGAGCTCGACGAGGGAACCATGGACCGTTTCGATAATGTGGGGCCGGTCGTATTCCATCAGACTCGCGTCATAGACCATGCCGATCTGCGCCATGACCTCCAGGGTCGGGCCCGAAACGCCCCAGGCCGGCGCACTCCAGCCGCGCGGGGCGCGACCGGTCATGCGCTCCAGAATGGCTGAGGCATGCTCGAACACGGCGCGCTGTTCCGAGGCTTCCATGGCGAAGACGTTCTCATGCATGTAGCCGTGATGCGCGATCTCGTGGCCGTCCTTCAGGATCGCCTCGATCATGTCGGGATGGCGCTCGGCCACATGGGCCGGCACGAAGAAGGTTCCCGGGATTTCCAGTTCGCGGTGCAGCGCCAGGATGCGCGGCATCGCCGTCGTCACGCCGTAGGCCGCCTCGGAGATCGCCGCGACATGATCGGCCGCCCGCCGGTCCGAAGCCATCGGCCCTGCCTCGCCATCGACGTGCCAAGCCAGGGTAACACCGCAGGCCGCGCCATGGGGCCAGGCGAAATCCGCTGGCATGCGAAACGTCAGATCGGGATAACAGGGCTTGGAAAGGTCTGCCATGATCGATTCATAGACTAAAACGCCCTGCCGAATCATGCCCGGTTTGGTGCGAAGCCAGCTACGTTCGCGCGGCGGTCGGCTCACGGGAGAACTGACGATGATGGTGATGCTGCGCCTGCTTGCCCTGCTCCTGCTGGCGCCCGCCGCCGTACTGGCCGCCGGCGGCATGGAGAACGACGGGGAGAATCACAGCTTCGATGACGTGCAGCTCTTCTCCGTCGTCTACGACTATGCCTTCGGCAGCCCGGCCACCAGCCTGGGCCTGACCTGCGCGGGCAGCTCGGGCGATGCCGATCCGCTCGACGAGAAGGAACGCACCGAGCTCAACGCCCGATACGGCGGGCCGAGTGCGAACTGGCAGGGTTTCGTGCCGCTCTCGGTGTGCGAGCAACTGCGCCATGAGGCCACCGAGGACGGCCCCGCCTTCACCGAACTGGTCAACACCGGTACGCCCGCGGCCTTCGCAGGTCGCGACAACGTCCACCTGTTCACCATGACCCGCTTCTGCGGCATCGGCTGCGGCAGCATCGACCACATGACCGTGCTCGAGGAAGCCGGCCGCTACCGCCCCATCTGGGGCGTCCCCCGGATCGACGCCTCCGGCATCATCGTCTTCGACAACATCGAACAGAAGCCGTGAGCGCAGCGCATCGCGACGCGCTCCCCGTTCAGTGCAAGCTCCAGGGAACACATTTCACGCGGAGACGCGGAGATCGCGGAGAAGTTCCCCCTCTCCCCTTGTGGGAAAGAGCCTGCGCAACGGGCACCTAGCCGAAGCTGCACGCACAACGGTTCGTCTCCACGCTACCGCGCGTAACCTCCCTCACCCCGACCCTCTCCCAACAAGGGGGAGAGGGAGAGCTCCTGCCGCCCGACCACGCTTCTCCGCGCCTCCGCGTGCCCCACGCCTCAGTGCGAGTTGCGCGGCTCGTGGGTGCGGATTTTCTGAAATGCGGTGGCGAAGTCGAAGCACATGCCGGTGTTGAGCGGCCCCACCTTCTCCCGGTAGAGCGCCTGCCAGGGCGTCTGGCTCTCGGGCACGGCAATCTCGGCTGCGCGCGCTTCCCACTCCTCTTGCGGCACGATGGCATTGGCGGTGCGCGCATTGAGGTCGATCACCAGGCGGTCGCCTGTCTTCAGCCGCGCCAGGCCGCCGCCCGCCGCCGCCTCGGGCGCGGCATTGAGGATCGAGGGCGCGTTGGATGTGCCGGACTGGCGGCCGTCGCCCATGGTCGGCAGCTCGCGGATGCCCTGGCGGATCAGCCGGTCGGGCGGTTGCATGTTGACCACCTCGGCAGCGCCGGGATGGCCGATGGGGCCGGCTCCGCGCACCACCAGGATGGAGTTTGCGTCGCACGGCAGGTCGGGGTCGTTGATCCTCGCGCGGTAATCCTCCGCGCCGTCGAAGACCACAGCCGTGCCCTCCATGACGTTCTCGCGGCCGGGCACCTCCAGCCATGCCTTGCGAAAACTCTCGGAGATCACCGAGGTCTTCATGATCGCGCCGTCGAACAGGTTGCCCGAGAGCACCAGGAAGCCGGCATGTTCCTTCAGCGGCTTGTCGAACGGCCGGATGACGTCGCCGTCGGGCAGCGGCGCATCGGCGACGTTCTCGGCCAGCGTGCGGCCCGTCACCGTGGTCGCGGGATCGAGCAGGCCCCGGTCGGCCAGGACCCTGGCGACCACCGGCACGCCGCCCGCCCGGTTATAGGCCTCGCCCAGATAACGACCCGAGGGCTGGCAATCGACCAGCAGCGGCAGGCCGTAGCCCGCCTCCTGCCAGTCCTCCAGGGAAAGCTCCGCGCCGACATGGCGCGCGATCGCCTGCAGGTGGATCGGCGCGTTGGTCGAGCCGCCGATCAGGGTGTTGACGCGGATGGCGTTGAGGAAGGCGCCGCGCGTCAGGATGTCCGACGGCTTCAGGTCCTCCCAGACCATCTCCACGATGCGCTTGCCCGTGAGATAGGCCATCGCCGCGCGCCCGGCATAGGGCGCCGGGATCGCCGCGCAACCGGGCAGCGACATGCCCAGCGCCTCGGTCAGGCTGTTCATGGTGAGCGCGGTGCCCATGGTGTTGCAGTGGCCCGGCGAGGGCGCCGCCCGGCAGGCCAGGTCGATGAACCCGGCGTAGTCGAGTTCGCCCGTGGCGAGTTTCTTGCGCGCCTCCCACTTCACCATGCCCGAACCCGCGAGCTTGCCCTCCCACCAGGCATCCAGCATAGGCCCGCCCGAGAGCGCGATGGCGGGAATGTCGACGGTGGCGGCGGCCATCAGGCAGGCCGGCGTCGTCTTGTCGCAGCCGATGGTGAGCACCACGCCGTCAAAGGGATAACCGTGCAGGCTCTCGACGAGGCCGAGGTAGGCGAGGTTGCGGTCGAGCATGGCCGTGGGGCGCTTGCCCGTCTCCTGGATCGGATGCACCGGCACCTCGAAGGGCACGCCGCCGGCATCCCGGATACCGTCGCGCACGCGCTTGGCGAGCTCGATGTGATGCCGGTTGCACGGCGAGAGATCGGAGCCGGTCTGCGCGATCGCAATGATCGGCCGCCCGCCCTGCAGCTCCTCGCGCGTCAGCCCGTAGTTGAGGTAACGCTCCAGATGGATCGCCACGGAATCGGGGTGGCTGGGATCGTCGAACCACAGCCTGCTGCGCAGGTCTTCGGGCTTCTTGCGGCGTGTGGCCATGGTTGGGCTCCCTCTGTGCAGGAGGATTCATGGCCCCGTCCGCCGAAACCGTCGATGGACGGACCGATTTGCACTTATCGCGGCAGTTGATTGCCACCATATGCTTCCTATGGGCGCGCGATGGAAAGCTTGGGCCTGCGGAGTGTTCCTGGTCGTCAGCCCGGCGCAGGGCGACGACATGACAGAGGCCCCTGCCGAATGCCGGCATGACCCGGGCAGCTTTGCCTGCAGCGTCGCAACCGAAACCTGGCGTTCGCTATCGGCCTTTGTCGCGGCACTCGAGGAAGACGAGATTTCGCCCTATCAGTCTCTCGATCCCATGTTCTTCTATCCCAGACTTGTTGCTGCTGAGGGCGACCTGGGCGAAGCCATCGACCTGGCCTTGAAGATGGACCCGGACGGTGCAGCACGCGGCCTTCCTTGGTACGCCAACACCAAAAGCGATCTGCTCGACACGCTGAATGCCATCGCCGTCGACCCGGTTTCTCCGACCGACGTGGGCGTACTGTCGACCCTTGCTCTGGCCGATCTGGAACTGGCGGGCCCATGGGCCATGGTTTCGGTGGCGCGCGTACTCGCGTCGGTGGGCAACGAGAAGCAGGCTCGCACCTTGTTCCAGGCCGCTGCCGATGCTGCTTTCTCGGACCCCAGGGTCGAAACAGGGACCGCCAGCAAGATTTCCAGGGACATGCAGGCGCGCCTACTTGCAGTGTGGGCCGCCTCCAGTTTTTCGGTCGACGCCCTGGCCTATGTCGCCGACTGGGCGCCGCTCAATCGCGGCTACGCGGCGCTTGCCATTGCCGACGGTCTAGCCTGGACGGGTGACATCGAGGCGACACGCACTCTGGTGGAGTCCCTTGAGGGGGCATTGCCTATGCTGGGCGGCCTCGCTATCGCCGAAGCAGAACGACGCAGCGGTGATGCGGAGGCGGCGCTCGACCGGCTGCATGCGACCCAGCAAGACATGACACAGATGCGCCAGTGGCTCGTAAAGCAGTATCGCCTACGCTTCGCGCAAGCCTACGCCTTGCTGGGCGATTTCGATGCCATGCATGACGCTGCTGGCTGGGCAGGCACCAACAGTTTTGCCTATTTCAACTTCTGGCCGAAGGTCGCCCCGTTCGTGGCCTGTCACGATCTTCCGCGCGCCATCGCACTGATGGCCAACGAGGCTGCGCTTATGGCCGATGATCGCGCTCCCTACGCATGGCATCTGGTCGATACGCTGATCGCCGCAGCCGCTGCAGGCCACGGTGAGGAGGCCTTTGCGGTGGCACGCCACACAGAGAACGACCTTCACCGGACACTGCTCTTCATGGCGGTGCTCACCGGCCTACGTCAGGGTCAGGACATCCCTGCCGGCGCACCGGCCTGTGCGACCCTCATGCTCGTGGCGCGTTAAGCCCCGATCTCCCGCCCCGCCCGGTACGCCGTCTCCAGATGCGCGGCATGCGCGCCGTTGCCGGTGTCGAAGGCGGCATCCAGCAGCAGTTCGATGCGGATGGGTTTGACGCCGCAGTAGCCGAGCACGCCGCGGCGCCAGAGGTTGTCGAGGTCGGCGCCGTAGCCGCCGCGTTGCATCATCGCCGGGCTGGCGCCCGTGGGGCAGAGGAAGGTGCAGGGTCGGGGTTTGAGCAGGCTGCCTTCGGGGTCGTGTTCCCAGTGGTAGGCCCAGCCGTTGGACCAGACGCGGTCGAGCCAGCCCTTGAACATGGCGGGCATGCCGTACCACCAGATGGGGAAGACGAATGCGAGCGCGTCGCAACGTTCGACGCGAGCCTGCTCGGCGAGCACGTCGGGGGGCATGGCGCCGCCCTCGAACTGGATGAAGTCGCCGGCCTTGAAGACGGGGTCGAATCCCTCGGCGTGGAGGTCGGCGACCTCGACACTGTGGCCGGCCTCGCGCGCGCCCTGCGCGAAGCGGTCGAGAACGGCGCCCGAGAAGGAATCGCGGCGCGGGTGGCAGAAGACGGCGAGTACGTGCATGGCATCCCCCGATTGTGCGGTCAGCCTAGCCGCAGGACGTGGGCGTATGCACGGCTCTTTGGCGCGCCGACGCCTTGCGCTCCCTGGGTGCGCCATCGCAGGATGACGGCCGGTGCGCAGCGGCTGTGCGCCTCAACGGACCTGGCTACGGGATCGCCCATGGACGGCTTCATCGCACGGCGCGACGTGCTCTCCTTTACCGAGGTGCGCAGGCTCTCCGAACGCTCGGACCTGCCCGGGCTGATCCAGCTTTCCAGCCATCTGGGTGCGCTGTGTCTGACCGGGCTGCTGGTCTGGCTGGCGCTGGGGACGTGGTGGCTGCTGATTCCGGCCTGGCTGCTCCACGGCACGCTGCTCAACTTCCTGTTCTGCCCGTTGCACGAGACGATCCACCGCACGCCCTTCCGCTCGAAGTGGCTCAACGATGCGGTCGCCAACCTGACCGGCTTCGTGATGCTGCTGCCGCCGGTCTATTTCCGTTACTTCCACTTCGACCATCACCGCTACACGCAGATCCCGGGCAAGGACCCCGAGCTGATCGAACCCAAGCCCGCGGGTTTCTGGTCGTGGGCCTGGTACATGACGGGGCTGCAGTCCTACTGGTGGGCCGAGACGGCGATGTTCGTGCGTCACGCCATGGGCCGCGTCAACGCCCCCTTCGTGCCGCAGGAGGGCAGGGCGGCGGTGATCCTGGAGGCGCGGATATACCTGGCGCTCTACATCGCGGTCATCGCAGGTTCGGTCGCGCTCTCCACCTGGGCGGCGGTGATCTGGTGGGCCGCACCCATCGTGCTCGCCTCCTTCACCCTGCGCGCCTACCTCATGGCCGAGCACACCCTGCTGCCCCATACCGAGGACATGCTGGTCAACACGCGCACGACGCGCAGCAACGCCCTGGTGCGCTGGATGGCCTGGCAGATGCCCTATCACTGCGAGCACCACACCTTCCCTACCGTGCCGTTCCATGCCCTCAAGGCGACGCATGAACGCATCGCCGACCGCCTGGGCGCGACCAGCCCCGGCTACGTCCATTTCACCGCCCGACTGCTGAAGAGCTACCGGGAGGCGCCTGCCGCCGCGCCGGAGACATCGCCGCGCTGAGGCGCCCAACTGGCGCCATCGTCGGTTCCGTGGCACGGTCGCGGTCTTCCTTCTGGAGCCGACGATGACCTTCCGGGTGCTGATCGGCCAGTTCATGCACGAGACCAACACGTTCGCGGTGAAACCCACCGACGTGGCGGCGTTCGAGCGGCTGTTCTGCTACCGCGGTGCCGAGCAGATCGTCGAGCATCTCACCGGCACGAACTGCGAGACCGCAGGCTACATGGACGCCGCGGAGGCCCACGGCTGGGACCTCACCCACACCGTCGCCTGTTTCGCCACACCATCGGGCCTGGTGACCGACGCGGCCTTCGAGGAACTGGGCGGTCTGATCCTCGACGGCCTGCGCGAGGGCGGGCCCTTCGACGGCATTGCGCTTGCCCTGCACGGCGCCATGTCGACCGAGAGCTTCGAAGATGCCGAGACCGAATTGTTGAAACGCATCCGCGCCATCGCCGGGCCGGACGTGCCGATCTGCACCACCTTCGACCTGCACGCCAATGTCGGGCCGGACTTCGCGGGTCTTGCCGACATCGTCTGCAGCTACCGCACCTATCCCCACATCGACATGCGCGTGCGGGCACGGCGCGCCGGAGGCCTGCTGCAGCAGGCCATGGCCGGAGAGGTGCGCCCCAGGCTCTATCACGCGCGCCGCCCCCTGCTGCACGGCGCCGACGGCGGGCGCACCGATACCGAACCGATGATCAGCCTGCTTGCGAAGTCCGACGCGATCATGGCGGCCGATCCCGGGGTGCTCGACATCTCGATCAACGCCGGCTTCGAACACGCCGACATCTACGACATCGGCCCCAACGTGATCGTCACCGGCGACGGGCAGGACGAGCGTTTCCAGGCGATCGCCGAAAGCCTGATGGACGACATCTGGGCTTCCCGTGGGAAGGTCACCAACACCTATCTCACCACCGGGGCCGCCGCCGAGATCGCCCGTTCGCACAACTGGAACGGCAACCCCCTGGTGATCGCCGACTACGCCGACAACCCCGGGGCGGGCGCCTATGGCGATGCCACCAACCTGCTGAAAGCGATGCTGGACGCCAATCTGCAGGATGCCTGCTTCGGCCCCCTGCTCGATCCTGAATCGGCAGCCGACATGCATGACGCCGGTGTCGGCGCCAAGGGCACCTTCACCATCGGCGGCAAGACCGATGCGCGCTTCGGCGGCGGTTCCCTGCTGGTCACCGGCGAGGTCATCGCCGCGACCGACGGCAATTTTGTCTGCGATGGTCCGATGTGGGCCGGCATGAAAAAGAGCTTCGGCAAATCCGCCGTGTTGCGCAGCGGCGGCGTCGACATCCTGATCGTCAGCCAGATCATGCAGATCACCGACCTGCAGCAGTTCCTGGCCAATGGCATCGATCCGCGCAAGAAGCGCACCGTGGCGCTGAAATCGATGCAGCACTTCCGCGCCGCTTATGAACCCATGGCCGATACCGTGATTGTCTGCGATTCCGGGGCGCTGGCCTCCCCCGACCTTTCGCGCC
This sequence comes from uncultured Rhodospirillaceae bacterium, assembly GCA_937880925.1. Taxonomy (GTDB): domain Bacteria; phylum Pseudomonadota; class Alphaproteobacteria; order SP197; family SP197; genus CALGGB01. The sequence continues at coordinate 24,244 of CALGGB010000145.1, read as the reverse complement.
TGCCCTTCACCAAGGTACGGCGCCCGATCTATCCGCTCGATCCCGTCGTACTGTAAGAACCCTCATCCACGGCACGGAAGGCCGCGACCCATGCCCCTGTCCCAGATCGCCTTTGCTCCGCGCGTAAGGAAGTCACCCTTCTACGAGGCCACCCTGCGCCACGGCGCCAAGGCCTTTACCGTCTACAACCACATGGCCATGCCGCTGTGGTTCGAGGGGCCGCTGGCAGAATACTGGCGCCTGGTCGAACACGTCACGATGTGGGACGTGGCCGCCGAGCGGCAGGTCGAGATCGAGGGACCGGATGCCGCCCGCCTGACCCAGATGCTGACGCCGCGCGACCTCGGCAATCTCGAGGCGGGCCAGTGCCGTTACGTGCTGATCACCGACGAAAACGGCGGCGTCATGAACGATCCGGTGCTGCTGAAGCTGTCGGAGACGAAGTTCTGGTTGTCGCTGGCCGATTCCGACGTGCTGCTGTTCGCCAAGGGGGTCGCAGCGGCCGGGGGCTTCGATGTCGCCATCCGCGAGCCCGATGTCAGCCCCATGCAGGTGCAGGGGCCCAAGGCGGTCGACGTCATGGCCGACCTTTTCGGCGACTGGATCGGCGACCTGCGCTACTTCCGCTTCCGCGAGACCGAGCTCGACGGCATTCCAGTCGTCGTCTCGCGTACCGGCTGGTCGAGCGAGCGGGGCTACGAGATCTTCCTGCGCGACGGTTCCCGCGGCGACGAACTGTGGGAAAAGGTGGCCACCGCCGGCAAGCCCTATCAAATCGGGCCGGCAGCACCCAACCAGATCCGCCGCATGGAAGGCGGCATGGTCTCCTGGGGCACCGACTGCACCCTGGAAAACAATCCCTATGAGCTGGGCCTGGGCCGTCTGGTGAAGCTTGACGGCGATTTTGATTTCATCGGCAAGGCCGCCCTGGCGCGCATCGCCGAAGAAGGGGTCAAGCGCCGCCTGGTCGGCCTGGCGCTCGAGGGCGCGGCGCTCAAGGGGTCCAACGAGGACTTCTGGCCTGTCATCGCGGGCGACCAGGCTGTCGGGCACGTCACCAGCGCTGTCCACTCGCCGCGTCTGGACATGAACATGGCGATGGCCTTTGTCGACCTGCCCCACGACGAGAAGGGCACCCGCCTGTCGGTCTCCACGGACCACGGCCTGCGTGGCGCCAGCGTGGTCGATCTGCCGTTCTGGGATCCCGAGAAGGTGATCACCCGCAGCACATGAGCGAGAAGTTCACCATCAGCCGCGACCTGCTGGCCAGCGGCCAGCTTTCGCCCCATCTGCAGGCCGCCCAGGACAGCGGCCAGATCGTCCTGTGGAGCGACGAGCAGCGCGAGGCCAATCGAAAGACGACGCTGGCCGGGCACCCTGCCGCCGAGGACCTCTATGTCTTCGGCTTCGGTTCGCTGATGTGGAATCCCGCCTGCCATGTGAAGGAGACGCTCCCTGCCCTGGTGCGCGGCTGGCATCGCCGCTTCAACCTGTGGACGCCGCTCGGCCGGGGCACGCCGGAGCTGCCGGGCGTCATGCTTGGGCTGGAGCGGGGTGGGTCCTGCCGCGGCCTGGTCCTGCGCATCGCAGCCGACAAGATCGACGAGGAAACCAACATCATCTGGCGCCGCGAAATGCTGGCCGGGGCCTACATCCCCACCTGGGTCACCGCTGATCTGGGCGACCGGGAGGTGCGCTCGGTCACCTTCGTCATCAATCCGGAATACGAGCGTTACGCCGGGCGCATCGCGCAGGATGTGCTGGTCCATCACCTGGCCCGCGCCGAGGGGCCCATGGGCGCCTGCATCGAATACCTGGAAAAGACCGTGGCCTCGCTCGACACCATCGGCCACCGCCGCGGGCCCATGCACGACCTGCTGCGCGAAGCGCGCCAGGCCCGTCGTGCCCATCAGGAGAAACAGGGGCCTCGTGACGACGTCTGAGGCGCGCGCCGATGCGCCGCTGAAGGCTATCCTGCTCATGGTCCTGGCCGTGGGCATCTGGGCGATGCACGACGCCGCGGCCAAGTGGTATGCGGATTTCTACCCGGTCTTTGTCATCCTGTTCTGGCGCAGCCAGTTCGGCCTGATCCCGGTGCTGGCCCTGTCGCGCCGCATGGGCGGCATCCAGCGCATTCCGCCGCGCCTGCGCGCGCTCTGCGTGCTGCGCGGGTCGCTCGGCTTCTGCGCCTTTTCCTGCTTTGTCTTTTCCCTGCCCATGATGCCGCTGGCCGATGCCATCGCCGTGGGCATGTCCGCACCCATCTTCATCACGGCGGCCTCGGCCATCGTTTTGCGCGAACCCGTCGGCATCCATCGCTGGGGCGCGGTGCTGGTGGGTTTTGCCGCGGTGCTCTTCATCGTGCGTCCGGGCGGCCAGATCCCCATTGAGGCCGCGGCCCTGCTGATCGCCAGCAACCTGTTCTATACCGCCAGCATGATGATGACGCGGGTGCTGGGGCGCACGGTCTCGACCGCCACGCTCAGCTTCTACACCGCCCTTGCCTTCTGTTTCCTCAGCGCTGTGGGCGTCAGCTTCTTCTGGGTCACGCCGACCTGGTATGACCTGGCGATCTTCGCGGTCCTGGGCTGCATGGCGGGCCTGGCCCAGCTTGCCATGACAGCGGCCTTCCGCATCGCCTCGCCCGCCATCGTCGCGCCCTTCGAGTATTCCGGCATGATCTGGGGCGCGCTGCTGGGCCTGCTGATCTGGAACGAGTGGCCCAGCCACGATGTCGTCATCGGCGTTGCCGTCATCATCGCCAGCGGCCTCTACATCGTGCACCGCGAGCGGGTGCGCGGCCGTAACGGCCGTGCCGCAACCTGAGCCCGCGTTCCGCAGCGCGGACGCCAGAGCCTGGCAGGCGTCCTATCCTGCGCGCGGAGAACGACGATGACCGCAACCCTGCGTCAGGCCGGCCCGCTGACCGGCGTGTTTTTCATGCTGGTGGCGACCGGCATGTGGACCGGCCACGACGCCGCGAGCAAATGGCTGGCGGCGAGTTACCCCGTCCTGGCCGTGCTGTTCTGGCGCAATGTCTTCGCCCTGGTGCCCGCGGGCCTGCTGGTCGCAACCCGCGGCGGCATCCAGAAACTGCCGCCGCGCCTGCTGGTGCTGTGCTGGCTGCGCGGCTTCGGCGGCGCGCTGGCCTATGGCGCCTATGTCTTTGCCCTGCCGATGATCCCGCTGGCCGATGCCATCGCCGTGGGCATGACGGGTCCGCTGATGATCCTCGTGCTCTCGGCCTGGCTGCTGAAGGAGCGGCTCGACCGCCAGCGCTGGATCGCCGTGCTGATCGGCTTTGCCGCCACCCTGGTGATCGTGCGCCCGGACGGCGCCATGCCGCCTCTGGGGGCCGCCCTGCTGCTGGGCGGCACCATGCTCTATGCCTTCATGATGATCCTGACGCGCCGCCTGGGCGCGCTGGTCGAGGGCCCGACCCTCAACCTTCACACCACGGCGGCGACGCTGGCGGTGATGGCGCTGGGCACGCCGATTGCCTGGGCCTGGCCGGCGTCCGGCGACCTGGCGCTCTTCATGCTGGTCGGCGCGCTGACCGGCCTTGCCAACTTCTGCATGATCCAGGCCTTCCGCATCGCGCCTGCCTCCACCGTCGCGCCCTTCGAATACAGCTCGATACTCTGGGCGATCCTGCTTGGCCTGCTGATCTGGGGTGACGTGCCGCGCTGGGACGTGGTCGGCGGCGCCACGGTCATCATCGCCTGTGGCCTCTACATCCTGCACCGCGAACGGCAGACCCGGCCCCGGCCTGTCTGAATGCGCCGGTTTGATCGCACCGGGCAGGCGCGCCATGATCGCGTCCAGGCAGTGGAGTGCATCATGGCAGCAGGCGGCAGGACCCCTAAGATCTCAGCCCAGGACATGGCAGGCGCCGAGACGCTCGCCAGCGTGCGCTACACGAAGAAGGAACGGTTGCTGGCGCTCCACACCATCGGCCTGCAGGTCGCGCGCGAGCGCGCCGTACGCAAGGTGGAGCTGCCCAACGACCTGGGGCCGGCCTGTGTCTTCGAGCCGCTGCTGCCCGGAACGCCCGTTCCGGCGCACGAGAAGGTGCGCCGCTCGCCGCCGACGCGTCGTGCCCTGCCCGCTAGCGATGCCGATATCGCCTTCGCCCCGCTGACCGATCTTTCGGCCTGGCTCAAGAGCCGCAAGATCTCCAGCCGCCGCCTCACCGAACTCTATCTTTCGCGCCTGAAGGAACATGACGGCCGCCTGGAAGCGGTCGTCACCCTGACCGAAGAGCTCGCCATGGCCCAGGCGCGCCGCGCCGACCGGGAGATCGCCCGCGGCAAGTGGCGCGGCCCCCTGCATGGCGTGCCCTGGGGCGCCAAGGACCTGCTGGATACCAAGGGCATCGCCACCACCTGGGGGGCGGCCCCCTATGCCGGGCGGATGCCGACGCGCGATGCCCGCGTGGTCTCCCTGCTGGAGGAGGCCGGTGCCGTGCTGGTCGCCAAGCTCTCCCTGGGTGCGCTCGCCTGGGGCGAACTCTGGCACAAGGGCAAGACGCGCAACCCGTGGAACCTGGAGGAAGGTTCCTCGGGCTCCAGCGCGGGGTCGGGCGCGGCGGTGGCGGCAGGCTGCGTCGGCTTCGCCATCGGTTCGGAGACCCTGGGTTCGATCCTCTCGCCCGCCGACCGCTGCGGCACCGTCGGCCTGCGCCCGACCTTCGGGCGCGTGCCGCGCAGCGGCGCCATGGCGCTGTGCTGGTCGCTCGACAAACTGGGTCCGCTGACACGCGGCGCCGAGGACACCATGCTGGTGCTCGACGCCATCGATGCCTTCCATTCCGCCGATGCCGGCAGCCGCGACGTGCCACTGGACTTCGATGCCCGGCGCAGCGTGGAAGGCGCGGTGATCGGCTACGATCCGGCCTGGCTCGAAGGGCCCGTCGGCACCCAGGCTGACCGCGACGCCCTGAAGGCTCTGAAGCGTGCGGGCTGCCGCGCCAGGAAGATCAGCCTGCCCGACCTGCCCTACGATTCGCTGGAAACCATCCTCAACGTCGAGGCCGCCGCAGCCTTCGAGGAACTGACGCTCGACGGGCGCGACGACGACCTGCCGCTGCAGGGCGACGTCTCCTGGTCCAACGAGTTCCGCAAGGCCCATCTCGTGTCCGCCGTCGCCCTGGTCCAGGCAGAGCGGCTGCGCCGACGCACCATGCAGGCCATGGCCGAGGTTCTGGAAGGCGTCGACGCCCTGCTCGCCCCGGTCGACGGTACGCCGCTGCTCACCATCACCAACTGCACCGGCCATCCCGCCCTTGCCGTGCCCACGGGGTTCGCCTGGCGCAGGAATGAGGACTATGCCCCCTGCGCCAGGCAGGACGGCAGCCAGGGCCGTCTGCTGCCCCACGTCACCGCCCTGTGGGGCCGCCTCTACGAAGACGGCCGCCTGGTCGAGCTGGGCATGGCGCTGGAGCGGGAAATGGCCCGCGGCATCCAGCGTCCTCCGCTGTTCGCTTGAGGCGCGACAGGAGCTAGCATCGCCGCCAGGGAGACAGATCACCATGGGCCTCAAACCGATCCACGGCGGCTGCCAGTGCGGCACCGTGCGCTACACCATCACGGCCCCGCCGCGCGAGGTGCTGCACTGCCACTGCTCCCTGTGCCGCAAGGCGCACGGCGCGCTATTCGCAAGCTTCGGCGATTACCCCGCGACCGCGCTGACGATCGACTGCGGCAGCGCCAGCCTTGCCGATTTCCAGAGTTCGCCCGGCATACACCGCCTGTTCTGTCCCTCCTGCGGCTGCCAGCTCTTCAACCGCATCGACAAGTGGAGTGACCGCGTCTTCGTCGTGCTCGGCACCTTGGATGCCGGCGAGAACCCGGGCCATGCCCCCACCGACGAGCGCCACATCTTCTGGGACTCGCGCGTCAGCTGGTACGACACGGGCGACGATCTGAGAAAGGACACGGGTTATGGCGACTGACACCACCGCCTTCGCGCCGCGCCAGGGCGGCTGCCTGTGCGGCGCGGTGCGCTTCGAGATCACCGCCCCGGCCCACGACGTCTATCACTGCCACTGCTCGATCTGCCGCAAGCTGCAGGGCGCGCTCTACCCGACCTATGCGGTGGTTGCACGCAAGGCCTTTCACCTGCTGTCCGGCGCCGACAACCTCGGCACCTTCGACAGCTCGCCGACCACGCACCGACATTTCTGCCGCACCTGCGGCAGCCATGTCTGGGAAGAGGTCGAACGCAAACCCGACGACATCTGGTTTTCCGCGGGCATCCTGGACGCGGGCGCCGATCCCGGCGGGCGTGAAGGTACGGAACGCCACATCTTCTGGGAGTCGCGCACCGGCTGGTACGAGCCGCACGACCACCTGCCACGCTTCATCGAATTCGGCCCGGAGAAAACCTGATGCCATTCGACACCCTGACCGGCGGTTGCCAGTGTGGCGCGGTGCGCTTCGAGGTGCGTGAGGAAGCAACCGACCTCTACCACTGCCACTGCTCGATGTGCCGCAAGGTCCATGGCGTCTCCTTTGCCACCTATGCCATCGCGCCACGCCCGGCCCTGACCATCATCCGGGGTGCGGACAATCTCTCCCACTTCGACAGCTCACCCGGTGTGACGCGCAACTTCTGCCGGACCTGCGGCTGCCAGATCACCATTGATGTCGCGGCATCGCCCGGGTCCATCTGGTTCATGCCCGGCACGCTGGACGGCGGCCGCCACCCCGGCGCGGCCGCCAGGGAACGCCACATCTACGTTGGCTCGAAACTGCCCTGGCTGCATCTGGACGGCGTATTGCCACGCGAAGACGTGACATAGGCCATACAGGCGATGCATGATCGCCGCAGCGGACAGGCCGCACCCCATTCAACGGAGCATCCCGGCATGATTCCGGTTTCCCGCGTCGTAACCAGGCAAGAGCGCAAGGTACGGTAGGCACCCGCCCCACCGTTCTGCTGCGCGCCCTCGACTCCGAGGGCTTTTTTTTGCCTGCTTTTTAAGCGACCGGATGCCCCCATGACCGCCACCACGCGCACACCGCCCCATTTTTTCACCCTGATCCTGCTGGCCGGTCTTTCCGTCGGCACGCTGAACCTGTTCCTGCCCTCGCTTGCCAACATCTCGGCAGAGTTTGGGGCCGACTACGCCCTGGTGAACCTTTCGGTCGCGGGTTACGCGATCGTCACCGCCGCGCTGCAGCTCGTGCTCGGGCCCTTGTCGGACCGCTTCGGGCGGCGTCCGGTGATGCTGTGGGGACTCATCGTCTTTGTCCTGGCCTCGCTGGGCTGCATGGTCGCCCCGGATGTCTGGAGCTTCCTTGTCTGTCGCATGGCCCAGGGCGTGATCGTTGCCGGCTACACCGTGTCGATGGCGGTGATCCGCGATACCGCGCCCGAGCAGAAGGCCGCTAGCCTGATCGGATATCTCGCCATGGCCTATGCGATTGCGCCGATGCTCGCCCCCACGCTGGGCGGCGCGCTCGACGAACTGTTCGGCTGGCGGGCCAGTTTCGTTCTGCTGTTCGCTCTGGGCCTCGCCCTGCTCGCCCTGTGCTGGGTCGATCTGGGCGAGACCAACGCCGCGCCATCGCCCACCCTGGCGCGCCAGTTCCATGCCTATCCCGAACTGCTGCGTTCGCGGCAGTACTGGGGTTTTGCCCTCTGCATGGCGTTTTCCACCGGCGCCTTCTACGCCTTCCTGGGCGGCGCGCCGCTGGTCGCAGCCACGGTCTTTGCCATGTCGCCGGGCACCCTGGGCGTTTGGCTGGGTACCATCACGGCGGGTTTCGTCCTGGGCAGCTTTCTGGCGGGACGTTTCTCAGGCCGCCATGGGCTGGCGACGATGATGATCATCGGCCGGCTGGTCGCCTGCGGCGGGTTGTCGGTGGGCCTCGCCATCGTTGTGGCCGGCATCGTCACGCCGCCCCTTCTGTTCGGCGCCTGCGTCTTTGTCGGCATCGGCAACGGCATCACCATGCCGAGCTGCGCGGCAGGCGCCATGTCGGTGCGGCCCTCTCTCGCAGGCACGGCCGCCGGGCTGGCAGGCGCCCTGACCGTGGCGGGCGGCGCGCTGATTTCAGGCCTCACCGGCGCCATCCTGACGCCGGCCAATGCGCCGCAGGCCCTGCTTGCGATGATGCTTGGCTCGTCGGCGCTGGCCCTTGGCGCGGCCCTTTACGTGCGTTGGCTGGACCGCAGGGTGGCCTAGACCTGCGGCTTGTCGAGGCCGCGCGGGATGCGCTTCTCGGGGTCGTAGAAGGGCAGGTCGACGATCTGTGCCGGGTGCATCTTGAGATCGAAGCCCATCACCTCGACCCCGCGCGGCTCCACCAGGTCTGCGCTTTCGAGGCGTACGAAGGCGACGCCCTGCTCGAGGTAAGGCGACCAGCCCGACGCCGTGATGTGGCCGATCTGCTTGCCGCCACGCGCGACAGGGCCGCCGACCAACGCCTCGGCGTCCTTGCAGGCAATGCCGTACATGCGGGTGCGCGGGTCGGCCCCTTCCAGCGCCTTGCGGCCGAAGAAGTCGCCCTTGTCCATGGCGACGAAGCCGCCCATGCCCGCCGCATGGGGCGTCATCGTTGCATCGATGTCCGAGCCGTTGTTGAAGATCGCGCCCTCGATGCGGCGGATGTCCATGGCGTCGAGCCCGATGTCGATCATGCCGTGGCGCGCGCCCGCGGCGCTGACGTGATCCCACAGCGCGGCGTGGTCCATGTCCGGATAGGTGTAGATCTCGAAACCCAGCTCAGCGGTCCAGCCGGTGCGGGTGATCAGCACCTTCTGCCCGCCCATCGTCACCTCGCGGGCATCGAAATAACGGAAGGGATCGGGCATGCCGTCGTCACAGGCATCGGCCAGGACGTCGAAGGACTTCGGCCCCTGGATCTGATGCACCCAGGACTGGGGATCGCTGATCTCGACATCCATGCCCATGGCATGGGCGCGTGTCCAGCCGACGAAATCGCCGTCGGCCTGGACGTACCAGAAGCGGTCCTGCTCGAGGCGGATCAGGACGCCGTCGACCAGCAGGCCGCCGTCGTCCCAGCAGGCGATGCCATAAGTCGAGCGGCCCGGCTTCATCTTCGAGACATCCCGCGTGAAGATGCGGTTGAGCAGCCGTTCGGCATCCGGGCCGGCGATCTCGGTCGGCAGTTCACCGGTATCGAGCCGCGTGACGCCCCGGCGCAGCGCCCAGTAACCCTCGAAGCGGTCGCTGGTCTTCAGCGAGACCGGCATCATGCGCCGGTTGTAAACGACAAAGGTCGCGCCGCATGCCAGGGCCCGGTCGTAGAACGGCGAACGGGCATAACCATAATTCCAGCCGGGCTCGGGCAACGAACAGACGAGATCGCGAACGGCGTGGTGCATGTGTTTTTCTCCCCGAAGATGGCCCAAAGGCTAGGGTGCAGGGGGCCATGCGGCCAGCGATGAATTCGGCGCAATAGTTGCGTAAATCTCAATCGATGGCTGTCGGCACGCTTGTATCAGGCCCGCACGCCCTACAGGCTGCACCCTTGCCGATCACGGAGCCTGTGTATGCCCCTCTTCCTGCACCAGCCGATGGCCGATGCGCCCTTCGAACCCTATGGCGGGCCTCCCGGCAGGCTTGATGTCGCCGATGTCGTGACCGCCGCCAACAGCACCACCATGGCCGCGGGTCTGTGCATTGCTCAGGGCGGACCGCTTGTCTATCGCGTCGATTACGATGCCGTGGTCATCGCGCTGGACGACGATCTGGTCTGGGAGGATTCCCACGGGCCGCAGGCCCTGAAGGCAGGCGATGTCGTGTGGATCGCCGAGGGCGCAAGGAACTCCTACTGGAGCACCGGCACCTCGCGCTTCTTCTATACGACCTGGCCGGTCAACTGGGCGCAGATCGTGGGCTGGGAAGCCGGACGCGACGTCAAGGACCTGGCCAACCAGGGCGGCGCGGAAGGCAGCCTCTCCGGAATCGCCGTCCATCGCCACGCAGGCGCCCGCTTCGATCGCTTTGCTGCTGACTCCGGAACGCTGGAACTAGCCCAGCTTCTGGGTCCCGGCAGCGGCATTTCCATGGCCGCGGGCCTCGCCCGGTTCGGTGATGGAGCGCTTTCCTGCACCGCCCCCTGCGACATGGCGCTGGTCGCGATCCGCGGCGACTTCTGGATTGAGGCCGAGGGCCGCGGGGTGGAAGCAGCCCAGGGCGATCTCCTGTGGCTGGCCCAGGGCACGCCGGCACATTGCGGCAGCAAGGGCAATGCCGTGGTCGGTTACGTCTGCGCCCCGGCGGACTGGGCAAACCGCATCGGCTGGACGCCGGGCACCGATCACGCGGGCTGATTCCGCACACTCTTGACTCCGAAGACAAGCAGCGCGATATTTCTTTCAGAAATTACTGAAAGAACCGTTGATCATGAAACTCAACCCCGCCATGGAACGCTTCATCCTGCAATGGGGTGAGATGGGATCGCGCTGGGGAGTCAGCCGCTCGGTCGCCCAGGTCCATGCCCTGCTCTATCTCGCACCCGGCCCGATCCATGCCGACGAGATCACCGACACGCTTTCGATCGCACGCTCCAACGTCAGCATGTGCCTGAAGGAACTGCAGGGCTGGGGCCTGATCGAACTGGTCCATGTCATGGGCGACCGGCGCGACCACTTCGTCGCCGAACAGGACGCGTGGAACCTGATGAACCTGATCGCCGAGGGCCGCAAGCAGCGCGAGATCGACCCGCTGGTGGCGACACTCGCGCGCTGCCGCGACGAGGCCGCCGCCGACAAGGCGATCGATCCCGGTGTCGCCCAGCGCATTGCCGCCATGCACGATTTCATCGTCTCGATGTCGGGCTGGTACGACCAGGTCAAACGTATCCCGCGGCCGATCCTGCGCAAGCTGATGGCCATGGGAGGCAAGGTCGCGCGGTTCGTGAAATAGGGGGTTTTTTGCCATGACCTTTCAAGAATTTCTGAAATTTCCGACGGCTACCGGCTTTGCGCCGGCTGCCAGGGCACGCCGCCCGTTGCCGACCTACCGCAGCCTGCTGGGCGAAGCCGGCTGGCGCCTCCTGGATCCCGCGATCCGCGGCCGCTTCGACGGCCGCCACGTCCACCGCGCCTTCTATGGCCTGATGGGCACCGTACGCCTGAGCATGGCCGGGCGCGCGCTTGCGCTGCTGACGCGCCTGTTCGGACGTGCGCTTTGCACCAGCGCGGGACGCGACATGGTGACCATGATCGACGTTGGCGGCAGCGGCGATGAGGCAGGCGTCTGGCAGCGCCGCTACCTGATGCCCGGCGGGCGCGCCTTCACCGTGAAGAGCGTCAAGCGCTTCGATGCCGAACGCGGCCTGCTCGAGTGCCTGGGCCACGGCATCGTCATGGAACTCGACCTTACCGCCGAACCCGATGTCCTGCACTTCACCAGCCGCGCCTATGCCTTCCACGGCGGCGGCCTGCACATCCGCCTGCCCCGCGCCCTGTGGCCGGGGTAGACGCGGGTCAGCCACCGGGAGCTGGGCGGCGGCCGCTTCCGTTTCACGCTTTCCATCGTCCATCCCTGGTTCGGCGAACTGGTCTTCCAGGAGGGCGACTTCTTCGAAAGGGAGGACCGGCCATGACCGCCGTCCTGATACTTGCCGCGATCCAGGGGCTGGTCGGCGCCTTCGACCTTGCCTTCCACCACGAGTTCACCGAACGCCTGACCTGGAAGACCGGCACGGGCCGCGAACTTGGGCTCCATGCCGCGCGCAACGCGCTTTATGCCGTCATCTTCCTGGTCCTGGCCTGGGCCGAGCCGCATGGCTGGTGGGTCGCGGTCTTCGTCGCGGTGCTGGCCGCCGAGGTCGCGATCACCCTTGCCGACTTCATCGTCGAGGACCGCACCCGCCTGCTGCCCGAAAGCGAGCGCATCATCCACACCCTGCTCGCGGTGAGCTATGGCGCGTTCCTGGCCCTTTTGACGCCCCATCTGGTGGCCTGGGCGAGCGAGCCCGGCGGGCTCGTTCTGGTCGAGCGCGGCCTGTGGTCGGTGCTCTTCACCGTGTTCGCGCTGGGGGTCGGCCTGTGGGCCCTGCGCGATGCCGCCCGCGCCCGCGCCGTTGCCTCCCCGGCGCTGCCCGCGGGGCCGCTCGTCACCCCGTTCCTGCCCTCCCCCATGCGGGTGCTGGTGACGGGCGGCACAGGATTCATCGGCCGCCGCCTGGTCGCCGCCCTGGTCGGGGCAGGCCACCATGTCACCGTGCTGACGCGCGACCCGCGCAAGGCGCGCGACCTGGCGATGCCCGTGACCGTCGCGACCGCCATGGGCAGCATTCCTGCCGACACCATCTTCGACGCCGTGGTCAACCTGGCTGGCGCCTCGGTCGCCGGGGGACGCTGGAGCGCGCGGCGCAAGGACTTGCTGCGCACCAGCCGGATCGACACGACACGCGACCTGATCCACCTGATGGGCCGCCTGGAGACACGTCCGCGCGTGCTGGTCTCGGCCTCAGCGACAGGCTTCTACGGCACCGACAACGACGACCTGGTGAGCGAGGAGAGCCCCCACGCCGCCGGCTTCGCCCACGACCTGTGCGCGGCGCGCGAAGCCGAGGCGCGCAAGGCCTGCCGCTTCGGCGTGCGGGTCGTGGAGCTGCGCTTCGGGCTGGTGCTGGCCGCCCACGGCGGGCCGCTGGGCGCCATGATGCCGGCCTTCGAATTCGGCCTGGGCGCCCGCCTGGGCTGCGGCCGTCAGTGGATGCCCTGGCTGCATCTCGACGACGCCGTGCGCATGATCGCCTTTGCCATTGCGCGGGAGGACCTGCGCGGCCCCTTCAACGCCGTCGCGCCCCAGCCGGTGCGCAACGCCGACTTCTCGGTCGCGCTCGCCGCCGCGCTGCACCGGCCCTGCCTGTTCACCCTGCCCGCACCGCTGATCCACGGCCTGCTGGGCGAGATGGGCCAGGAGCTGCTGCTCGCCAGCCGCCGGGCCGTGCCCATGCGCATGCAGCAAGCCGGCTTTGAATTCCTGGCGCCGACCCTGGAGCAGGCACTGGAGCGCAGCCTGACAAGGAGCCCGCAGGACGCCCCCGCGTGCAGCGTGGACGCCCTGCCTGGCGTCCACGCGATCCGCTAAAGCTGCTTCACCAGTTCGTCGGCATGGTCACGGCAGAACTGGGCAAAGGTGATCGGCTGGCGGTTGAGCGCCTCCTGCACACCCAGCGCCAGCTCGGCCTTGGTGTTGCTGCGGATGCTTTCGTAGAGCTGGAGGATCAGCGAAATGTACCATTCCTCGTTGCCCTCCTCGCGCATCTTGGCGGCGAAGTCCTCCGGGCTCATGTCGCGGTACTCGAAGGTCCTGCCCGTCGCGGCCGACATGTCCTTGGCCAGATCGCCATAGGTCAGCGGACGGCCGCCGGTCAGTTCATAGGTCTGGCCCAGATGATCGCCGCCATCGATCAGCGAGGTCACCGCAACGGCCGCGATGTCGCGGGTGTCGATCCAGGGGATGCGGCCCTGGCCGCCGGGCACCGCGATGACGCCGCCCGGGGCATATTCGGTCATCATCTGCATGAACCAGGTCGGGCGCAGATGGGTCCAGCCGATCTCCGACTCCTCAAGCGCCTTCTCGCGCAGGCCGTGGCGGCGTGTCAGGTCGGAAGGCGAGTTGGCATCGGCCGAACGGGCAGAGAGGCGCACGATGTGCTGCAGCTTGTGCTCCAGACCGGCCTTCAGGAAGGTCTCGAAGGCCGCAACCGATTCCTCGCCGTCGCCGGTGGCGACATAGGCGCCCTCAATGCCGCGCATCGCTGGGGCAAGCGAATCGGCATCGGCGATATCGCCGACAAACAGGGTGACGCCATCACGCTTCAACGCCGGCACCTTTGCCTCGCTGCGCACCAGGGCGCGCACGCTGTGGCCGGCGTCCAGAAGCTGAGCGACCACCTCCTTGCCGACATGGCCATTACCGCCCACCACCAGAAATTCGCTCATCGTCGATCCTTTCGTGTTGTGCCATTGAGGCTATCATCGCCGTGGCTTGCTGGCAGCGGCAACAGGAGAGCGCCCCGATGCAGAAACGATTCACGACCGGCTTCCTGACTTCGGGAGAAACCCTCACCGCACCCGCCGACAATGGCGCCTACCTGCCTGAAGGCAACGCGCCAGCAGCGCCGCCGTTCGAGGGCACCCTGCATCTGGCCGGTACCGCGCTGACCAGCGACAACCCAGCGCTCAAAGGGCCGTTCCGCCTGTCGGGCGACCCGCACCGCTTTCCCGCAATGGCGCTTTCCTTCACCACCAGCGGCCAGGCGCTGGTGCCGATCCATGCCGGGCTCCACCGCCGCCCCGATACGGCAAGCTACTGGGACGTCATGGTCGGCAGCGGGCGCATCTGGCGCGAGGAAGCGGACGGCGGCGCCAACCGCGCATCCTTTCCGCTGCATCTCTCCAATGCCCACGAAAACGAATCGCACCATCTGGTCGCAACCTTCCTGTGGAACGAGAGCGAGGCCAGCGACCTGGTCGTCCAGAAGATCACACAGACGCAGCCCGACCACCTGCCCGATGCCTTCGGCCTGTGGGGCCGGGTGCCCGCGCGCCTGGAAACGGGCGAGGCCGTTCGCGCGGCGGCAGCCCGCGCCCGCCACGAGGCCGACAGCGCCGATGCCCTGCCGATCCGCGCCATCGGCGAGCTGGCCGGCCGCGTCGATCCCGCACTGATCGCCGCCCTGGGCGAGGGTTATGGCGCGGCGAGCGAGATCGTCTCCGGCCTCGTGGTCGATGGCGTGATCTATGCCACGGCCATGCAGGTGGCCCACGGCACAGCGCCCTTTCCGCGCGCCATGCGCTTTGGCCTCTGGTCGGCGACCAAGGCGGCATTCGGCACCACCGCCCTGCTGCGCCTTGGCGTCCATCTGGGGCCGCAGGTCGCCACCACGCGCATCGCCGACGCGCTCGAGATTGGCGCCGATCACGATGGATGGGCCGATGTCACGATCAAGGACTGCCTCAACATGGCAAGCGGCATCGGCACGGCCGGACAGCAGGCCGAACCTTTCGATATCTATGCCGACAACCTCACGGAACCCGAAAACGCCGAAGCGGAGGGCGACGGCCCGGATTCCTACCGCGCCTATCAGGCCTGGTATGCCGCCGAAAGCAGCAGCGACAAACTCGCCTGCGCCTTTGCCTGCCCGAGCTACCCATGGGGGCCGGGCGAGGTGGCGCGTTACCGCGACCAGGATCTGTTCATGGCGGGTGTCGCCATGGACGCCCTGTGGAAGCGCCACGCAGGGCCGAATGCCGATCTCTTCGACATGGTCGCACGCGAGGTCTATGAGCCCATCGGCATCCGCGGGGCCGACATCGCGCGCACACGGCAGGGCGACGGATCGCGCGGCCTGCCGCTGACCGCCTTCGGCCTGTTCCTGGGGCTCGACGACATCGCCAAGCTTGGCGCGCTGATCGCGGGTGGCGGGGTCCACAAGGGCGAGCGTCTGCTCTGTCCCCGCCTGCTGGCCGACGCGACCGATGGCGACTTCGCCAAGGGCCTGCCCACGGGCACGACGACCAGCGACGGCGAGGTGACCTATCGCCTCGCCTACTGGCAGCTTCCCTACCGCGCCCGCAGCGGACGTCTGGTGCGAATTCCCTCGATGCGGGGTTATGGCGGCAACATCATCCAGCCGCTGTGGAACGGCATCACCTGCTTCCGCCTGGCCCATGATGCCGCCGACCAGCAGGAGCGCTACGACGGCCTGAAGCTCCCGCGCATCGCCGATGCGCTGGCGCCGCTTTAAATCAGGAGTTCACGCAAGGGATCAGCCGCCAGCATGGCGGTCAGCGCGATGCGCTGGCGCGCCCCGAAACGCTCCCGCACTTCCAGCGCCACGGCGCGTGCGCAAGCGAGCAGGGCCTCGTCATCGGCCATGTTGATGACGGCGACAATGTTGTCGTGCCCGCAGGCGGCGATGGCGGCAAGCTGGTGGGCCAGTACGCGGGCCAGAGCGGCTTCCGTTACCGGCTCGCCGACGGCGATGCCGGCGATCTCAGCAAAGCGTTCGTGGTGGTGGACGCTGTGTTCATCGAGTGGTTTGCCCACGACCCGGATCGAGGCGAGCAACACCACTGCGGCAGCCCCAGCGATCAGGCGCGGTTCCTCGCCCTCATGGGCCTTGGCCAGACGCATGCGCGCGCCATCGGCCTTCACATAGGTCGCAGCGAAATTGCCCTGCTCGTGAACCGCCCGGATCAGGTCAGACGCGGCACCGCGCAGGCGGGCCGAGCGGCTGGGTTCACCGGCGTAGGCCAGAATCCGCCCGCCGCCGGCGTGGGCCAGAACGTCCGCCGCAACGGCGGTTTCGGGAAAGGAAAGCAGGTCGGGATCGCCCTTGCCGAAGGCCCGGGGGATCTTCGACGTAGCGGTCAGCGCCACGCGGCCCGGATGGGCGCGCGCCAGGCGCAGCATGGTGGTTTTCTTGCCGCCGGCACCCGCAACGCAGACGATGCCGTTGCGGGCACCCAGCGCGTCGATCAGCTCTGATGTCATGGGCGATGATCTCCGGCGGCCACTAGAGCGAATCCAGGGCCGCCGACGCAAGGCAGGCGGCGTTCAGCCGCCCGCCATGCGTGGCAACAGGATGATCTCGTTCTCCGGCCCCAGGGGCTGGAGCATGGCGTCGCGGTAGATCTGGCCGTCGACCGCCACGGACACGCCCTTCTGGAGCATGGGTTCGAGCTCAGGGCAGGTCCGGCCGAGGTTGCGCAACATCTGCATGATGTTGGCTCCCTCGACCTCGAACTCGGTGCGGCCGCCCGCCTTGTTGACGAGCGTGCCGCCGAGCTTGACCTTCAGCATGCCTCAAGCCTTCGAGGCAGCAACACCTTCAAGCGCCGCCAGAACCCTGGGCGGCGACATCGGCAGCGTGCGCGCGCGCACGCCGATGGCCGAGGAAACCGCGTTCGCGACGCACGCCAGGGGCGGCACGATCGAGGTTTCGCCGACACCGCGGACACCGTAGGGGTGGCCCGGATTGGGCACCTCGACGATGACCGTGTCGATCATCGGAACGTCCGAGCAGACCGGCACCCGGTAATCCAGGAAGCCGGCGTTCTGCAGCGTGCCGTCCTTGCCGTAGAAGTACTCCTCGTTCAGCACCCAGCCGATGCCCTGAACGGCGCCGCCCTGGAACTGACCCTCGACGTAGGAGGGGTGGATGGCCTTGCCGGCGTCCTGCACGACGAGATAACGCAGCACCTTCATGGCGCCGGTATCGGGATCGACCTCGACATCGCAGACGTGGGTGGCAAAGCTCGGCCCCGCACCCTCGGCGTTGATCTCGTAGTGACCCGCGAGAGGACCGCCGGTGGCCGAAGCCTGGGCGGCGATCTCCTTGATCGAGAGCGGCGGGAAGTTGCCCGCGTTCGATCCGGCCGGATGGGCCGCACCGTTCTCCCACTTCACCGCGTCTTCCGGGATGCCCCAGATCTTTGCGGCGCGGCCGCACATCCGCACCTTCAGATCACGCACAGCCTTGATGGTCGCCAGACCCGAGGAGAAGGTGACACGGCTGCCCTCGCTGATGTCGTTGTAACCAAGCGAGGAGGTATCGGCGATGACGGCGCGGACATCTTCATAGCTGATGCCGAGCTCCTCGGCGGCCATGAGGCACATCGAGGCACGGCTGCCGCCGATGTCGACGGTGCCGAGCGCGAGCGCCAGGGTGCCGTCGACGTTGAGGTTGATCGAGACGCAGGTGTTGCCGGCAAAGTTGAACCAGAAACCCGAGGCGACGCCACGGCCCTGGTTCTTGCCCAGCTTCACCTTGTAGTTCTTGTGCGCCTTGGCGGCTTCCAGCGTCTCGACGAGACCGACCGGACCGAAGGTCGGGCCGTAGGACGAGACGGTGCCCTCCTTGGCCGCGTTCTTCAGGCGGATGTCGATGGCGTCCATGCCGAGCTTGTCGGCGATCTCGCCGATCACGCCCTCGACCGCGAACGCCGACATCGGCGCACCCGGGGCACGGTAGGCCGCCTGCTTGGGCCGGTTCGTGACAACGTCGTAACCGACGATGCGCACGTTCTTGAGGTCATAGCAGGCAAAGGCGCACATCGCGCCCATCTCGACGGGCGAGCCCGGGAAGGCGCCGCCCTGGTACTTCAGCACCGCATCGGCGGCAACGAAGGTGCCGTCCTTCTTGGCGCCGATCTTGACCCACATGCTGGCCGACGACGTCGGCCCCGTGGCGCGGAAGACTTCCGAACGGCTCATCACCACCTTCACGGGCTTGCCTGCCTTGCGCGACAGCGCCAGGGCAACAGGCTCGATGAAGACCGTGGTCTTGCCGCCGAAGCCGCCGCCGATTTCCGACGGGGTGACGCGCAGGCGCGAGACATCCATGCCGAGCAGGCTGGCGCAGACATCGCGGACCATGAACGGGCCCTGGGTGCAGACCCAGAGCTCGGCCATGCCGTCGCTGGAGACGCTGGCGGTGCAGGCGTGGGGCTCGATGTAACCCTGATGGGTCGCCTCGGTCTTGAACTCGTGCTCGACGATGACATCGGCCTGCTTGAAGCCCTTGTCGGGGTCACCGTGGCCGAAGACGTAGCGGCCCGCGATGTTGGAGTGCGCGGGGGTCGCTGTCTTGCGCTCCTCCTTGCCCGAGACATGGGCGGCATTCTCCAGCGTGCTGAAGTCCACCGGATCGAAGCGGCCGGGGTGCAGCACGGGAGCATCGGGCTTCATGGCCTCGTCGACGTCGGTGACGTGCTTGAGGACCTTGTAGTCGACCTTGATCAGCTTCAGCGCCTTGCGGGCGACCGAGGCATCGACCGCGGCGACCGCGGCGACCGCATGGCCGTCGTAGAGGGCCGTGCCGCGGGCCATGATGTTGACCAGGACGTCCTTGTCGCAGCCTTCCTGCTCGGGGATGTCCTTGTAGGTAATCACGGCCTTCACGCCCGGCAGCGCTTCGGCGGCCGAGGTGTCGATCGACTTGATTTTGGCGTGGGCGTGCGGGCTGCGCAGGATCAGGCCGGTAAGCTGGCCGGGCAGCGCGAAGTCCGCGCCGAAGCGGGCGCGGCCGGTGACCTTGTCGACACCGTCGGGACGGTTGGGGCGCGTACCGACGGACTTGAACTCCGTGCGGAGATCGGGGGTGTTCGCATCAAGCGGCATGACGTGCTCCCTTCTTGGCAGTCTTCTTCGGGGCGGCCTTCTTCTTGGCGGCAGGCTTCTTGGCCGAGGACTTGGCTGCGGACTTCCTCATGTCCTTGGCGGTGTCGAGCACGGCACGGACGATCTTGTCGTAGCCGGTGCAGCGGCACAGGTTGCCGGCCAGCCAGTAGCGGACCTCGGTCTCCGTGGGGTCGTTGTTGCGCTCGAGCAGGTTGCGCGCGGCGACCAGGAAACCAGGGGTGCAGATGCCGCACTGCAGGGCGGCATGCTCCAGGAACTTCTGCTGCAGCGGGTGCAGCTTGTCGCCCTGGGCCATGCCCTCGATGGTCTCGATCTTGTGACCGCCGACTTCGGCGCCCATGACGAGGCACGAGCAGACCAGACGGCCGTCGAGCTCGACCGAGCAGGCACCGCAGTCGCCGGTGCCGCAGCCTTCCTTGCTGCCCGTCATGCCCAGGCGATCGCGCAGGACATCGAGCAGGCTTTCATCGGGGCGGCAGACGAATTCGACGTCGTCGCCGTTGATGTTGGTGGATACGTGAACAGCACTCATGGATCAGCCCCTCGCCCGGTCGTATGCGATGACGGCGGCACGGCGCGCGAGCACGCCAGCCACCTTGATGCGGAAATCGACGGTTCCGCGCTTGTCGGAGATCGGCTTGGCGGCAGCCGAAGCGGCGGCAGCCAGGCGATCAAGCGCCTCGTCGTCGAGCGAACTGCCGATGATCGCCTTGGCGCAGGCATCGACCACCAGCGCGCGCGCGGCAACCGCGCCCAGCGATACCTTGGCCGCCGTGATGACGCCCTTGGCATTGACGGTCAGCGCGATGCCTGCGCCGACCACGGCGATGTCCATCTCGGTGCGCGGAATGAAGCGCAGGTAGGCACTGCCCGTGCGGGCCGGAGCCTTGGGCAGGAAGATGGAGGCAACGAACTCGCCCTTGGCGAGCGAGGTCTTGCCCGGCGCCTTGGCGATGTCCTCGACCGGCACGTCGCGTGTGCGCTTGGGACCAACGACACGGGCGGTGGCGCCCGCTGCGATCATCGCCGGCACGCTGTCTGCGGCAGGCGAGGCATTGCACAGGTTGCCGACCATGGTGGCGCGGCCCTGGATCTGGGTGGAGCCGATCAGGTTGGTCGCTTCGACCACGCCCGGCCACATCTTGCCGACCTTGCCGTGCTCCTCGAGCTCGGCGCCGCTGACGGCTGCGCCGATACGGTAGCCGCCCTTTTCGGCCACGATCTCGCGCATGCCGGGGATCGACTTGATGTCGACCACCAGGTCCGGCTCGATCATGCCCGAACGCATCTGCACGAGCAGATCGGTACCGCCGGCAAGAATGCGGGAGGTGCCTTTAGCCTTGGAAAGCAGACCGACCGCGGCCTTGATCGTGTCTGGAGCTTCATAGCGCATGGATTGCGTCCCCGAGTGGTTGTTTGCCCATGTTGGCCCGCCGGGACGGCGGTCCGCAACGGTCATGCTGACATTTTCGATCACAAATCCCGTTCTAACACGTCATGGCGCCGGTGCGAGCACCATCGGGAGAAGGGGTGGGAGGGTGGCGGGCACACGCCACCCTCCCGGGCGTTCGGCGGACAACAAGGGGCGTTGGCCGGCCGACAACCTCTGTTCTGATCGCGCGGGATGTGGATTTCCGTCATGCGAGCGCAGAAGAGTTGTGCAAAAAGTAGTTCTCGCTAGGGTCATGGGTCAAACACGTAATAATCACTTGAAATCGCCTAAGCACGCAGGCTCGAATGCGGCGTCGTGCCCTGCCCGCGCGGTTCACACGCCGTCTGGAGAACAACCTTGGCCATCGAATCCACACCTTCGGCGCGTTATCTGACAACGCGTGAGGTCGCCACCCTGCTCCGCATCAAGGAGCGCAAGGTCTACGAGCTCGTCGCCGACGCGGCGATCCCGGTCTGCCGTGTCACCGGCAAGCTGCTGTTCCCGCGCCGCCAGATCGAAGCCTGGGTCGACGGCAGCATCGAGTGGTCGGGCGACAGCGAGCGGCTCTCCAGCCCGCCCCCGGTCGTGGCCGGCAGCCACGACCCCCTGCTCGACTGGGCCCTGCGCGAATCGGGTTCGGGCCTTGCGACGGTCTATGAGGGCAGCCTCAGCGGCCTTGCCCGCATGGCCGAGGGCAAGGCCATGGCAGCGGGCATGCACGTCTTCGAACCGGCATCGGGCGACTGGAACCGCGATCATGTCGCGGCCACCCCCGGCCTCAACGGCATCGTGCTGATCGAATGGGCGCGGCGCCGCCAGGGACTGGTGGTCGCGGCGGGCAATCCCCACGGCATCGGCAAGGTCGCCGATCTCAAGGGCCGCGTGATCGTGCCGCGCCAGGCCGAGGCGGGCAGCCAGATCCTGCTGCGCCACCTGATGGAGGAAGCAGGCCTGGGCGAGGACGACGTGGCGATGCTGGAAAGCCCGGCGCGCAGCGAAACCGATGTCGCCCATGCCGTGGCAGGCGACAAGGCCGATGCGGGCCTGGCCATCGAATCGGTGGCGCAGCAATTCCGCCTGGGCTTCGTGCCGCTGGCCCACGAACGCTTCGACATCGCCATCGGCCGGCGCGACTACTTCGAGCCGCCCTTCCAGACCCTGCTGGCCTTCGCCCGCAGCCGGCAGTTCGCCGAACGCGCCGCTGAGCTGGGCGGCTACGACATCGCCGCCCTGGGCACCGTCCAGCGCAACGGCGCGGGCTGAGCGACGCCGATCAAAGGGAAGACCGGGACGGCGATGCCGCCCCGGATCGCCTGCTTACTTCGCGTTGGGGAAAAAGAGCTGCTGGCCGTCCACCTGATAGGCGGCAATCGCGGACTGGCCCTCGCCGGAAAGCAGCCAGTCGATGAACTGCTGGCCCTGGTCGGCCTTCACGCTGGGGAACTTCTCCGGGTTCACCAGGATAACGCCGTACTGGTTGAACAGCGCTTCGCCACCCTGCGTAACGATTTCCAGATCGCCCTTGTTCTCGAAGGCGACCCAGGTGGCACGGTCGGTCAGGGTGTAGGCCTCCATGCCTGCGGCGGCATTCAGCGTGGCGCCCATGCCCGAGCCGGTCTCGCGGTACCAGTCGCCGCTGGCGCTGGAGGGATCGATGCCGGTGGCCTTCCAGAGGTTCAGCTCGGCCTTGTTGGTGCCCGAGTCATCGCCGCGCGAGGCAAAGGTCGACTCCGAGGACGCAATCGCCTGGAACGCTGCCACCGGATCGCTGGTGCCGGCAATGGCGGCAGGGTCGGAGGCCGGGCCGACGATGACGAAATCGTTGTACATCAGGTCGAAGCGCGCGACGCCGTTGCCCGCGGCCACGAAGGCCTCCTCGGCGGCCTTGGCATGAACCAGCAGAACGTCGCCGTCGCCGTTGGAGGCGTTGGTGATCGCCTGGCCGGTGCCCACGGCGACGACGCGGACTTCAATGCCGGTCTTTTCGGTGAACATCGGCAGCAGGTAGTCGAGCAGGCCGGAATTCTGGGTCGAGGTCGTGGACTGCACGACGATGAAATTGTCGCTATCGGCCTGGGCGGGCGTCAGGCCCCAGGCGGCGCCGGCGAAGACCGCAGCGGCAAACAGGCTGCGCAAGAGGGTTCTGCGGATCACGGGTAAGGCTCCTTGCGTGTGGTGGCTCATAGAACGATGCGCCCCTCGAGAAAGGCCTGTGCCCGCCCGCTCGAGGGTGCATCGAAAAAGCTTGCTGCCGGGGCGCGTTCGACAATGCGCCCGGCATGCATGAAGACGACCTCGTCGGCCAGGCGGCGCGCCTGACCAAGGTCGTGGGTGACATGGACGATCCGCGTGCCGGCCTTGCGCGCGCCGCACACCAGGTTCTCGATCGCCAGGGTGGAGGCCGGATCGAGGTTGGAGGTCGGCTCGTCCAGCAGCAGCGCCTGGGGTGCCGGCGCCAGCGCGCGGGCCAGTGCGACGCGCTGCTGTTCGCCGCCCGAAAGCAGGCGCGCGGGCCAGTCGGCCAGGGCGCCCAGTCCGGCATCCTGCAATGCGCGTTGCGCGATGGCGTCGCGCTCGCCGCGCGGAACGCCCGCTGCTTTCAGCGCATAGCGGACATTGGCGATGGCGGTGCGGCGCAGCATCACCGGGCGCTGGAAGACAAATCCCACACCCAGGGCGCGGCTGCGGTCAGGCGCCGAGCCCGCCCAGGTGACGGCGCCGCCATCGGGCTGCACGAGCCCGGCGAGCAGGCGCAGGAGCAGGCTTTTGCCCGCGCCGTTGGCGCCCAGCACGACCGTGAGGCCATGGCCTTCGAAGGCGATATCGATACCGTCGATCAGGGTGCGACCGCCGCGGCGCACGGCGAGCCCCTGCCCCACGATGGGCAGCACACCGCGTTCGCCGGAAACACTGCGCGGGGGTACTGCCGCAACGGCCCGGGGGGAGATCGCGGCGGCCTCAGGCATGGCTGGCCTGGGCCACGGCCGACCGCAGGCCCGAGGCGAGCCCGTTGATCGCCAGCACGATGGTCAGCAGCACGATGCCCAGACCCAGCGCCAGCTCCAGGTCGCCCTTGGAGGTTTCCAGCGCGATCGCCGTCGTCATCACGCGCGTGACGTGGTTGATGTTGCCGCCCACGATGATGACCGCGCCGACTTCGGCGACCGCGCGCCCGAACCCGGCCAGCAGCACGGTGACGAGACTGAGGCGCGCCTCCCACAGCAGCGTGGCGACCAGCCCCGGCGCGCCGACACCGAAGGCGTGGAGCTGTTCCTCGTATTCGCCGCGCAGGTCCTCCACCGTCTGGCGCGTCAGCGCCGCAACGATGGGTGTCACCAGCACGGTCTGGGCAGCGATCATGGCGGTGGGCGTGTAGAGCAGGCCCAGCTCACCCAGCGGTCCGGCGCGCGAGAGCAGGACATAGATGACGAGGCCGACCACCACCGGTGGCAGACCCATGAAGGTGTTGAGCGCGGCGACGAGGGCGCCGCGGCCGGGAAAGCGCGCGACGGCCACGGCGGCTCCCAGGGGAAAACCGATCAGGGCAGCCAGCAGCACCGCGCAGAGCGAGACGCGCAACGACAGGCCGACGATCTCCACGAGATCGCCGTCCAGTCCCACGATCAGCCGCAGGGCCTCGCCAAAAGCGCCACCGAGATTGTGCATCCGTC
>CALGGB010000144.1 GCA_937880925.1 uncultured Rhodospirillaceae bacterium | reverse complement strand
TACCTGAATAAGATGCAAACCGCATCAAATGGTTCGGTCACTTGGGAAATGCGGGACAAAGGCGGGCGCAGTTTGCACCGCGGCTGCGATCTGCGGCAATTGCTCACTTGCACCGCCGGGCGTCATCGGCTTGAGTCCGCCCGAACGTGGGAGGCCGGCATCATGAAGATCACCGACATCAGGACCTTTGTGGTCGGCAATCCGCCGCCCCATTTTGGCGGCAACTATTTCGTCTTCCTCAAGCTCACCACCGACAACGGCATCGTGGGCTACGGCGAGGTCTATGCCGCGACCTTCTCACCCCATGTCATCGCCGCCATGGTCGAGGATGTGGCCCAGCGCCATGTCATCGGCAGGGACCCGTTCCGCATCGAAACGATGTGGCGCAACATCTACGGCAGCGGCTTCAGCATGCGCCCGGAGCTTTCCCTGATCGGCGTTCTCTCGGGCCTTGAAATGGCCTGCTGGGACATCATCGGCAAGGCGGTCGAAAAGCCGGTTTACGAACTGCTCGGCGGCAAGGTGCACGAACGCCTGCGTTCCTACACCTACATCTATCCCGAGGACGGCGACGCCACCGACGTCTACGCCGATCCCGACCTGGCGGCCGAACGTGCCGCCAAGTACGTTAGCCAGGGGTTCACCGCCGTGAAGTTCGATCCGGCCGGCCCATTCTCGGCCTTCGATCCGCGCCAGCCCTCGCTGGAGCGTCTGGAGCTTTCCGAAACCTTCGTGCGGAAGCTGCGCGAGGCGGTCGGCACCCGGGCGGACCTGCTGTTTGGCACCCACGGCCAGTTCACCACCTCGGGCGCCATCCGCCTGGCCAAGAAACTCGAACCCTACGATCCCCTGTGGTTCGAGGAGCCGACGCCGCCCGAGATGCCCGAGGAGATGGCCAAGGTGGCGCGCGCCACCTCGATTCCCATTGCCACGGGCGAACGCCTTGCGACCAAGTACGAATTCGCCCGCGTTCTTGCGACCGGTGCGGCCAGCATCCTGCAGATGGCCCTGGGCCGTGTCGGCGGCCTGCTCGAAGCCAAGAAGATCGCCGGCATGGCAGAGGCCCACTACGCCCAGATCGCGCCGCATCTCTACTGCGGCCCCATCGAGGGCGCGGCCAATTCCCAGCTTGCCGCCTGCAGCCCCAACTTCCTGATCCTGGAAAGCATCCAGCAGTGGGGTGGCTTCCACAGCGAGATCCTGAAGAAACCGATGCAGTGGGAAGATGGCTTTGTCATTCCCTCAAGCGAACCCGGCCTGGGCGTCGAACTGAACGAGGAGGTCGCAGAGGCCAACCCTTACACCGGCAGCGCCCTGCACCTGGAAATGCGCGACTTCCCCGCCGACTTCGCCTGAACCCCACAACAGTGTCACCCTCCGACTTGATCGGAGCGTCCATGCTGTAACGTTCCGGCGTGCTCGCCCTGGAAGTCTCAGCATGGATGGTCCGGTCAAGCCGGACCATGACATGATCGTGTTAACGAGAAGGAACCCCACCCATGCGTTACGGATTCATCGGCCTCGGCAACCTCGGTGCCTTTCTCGCCGGCAGTCTGGTGCACGACGGTTTCGACGTTGTCGTCAACGACCTCCATCCCGAGGCCGCCGCCGATCTGATCGCCAAAGGCGCAGACTGGGCCGACACGCCTGCGGCCGTCGCGGCAGTATGCGATGCGGTCTTCACCTGCCTGCCTTCGCCTGCCGCGGTCGATGCCGTGGTCGCCGGCAAGGACGGCATCCTGGAAGGCGCCCGGCCCGGTTTGGCCTGGATCGACATGTCGACCAGCGACCGCCACGACATCGAGCGCCTGGTCAAGCTGGCGCAGGCCAGGGGCGTGGTCATGCTGGAGGCTCCGGTCACCGGCGGCGTCCACCGCGCCGCTGCGGGCGAGATCACCGTCCTGGTCGGCGGCGACAAGGCCCTCTTTGAGATGCACGAACCGGCCTTCCGGGCGATGGGCGGCAAGATCATCCACATGGGGCCGCTGGGCAGCGCCTCGGTGATCAAGGTCATCACCAACATGCTTGCCTTCATCAACCTCGTGGCCTGCGGCGAGGCCCTGATGCTGGCCAAGCGCGGCGGCCTCGACCTCACCCAGGCCTGGGAGGCGATCCGGGCCTCCTCGGGCAACAGCTTCGTCCACGAGACCGAAGGTCAGCTCATCCTCAACGGCAGCTACGATGTCGCCTTCACCATGGATCTGGCCTGCAAGGACCTGGGTTTTGCCCACGACATGGGCAAGGAGTTCGGCGTGCCGCTGGAAATAGCCAGCCATGTCGAGCAGATCTTCTGGCGCGGCCGTCAGGAATACGGCGGCAACGCCCAGTCGACCCAGATCGTCAAGCTGCTCGAGGACGCGCTGAAGACGGACCTGCGCGCACCCGGTTTCCCGGCCCGGCTCGATCCGGCGTGAGGCCATGATGGCCCCGCCGCCCGAGATTCTGGCGCGCGATGCGGATGATCCGCTGGGGCGGCTGCGCGAGCGTTTCCACCTGCCCGATGGCCTGATCTATCTTGACGGCAATTCGCTGGGGCCTGCACCGCTTTCGGTGTTTGACGAACTCCAGAAGGCCATTGCCGGGGAATGGGCCGGCGATCTCATCGCAAGCTGGAACAAGGCCGGCTGGTTCGCCCTGCCGCAGACCCTGGGCGCCCGGCTGGCGCCGCTGATCGGGGCGGGGGCCGACGAGGTGCTGGTCTGCGACACGGTGTCGATCAACCTCTTCAAGTGCCTCCATGCCGCACTCGCGCTGCGCCCGGAACGCCATGCCATCGTCGCCGAGCAGGCGGGGTTCCCGACCGATCTCTATATCGCCTCGGGTGTCGGCAGCACACGGTCGGACCTTGCCCTGCGTCTGCAGGGCAGGGACGGGGACACCCTGGAAGAGCTGATCGACGGCGACACCGCCGTCGTTCTGGTCAACCACGTTGACTACCGAACCAGCGCCCTGCGCGACATGGCCGCACTGACCGCCCGTGCGCATCAGGCCGGAGCACTCATCCTCTGGGACCTCTGCCACAGCGCCGGCGTGATGCCGATCGCGCTGGACGAATGCGGCGCCGATTTCGCCGTGGGCTGCAGCTACAAATATCTCAACGGCGGCCCCGGGGCGCCCGGATTTCTCCATGTCGCACGGGGCCATCACGGCGGGCTTTCCCAGCCGCTGACCGGCTGGTGGAGCCATGCCGACCCCTTCGCGTTTTCGCCCGATTACGTCGCTGCTCCGGGCATTGCCGCGATGCTGACCGGAACCCAGCCGATCCTGTCGATGCGCGCCATCGTTGCCGCGCTCGATGCCTTCGACGGCGTCGACATGGCCGCGGTACGGGCCAAGAGCATGGCGCTCACCGAACTCTTCATCGCGCTGGTGGAAGAACGCTGTGCCGGCGCGGAACTGGAACTTGCAGCACCGCGTGAGGCTACCCGGCGCGGCAGCCAGGTCTCCTTCCGCCATGAGCAGGGTTACGCCGTGATGCAGGCCCTGATTGCCCGTGGCGTCGTCGGTGATTTCCGCGCGCCCGATATCCTCCGTTTCGGTTTTGCACCGCTCTACATCGGCTTCGCCGATGTCTGGAATGCGGTGGAGGTCCTGCGCAACGTTCTGGAAACCCAGGCCTGGCGCGATTTCGCTTACGCCCGGCGCTCCGGCGTCACCTGAGCAGCTTGCGCCGTTGCATTTCTCCCGGGCGCAAGAAAACGGCCGGCGGGGTAATCCCCGCCGGCCAGATCATCGCCACGTTTCTTGATGCTGTTCAGGCGCCGGCGCGGACGTCCTGATAGAGCGTCTCGTACTTGGCTTCGTAGTCGGACTCCATCGCCGGGAAGAAGATCGTGTTGGCGATCAGGGCCTCGGGGTCGGAGAAACCCAGTTCGGCGAGCCGTTCGGGGCTGAGCAGGTCGTAGGCCGCCAGGTTGGCGCTGCCATAGCCGTAGTTGTCGATCAGCCAGGCGCCCGACTCCGGCGAGATCCAGGCATCGATGTAGCTGTAGACGGCGTCGAGATCGGTCGCATCCTTGTGGATGATGAAACCCGATCCCCAGGCAAAGACGCCTTCCTTGGGCACCATGTAACCCACCGGCAGGCCCTGCTGCTGGAGCTGTACGAAGGACTGGTTCCAGGAATAGGCCGCAGCGATCTCGCCCGAGGCGATCGCCTGCTCCATCTGCGTCACGTCGCTCCAGTAGAAGCGGGTAAGGTCGCGCTGCTTGGCCATCATCGGGGCGACCGCGGCAAGCTGCTCGTCCGACAGCGTCCAGATGTTGTCGTAGCCCATCATCAGCGCGGCCACGGCCACGGTCACCGACGAGCTGTCGTACCAGGCCATCTTGTTGGCGTAACGGTCGTCATAGAGGATCGCCCAGGAGTTTTCCTGCAGGTATTCCTCGTCGACCATGTCTGTGCGGTAGAGCAGCGAGGAATTGCCGAACTCGGCGGGCACGAAGTAACGCGTGCCGTTCACCACCGCGCCGTCGATGTCCTGGATGCCCGGCGCCAGGGTCGACCAGTTGGAAAGGCGGCTGGTGTCGATCGGCTGGACCAGCTCGGCGTCGACGTAGCGGCGCACGATGTAGCTGCCCGGATGGATGAAGTCGGGCGCAAAGCCGGCGCGGACCTTCTCGAAGGATTCATTGTCCGAGGCGATGTAGCTGAATTCCGGCGGCTCGCCGTATTGCGCCAGGTAGCTGCCCATCAGTTCGGGCAGGTCGTAACCCGCCCAGGTGTGGCCGGAAATCTGGCCCTCGGCCGCGGCCGGACGGTTGATCAGCGGATAGCTGACGACGCTGACGCCGACGGCCGCCATGGCCTTGGCGAGCTCGCGCCGGCTCATGCCCTTGTAGTTCATGGATGCCTCCCAGCATTGCCGGATGGCTTGGTTGCCGGCCCGACGGTAGCCGGAGTGGATCAAGGAAGGGGGGGGCGTTGAACCCCGAAAATATGTCACGCCGGCGTAACCTCGCGATCACGCGATCCGATCTAGGTTTCGAGCATTCCAGCGATGGTGGGAGGATCGCGCTCAATGAGCTGCAGAAGCGTGGCAGCAGAACTATCGGGCGTCGTGCGTCCTTGCTCCCAGTTTCGCAGGGTCGCCAAATCGAGACCGTATCGCCCGGCGAACTCGGCCTGGCTCATCTCAAGCCGGACGCGCAGGGCACGTACATCGACGCTGTGCTGCTCGATGCGATGTACGGCAAGGTTCTCCGCCATCAAAAGGCTGCGAAACCGCTCGAAGTCTCTGACGTTGGGTGCAATAACGAAAGCCGACTTCCCGGCGAGCAGGGTATCGACCACCTTTCGGGCGGCCCTCGTCGAGGCACCCGCACGGATCAGAACCCGCGCGGCCTCGATTATGCTGCCGAATCGCCGTGAGGTGGGCGGCATCAGGATCAGCCTGATCGCTTCACCGCTCGAAGACGAAAGTCCTGACAATGCGTCCGGGTCGGATGCCGGAAGTCCTGCGCGCTCCTTCAATGCGGATGCGGTCGACATCGAATACCTCCATAGCAGCTTGGGCGAGTGCGCTTCTCATACCCAAAACTGAGCCGTCGCCAGCGTTGCGCTGCTCGAAATACATCTGGCGCAGGACAACCTCCCTGCCGGTCAATTCGACCTGTGCCCAAAGCACTAGGTCCAAGCCGTTGGATGCCTGCACGACCACGCCGACGAGTTCACCGCCGGACAACTCGTCGTCAATCGTGAAGCGAACACGAACGATCTCGCCCTTGAGTAAAATATACGCTTCTAGCGTATCAGTATCAACCGTGCTCTTCTTAGCCATGGCACGTCCGCCCGGTTTCCCGGCAAGAGCGCCGGTTGCCGGTATTTAGGAAACGGCCAGCGGAGAACACGGATGTTCAGCGCATGACGAAGGGATTGCCCATGGGTGCGTCCGAGGTGTTGATCCACACCGTCTTGGGCCGGGTGTAGTCGTAGATCGCCTGGGCGCCGGACTCCCGGCCGTAGCCGGAATCCTTGAAGCCGCCGAACTCGGCGATGGGCGAGACGACCCGGTAGGTGTTGATCCAGACGATGCCGGCACGGATCTGCTTCTGGACGCGCAGGGCGCGCGCGATGTCGCGCGTGAAGATTCCCGAAGCCAGGCCGTACTTGGTGTCGTTGGCCTTGGCCACGACCTCCTCCTCGTCCTTGAAGCGCAGCACCGAGAGCACGGGGCCGAACATCTCGCTGTCGACGATCTCCATCTTCTGGTCCGGGCACTCCACGATCGTGGGTTCGTAGAACCAGCCGGCGTTGAGATGGGCCGGCTGCTTGCCGCCGTTGTGGACCGTGCCGCCCTGTTCCCTGGCGCGCGCCACCTGCGTCTCGCAGGCGTTGAGCTGACCCAGGGTGCAGAGCGGCCCCATCTGGGTTTCCTCGGCCAGCGGGTCGCCGATCAGGATCTTGCTGGTGCGCGCGCTCAGGTCGGCCAGGAACTTGTCGTGGATCTTCTCGTGCAGATAGAGGCGCGAGCCGGCGACGCAGCTCTGGCCGCTGGCGCCGAAGATGCCGGCCATGACGCCGTTGGTCGCGCTCTCCAGGTCGGCGTCCTCGAACACCACCACCGGCGACTTGCCGCCCAGTTCCAGCGAGACCTCGGCGAAGTTCTCGGCCGAATTGCGCACGATGTGACGCGCCGTTTCGGGGCCGCCGGTGAAGCTGATGCGCGCGACCAGAGGATGGGTCGTCAGCACCCGGCCGCAGGGATCGCCCAGGCCCGAGACGATGTTGACCACACCCGGCGGGAAGCCAGCTTCCTCGATCAGGCGACCGAATTCCAGCATCGCCGCGCTGGCGTGTTCGCTGGCTTTGAGCACCACGGTGTTGCCCGCCGCCAGGGCAGGGCCGAGTTTCACCGCGACCAGGAAAAGCTGGCTGTTCCAGGGCACCACCGCGGCAATTACGCCGAGCGGTTCGCGGATCGTCATCGCCATCATGTCGGGTTTGTCGATGGGCAGGGTCTGGCCGGTAACCTTGTCGGCGAGACCCGCGTAGAAGTGGAAGAACTCGGCGATGTACTTGGCCTGCCAGCGGGTCTCCTTCAGCATCTTGCCGGTGTCGATGGTTTCGATGCGGCCCAGATCCTCGGATTTGTCGGCCAGCAGGTCGCCCAGCTTGCG
This sequence comes from uncultured Rhodospirillaceae bacterium, assembly GCA_937880925.1. GTDB lineage: Bacteria > Pseudomonadota > Alphaproteobacteria > SP197 > SP197 > CALGGB01. Next base: position 22,910 of record CALGGB010000144.1, on the reverse strand, counting down.
CAGCAGCTTGCCGCGCTGGCTCGGCAGCATCTTCGACCACGGCCCTTCGCTGAACTGGTACCAGGCCGCGCGCACGGCACGGTCGACATCTTCGGCCGTGGCCGCCGGGATCGTTGCCCAGGGTGCGCCGGTCGTGGGATTGACACTCTCGAAGCTGCCGCCGTCGGAAGCCGCAACCCAATCGCCATCGATCAGCATGGAGTAGTTCTGCAGGTCGCTCATGGCGTCTCTCCCTCGTGTCGTTCGTGCGTGAAGATGCTTGCGCGTTGTGCCGTACCGGCCAGAGTGTCGCCCGGCTCATTCAGGAGGACGACATGGCGAAAGAAGTAATCGGCGGACCGCTGGTGATCAATGGCAGGACGCTGTCCCTGTCGCGCGCGGTGCGCGCCGGCGACATGGTCTATCTCACCGGCCAGGTGCCGATCGTCGATGGCCAGCCCATGACCACCGGCACGATCGAGGAGCAGACCCGCGTCGTGCTCGACGCCATCACCGAAACGCTGAAGCTTGCCGGCTGCAGCCGCGACGATGTCGTCAAGGCCATGGTCTGGCTGCGCGACAAGGCCGACTTCCCCGGCTTCAACGCGGTCTATGGCGAGTATTTCCCCAAGGATCCGCCAGCCCGTTCGGCCGTGCTCTCCAACCTGCTGATCGACGCCCGCGTCGAGGTCGAGGTGGTTGCCTACAAGCCCCTTGGCTGACGTCACGGCCGTTCCGCTTCGGAAAGCAGCCAGTCGCGGAAGGCGGTCGCCGCAGGCGAGAGCCGCGCGCCCGCCGGGGCGATCATCCACACCGCATGGCCCTTTTTCAGGGCGTGTCCGATCGGGCGGATGAGCTGGCCGCGCGCCAGCAGGGCATCGACGATGCGGGTGAAGCCCAGGGCGATGCCCTGACTCTCCAGCGCGGCCTGGATGACGTTGGCGTAGCTGTCGAAGCCGACGATGCGCGGTCCGCGCGGTCCGGCGACGTCGAGACCCTGCAGCAGCCAGTCCCAGTTTTCGTCCGAGTGGGTCGGGCCGTCGAGATTGAGCAGGGTGTGGTTGGCGAGGTCGGCCGGTGTGGCGATGGGGCCGTGCTCGGCCAGATAGGCCGGCGTGCAGACCGGAAAGGTCTCGGTCTCGAACAGCGCCGTCGTGGTCACGCCCGGCCAGCGGCCATCGCCGTAACGCAGACCCAGGTCGATGCCTTCGGCGTCCATGTCGAGCTGGATATCGGAAACGCGGATGTGGATCTCGGTCTCCGGGTGGCGTTCGCGGAAGCGCGCCAGCCGGGGTGTCAGCCAATAGGTCGCGATGGCGATGGTCGCCGTGACGGTGACGCGCGCGGAACGTGCCGCCAGCTGCAGCCCTGTCGCGGTACGCGCGATCTGTTCCAGCCCCGAGGTCACCGCGTCCTGCAGGCTCTGGCCCGCCGGGGTCAGTTCGACTGCGCGATGGACCCGCAGGAAAAGCTGAACGCCCAGATGTTCTTCCAGGTTGTGGATCTGCCGGCTGACCGCCTCGCGGCTCACCGCAAGCTCCTCGCTCGCCCGGGTCATCGAGAGGTGGCGCGCCACGGCCTCGAAGGCGACCAGACTGTTGAGCGGGGGCAGGCGGTGGCGCAGGCTTCCCATGACCGTCACGTTACGCCATGCGCCGGATCATACAAATCGCACGGCTGCATCACGTTTCGCGCCGCAGCAGCACGTCGGCGGCGGTCGCACCCTGGGGCGTCACGATCAGCGGATTGACGTCGAGTTCGATCAGGCTGTCGCCATGGGCCTGCGCGAAGCCTGCAATGGCTGCGATAGCGTCGATGGCGGCCTCGACATCGCCCGCCGGCTTGCCGCGCCAGCCTGCCAGAAGCTGCGCCACCTTGAGACCGGCCAGCGCCTGCGCGATGTCGCTGCGGCTGGCCGGCAGCAGCAGGGTGGTGGCGTCACGCAGGAGTTCGACCATGGTGCCGCCGCCGGCGATGGTCAGCGCCAGCCCGAATCCCTCGACCCGGCGCACGCCGACCAGCAGTTCGGCGACCGCACCCGGCACCATCTTCTCGATCAGGAAATGCTCTGCGACGATCCCGGCACGATCCCTGACTGACACGGTCATGTCGGCAACGGCGCGGGCAACCTCCAGCGGGTCCTTCAGGCCCAGCGCCACGGCGCCCGCTTCGCTCTTGTGCGCCAGTGCGGCGCTGACCAGCTTGACCACCACCGGGAAACCCAGCGTCTCGGCGGCGCGTGGCGCACCGGCAGCATCGGTGACGATGCCCTCGGGCACGGCCACGCCGGCCGCTGCCAGCAGCGCCTTGCCTTGTTGTTCATCGAGAACCGCGTCCTTGCCGCCCGCAGCCGTGACCGGTACCAGGGAGAGCGCCCCGGCTCCGCCGCCGGCGGCCACAGCCTCGCGGCGTGCGCCCCAGCGGATTGCCCGGTCGATGGCTGCAACCGCCTCATCCAGGCCCTGCAGCGGCGCGACGCCACCGGCGACCAGCAGGTCGCGCGTCTCCTCGTCGATGTTCTCGGACAGGCCGCTTGCCACCGCCGCCGGGATACCCCGTCGCCGGGTCGCGGCGATGAAGGCCCGGGTATCGGCGCGGTAGTCCTCGTTGGTGCCGCCCAGTTCGGGGCGCGGGTGGTCCTGGGCCATGATCGCGACATCGCAGGATTCAGCCAGCGCGGCGTCGAGCACGGCGGTCAGCGCGGCCTCCTTGCCCCACAACGGCGTCGTGTAATCCAGCGGATTGGCGACCGTGGCGATGGGCGGCAGCAGCGGGCGCAGCCGTGCCGCCGTTTCCGCCGATGGCTGGGCATAACTCAGGCCGAAGCGTTCGCCGTAATCGGCCAGCATCGCCGCATCGCCGCCCGAACAGGTGAAGGCCAGGGCGCGGCGGCCTTTGGGCGCGCCGGCGATCGACAGCATCTTCAGCGTCTCGAGCAGGGCGGTGGGTGAATCCACACGCATGACGCCGCAGCGGGCAAACAGCGCGTCATAGAGTGTGTCGCTGCCGGCCAGCGAACCGGTATGGCTGACCGTCATGCGTGCGCCGATCTCCGAGCGCCCGGATTTCATCGCCACCACGGGTTTGCCGGCCTCAAGTGCCCGCGCGGTCACCTCGGCAAAACGCGGCACGTTCTTGAGGCCCTCGATGTAGAGGCCGATGGCGCTGACCGCCTCATCCTCGATCATCGCCTCGATGACGTCCTCGATCGTGACGACCGCCTGGTTGCCGATCGAGACCAGCATCGAGAAATCGGCATGGCGCCGGTTCATCGTCAGGTTGGTGCAGAGCATGCCGCTTTGGGAGATGAACCCGATGCCGCGCTCCACCGCGCGCCCGCCATGGTCGAAGGGCCAGAGCAGGGCCTTGCGCGCATAGTTCAGCACGCCCAGGCAATTGGGCCCGATGAAGGCGGTCTGGCCCGCCGCGGCGATCAGTTCGGCTTCCAGCGCGGCACCGTCGGCGCCGGTCTCGGCAAACCCTGCCGTGTAGCTCACGATCGATCCCGCACCCCGGGCGGCGAGTTCGGCCACGGTCGTCACGGCATGCTCGCGCGGCACCGCCAGGAACACCGCGTCGGGCGCCTCGGGCAGGTCGGCGACCGTGGCAAAACACGGCGCGCCGCCCAGTTCGCTGCGTTTGGGATTGACGCCCCAGACCTCGCCGGGAAAGCCGAACGACAGGCATTGGGCCGCCGCATACCCCGCCGAGGCGCCGCCGACGAAGGCGATGTGGCGCGGCCGGATCAGGCGCTCCAGATTCTCCCGCCGGGTGGTCATGCTCCGTGTTTGCGCAGCATCGAACGGCTGATGATATGGCGCTGGATCTCGCTGGTGCCTTCCCAGATTCGCTCCAGGCGGGCGTCGCGCCACAGCCGCTCGATCGGCAGCGATTCCATCAGGCCCATGCCGCCGTAGATTTGCAGCGTGTCGTCGGCTGCCTTGCCCAGCGCCTCGGAGGCAAAGAGCTTGGCCATGGCGACGTCCTCGGCCGTCATGCTGCCCTCGTCGGCACGTTTGGCCGCATGGAAGGTCAGCAGGTCGGCGGCCTGCAGGCTGGTCGCCATGTCGGCGAGCTTGAACGAAGTGCCCTGGAACTTGCCGATGGCCTGGCCGAACTGCTTGCGCGTTGCGGCCCATTCCGTGGCCAGGCCCATCAGGCGTTCCAGCTTGCCGCAGCAGCCTGCAGCGACCCAGATGCGCCCGGCGCGCAGCCACTGGTTGGCCAGATCCAGTCCGGTGCCTTCCTCGCCCAGGATCGCGCTGGCAGGCACGCGGCAGTCGTCGAAGTAGAGTTCGAAGTTCTTGTAGGCCCGCTGGCTTACCGCGCGCGGCCCGCGGATCATCTCGAAGCCCTTGGTGCCGACGTCGACCAGGAAGGCGGTGACACGCCTGCGCGGCCCGCGCGGGGACTCGTCGCTGCCGGTGGCGGCAAAGACGATGGCGAAATCGGGTACCACCGCCGAGCTGATGAAATGTTTCTGGCCGTTGAGCACCCAGTCGTTCCCGTCGCGCACGGCGCGCGTCTGCATCGACATGATGTCGGAACCCGCACCTGGTTCGGTCAGGGCAAAACATTCGGCCCGCTCGCCGGTGATGCAGGGGTTGAGGTAGGTCGTGATCTGCTCGCCCTGGCAGGCCATCAGCAGTTCGGTCGGGCGCGCCGCGATCTCGTGCAGGGCATGGGTCACCTTGCCGAACTCGCGCTCCATGATGGTGCGCCCAACATGGTCGAGGCCGCCGCCGCCGATCTCCTCGGGCAGGTTGGCGCCGTAGAACCCGGCCGCGATGGCGCGCGCCTTGATCTGCTCGGCAAGATCGTAGTCGACGATACCGGCGCGGTCGACCGCCTTCTCATGGGGGTAGAGTTCGGCGGCCATGAAGGCGCGCACGGACTCCAGAAGCATCCGGTGCTCGTCGGTTGTGGCGAAGTGCATCGCGTGATCTCCCGCTTCCCTGTCGGGGCGATCATGGCGAAGCTTTCACGGCGATGTGGACGGGTGTTCGACACCAGGTGCGTTTTTTCGACATGACGAAAAACCGCGCCTCGTGGCGAAAGGCCATGTCTGTCACGCCGCACCATTCGTCATGATGACGGCCCCAAACGACGGATGAGGAGGATCGCCATGGCGGACAAGAGCGGCGAAATCAGGGTCGAGCGCAACGGCCACGTGCTCGAGATCACCATCGACCGGCCCAAGGTCAACGCCATCGACAGCGCCACCAGCAAACGCCTGGGCGAGGCCTTCGTTTTGCTGCGCGACGATCCCGAGCTGCGTGTCGGCATCATCACGGCAGCGGGCTGGAAGGTCTTCTCGGCCGGCTGGGACCTCAAGGCCATCGACAGCGGCGAGCAGCAGCTCGACAACTGGTGGGAGGGTGAGGACGCCGACATGGGCGGTTTTGCCGGCATCACCGAGATGTGGAACCTCAACAAGCCGGTCATCGCCGCGCTCAACGGCCTGGCCATCGGCGGCGGTTTCGAGATCGCGCTGGCCTGCGACCTCATCATCGCGGCCGACCATGTCGAGTTCGCCCTGCCGGAAATGCCGCTGGGCATCGTGCCCGATGCCGGCGCCCTGCAGCGCCTGCCGCGCCGTCTGCCCCACAACATCGCCCTGGAGATGCTGCTGCTGGGCCGCCGCATGGGCGCCGAGGAAGCCCACCGCCACGGCCTCGTCAACGCTATCGTCCCTTACGACCAGTTGATGGAAAAGGCACGCGACTGGGCCAACAGGCTGGCCGAATCCGCGCCGCTGGCGCTGCAGACCGTCAAGGAGGTACTGCGCGCCGTCGAGGGCGACACGATCCAGCAGTCGTTCCAGACCATCCGCACCACCGATCTGCCGATCTACCGCAAGATGCTGGTGTCCGAAGACGCCAGGGAAGGCGTCCGCGCCTTCGTCGAAAAGCGCAAACCCGAGTTCAAGGGCAAGTGACGGTTACCTGCTCCATCTGATTCCCCTCCCCCCTTGTGGGGGAGGGCCAGGGTGGGGGGAAGCGAAGCTTCGCGCGCATGGCGCGCGTCACCCCCATCCCGGCCTTCCCCCATCAAGGGGGAAGGAGAATGATGCCGACCACACTCCAACGAGGAACCCCATGGCACGCAAGGCTGTCGAAGACGTCCGCAACATCACCACCCTGGGCGCAGGCCCGATCGGCGCCGGCTGGGCGGCCTATTTCCTGGCCCAGGGTTATGACGTCACCGCTTGGATCTTCGATGCCGGCGAGGAGGAAAAACTCCGCGGCCTGATCGATGCCGCCTGGGAGAGCCTGGAGGAACTGGGCCTGGCAGAAGGCGCCTCGCGCGACCGCCTCACCGTCACCACCGATCTGGCGCAGGCCTGCGCAAACGCCGACTTCGTGCAGGAAAGCGTGCCCGAAAATCTGACGCTCAAGCAGTCCATGTACGAGAAGATGGGTGCCCTGGTGCCCGCCGACGTCGTCATCTCCTCCTCGACCTCGGGCCTGACGATGTCGCAGATCCAGGAAACCTGCCCGACGCCCGAACGCACCGTCACGGGCCACCCCTTCAACCCGCCCTACCTGATGCCGCTGGTCGAGATCGTCGGCGGCAAGAAGAGCGATCCCGAGGCCGTGGCCTGGGCCGGGCGCTTCTACGAACACGCCGGCAAGGCGCCGCTGGTGATGGACAAGGAAGTGCCGGGTTTTGTCGCCACCCGCCTGCAGGAGGCGATCTGGCGCGAGGCCCTGCACATGATCAACGCCGGCGAAGCCACGGTCGAACAGATTGACACCGCCATCGTCAACGGCCCCGGCCCGCGCTGGGCGATCATGGGTCCCTGCATGGTCTATCACGTCGGCGGCGGCGAGGGCGGCATGCGCTACTGCCTGGAGCAGTTCGGCCCGGCCCTGAAGTTCCCCTGGACCCGTCTGGTCGCACCCGAGCTGACGCCCGAACTCACCGAGACCGTGGTCGAGGGCGCCGAGAAGGCTGCCGGCGGCCAGGATTTCCGCACGCTGACCCGCGAAATGAACAGCGGCCTCGTCGCCATCGCCAAGGCGCTGGGCAAGGCGCGCAAGAAGGGCTGAGGCGACCGGCCCTCACCCTCTCACCGCTGCGCGGCGGGCCCCTCCCTCTCCCGCAGGCGGGAGAGGGGCAAGGGTGGCGCCATCCAGGCCCTTCTCCCCATGGGGAGAAGGAGGGACCCGGCCCGAAGGGACGGGAGGATGAGGGGGCAGCCTCAGCCCCGGGCAAGGCGCGCAAGAAGGGCTGAGTGGACCGGCCCTCACCCCCCCCTGGCACGGGGAAAAATGTGATGTTCGTCGCACAATGGCCCGATCGGGAAATCCGGTCGGCTAGCGGCCGCGGATCCAGAACACGAGGCCGATGAAGACCGCCAGCAACACGATGACGCCCGCGATCACCGCGTTGGTGTCGCCAATCAGATAGGCCAGTTTCTTCAGGCTGCGGGTGGCCGTGCCCAGGGCGCTGCCGCCGTCGCGTTCGGTGCCGAACAGCAACATGGCAATGACGCTGCTTCCGATAATGACGGTGGCGGCGGCAAGGGTCTTGCGTATCTGTTTCATCATTGGATCGTTCCAGCCTGTGGCGCCGGTCGAAGTCCTGTCCGCGGCCATTCTACGCTCCCTTCGGCGGCTCCGCTGCCCCGAAATCGGGGCCGGTGGCTCTGCGCCCCGGCGTTGCCGCCGGTTTGCCTTTGTCGGGGGATGGTCCCCTGATGATCAAGGTGTGCATGCCCGGCCCCGTGTTCCAGTGACCGGACGCACAGGGCGATGCGATCACGGTTCTGGGAAATTCCTTTGAGCGTCCCCTGCGCCATGGACTAGAAGTGGCGCCATCAGATGTTGGAGAATGAAAAGATGGCAACCTGGTTGCGTGGCGGCAGGGTCTATGACGTGGCGGCGGGCGCCTGGCGCGATGGCGACATCCGCATCGAAGGGCCGCAGTTCGTCAGCGTCTGTGAGGGTGGCAGGCCATCGGGCGACGACACGGTGATCGATGCCGCCGGCGCCTTTCTGTTGCCCGGCCTGATCGATTGCCATGTCCATATCTGCATGCCCACCGAGTCCGGCAACCCGGACAATCCCTGGGGCGGCAGGCTGCCGGGCGAAACTGCGATCTATGCCGCACAGGCGGCCGAGCGCACCCTGATGGGCGGCGTCACCACGGCGCGCGATGTCGGCGGCTGGGACTATCACGAGATCGCGGTGCGCAACCTGATCAACCGGGGCAAGCTCAAGGGGCCGCGCCTGTTCTGCGCGGGCAAGCTGCTGTCGATCACGACTTCGACGACCGAGTACTACCCCGGCATGTACGACACCGCCAACGGCCCCGACCAGGTGCGCGCCATGGCGCGCAAGCAGCTCGCCATGGGCGCCGACCTGATCAAGATCATGGCCACCGGCGCGATCACCAGCACCGAGTACGAGGATTCCCGCGCCATCCAGTTTCAGTTCGACGAGGTCTGCGCGGCCGTCGCCATCGCCGAGGAGAACTTCAAGCACTGCGCGGCCCATGCCCACGCCTGCCAGGGCATCCGCAACGCCGCGCTGGCCGGCGCGCGCAGTGTCGAGCACGGCAGCTTCGGCGACGAGGACACCTATGCCCTGATGGCCGACAAGGGCACCTTCCTGGTGCCCACGGTCTGCGTCCACAGCGCCCTGATCGCCGACAAGACGGCCTCGGACGGGCTGCTGCCTCACATCCGTGAGCGCTATCACGCCACCGAGGACATTCACCTGCGCAACGTCGCGCTGGCCGAGAAGATCGGCGTGCCGATCGCCATGGGCACGGATGCCGGCACGCCGGGCAACCACCACGGCGACAACATGCAGGAGATTGAGCGCATGGTGACCGGTGCGGGTTTCACGCCGCAGCGCGCCATCGAGGCCGCGACCATGGGCGGCGCCCGCCTGCTGCGCCGCGACGATCAGCTCGGCAGCATCGATGCCGGCAAGCTCGCCGATGTCGTGGGTTTCGCCGCCGATCCGCTGGCCGACATCCACAACATCCGCGACGTGCGTTTCGTGATGAAGGATGGTGTTGTCGCGCGCAACGATCTCTAGGCCGGTGAAGCGACTGGCGCAGCGGCTGCCATGGTTCCTGGCCGTCGCTCTGATGTGTGTCGTGGGCCAGTCCTGTGCCGCGCGTGCTGCCGATCCCGTCGCGCTTCTGGGCGCCACGCCGGTGGAGACCTTTGCTCTGGCCGGAGGTGGGCGTCTTCTGGTCTGGCGCATTGAGGACCGTGCCGGGGCTGCCCGTCCCCTGGAACTGGTCGCCGCGGTGGTGCCTGGCGGTGCGGCAGGCTGGCGGCTCCTGCCGGTCGATGCCAGCGGTCCGCGTGCGGCCCTGCTCCGGTCTCTCGATTGTCCCGGCGCGGCGGTGCTGACCAGCGGCGGCTTCTTTGCTGCGCGCGATGGCGGCGGCTACGCCCCGCTGGGTCTGGCGGTGGGCGATGGGGTCGCGTTATCTCCCTATGCCCCCCGGCGCTGGGGCGGGGTGCTGGAGCGCCGGGGTGATCAGAGCACCATCGTCCCGCTTGCCAACCTGGATGGCGCCGGGTTTCGCGATCAGGCCCTGCAGTCCTCGCCGATTATCGTTGCCGAGGGGCGGAACGACATGCTGCGCGACGATGGTCAACTCGACAACCGGGTCGCCATCGGCCTGGATGACGCTGGCGGGGTGGTTGCTGTGGGTGCCTTCCGCGATGGCGGTGGCGCTGTCTCACTCCACACCCTGGCCGAACTGATCCTGGCCCTGGGCCCGGTTGCAGGACTGGAGATCAGGGATGCGCTGGCGCTCGATGGCGGCTCCAGCGCAGAACTCCTTGTCCCGGATCGGGGGTTGGCCTGGGGCAGCCAACTTCCGGGTTACATGCCCAACGCCCTGTGTCTGGTTGCCGGCACTTCCTGAACTGCAACTGGAGTTTGGCCGCACGGCGGAATTCAACCTAAAGTCGTTCGAATCGTCTCTAGGGGGAGGGGAACCATGGGCGCGTGGCATCTGCCGGCCTTTGTTGCACTGTCGTTGGTCCTGGCGGCCTGCGCAGGCTCCATGCACGAACTGCCGCTGATCTCGCAGGACGATGTGCTCCATGCCAGCGACGAGATTGCTGCCGCGCCCGAGCTTCATACCGTGCGGCGCAACACGGGTCAGAATCTGGCCCTTGTGCAGCGCGCATCGGCGCGATTACAAAACGCAACATTCGCACTGTGCAATCAGGCCGGTCACAGCCCCTGCCAGTTCGAGGTGGTGTTCGACCCCTCCGATGAGGTCAATGCCTATGCCAGCGGCACCGACCGCATCGTCATCTACGATGGCCTGATCAAGTATCTGGCAACCGAGGATGAGGTGGCCGCGGTCATTGCCCACGAAATGGGCCATCACATCGCCGGTCATATCGAAAAGGCCCAGGACAATGCCAGTGCGGGCGCCGTCGTTTCGGCGATCCTCTATACGGCGGTGATTGCCGCGGCGACGGGAGGCAATGTCGATCCCGATGTCTTCAACAGCGGGCTCAACAGTTCGGCCCAGATCGGCGCTTCGATCGGCCAGCTTTCCTACAGCAAGGAGCATGAGCGGGAAGCCGACTATATCGCCGCCTATCTGCTTGCGCGCGCCGGTTACGATCTTGGCAGGGCGCGGGGCCTTTGGGTTCAGCTCACGAAGTCATCGGGCAACATGCAAACCGACATGTTCGATACCCATCCTTCCGGCCCCGACAGGCTGGCGGCCTGGGATATCGCGGTGGCGGAAGTGACAGCCAGCGACGATCTGCTTCCAGAGATGAAATAGCGCCCGACCTGACGCTCAGGCCCTGAAACGAAAGAAGGCCCGGCTGACTGCAGCCGGGCCTTCGTTTCTGGTGGAGCTGGACGGAATCGAACCGACGACCTCTTGAATGCCATTCAAGCGCTCTCCCAACTGAGCTACAGCCCCGAAAACTCTCTCGCGGCGCGGTGTTGGGTACCGCGCGCGGGGGAAACTATGCCTGCCTTCCTGCCGACGCAAGCCCCTGGGGGCCTGCTGCGTCAATTGACCGGCTCAGTCTTCCTCGCCGTCGTCTCCGACGCCAACGCCGATATCATCGTCGTCGTCGTCTTCCTCATCTTCGAGCAGGGCGTCGGCGGCATCGTCATCGATGTCCTCGACCTCCTCCTCGTCGTCTTCGATCTCCGCGTCCTTGACGGGCACAGGCTTGCGCTTGGCCTCCTCGGGACGGGCTGTGCGCGACTTGCGCTTGGTCTCGATTTCCACCACTGCGCCACAGGAGGGGCAGGTCGGTGGAGTCTTCTTCATGTCGTAGAACTTGGCCCCGCAGGATTCGCAGGTGTGCTTCGTTCCCAATTCGACTTTGGGCAACGTAGGTTCCTCCGTTGATCGACCCGAGGTCTGAGGTGGAGCGCGCCAATATCGTCTCAGTTGCCGCCTGTCAAAGGCAAAGTCGGTGTTGCCTGCAACTGCCTTACCCGGCCGGGCTGCCCATGCTATGAGGCCGCTCATGTCGAAGAGCATAAACAACGTCTCCGCCCGTCCCGTCGATGCCCGTCCGTGCGACCGCCTGACCGGCCGGATCGCCGTACCAGGCGACAAGTCCATTTCCCACCGCACGCTGATTCTGGGCGGCCTCACGGTCGGCGAAACTGCCGTCGAGGGGCTTCTGGAGGGTGAGGACGTCCTCGCCACCGCCCGGGCGATGCGTGCTCTGGGCGCCCAGGTTGAACGCGCCGGTGAGGGAAGCTGGCGTATCCATGGTTGCGGGGTCGGTGGTCTGGGCGAACCCGCCGACGTGATCGACATGGAGAACGCCGGCACCGGTGTGCGCCTGCTGATGGGCCTGGCGGCCGGCTACGGCTTCACCACCTTCTTCACGGGCGATGCCTCCCTGCGCGGGCGCCCCATGGGCCGTGTCGCCCGCCCGCTGGAGCGTATGGGTGCATCCATCACCGCCCGCTCCAGGGATCGCCTGCCGCTGGCCATCACCGGCGCCGTGCCGCCCGTGGCCATAACCTATGAGGTGCCGGTGCCCTCTGCCCAGGTGAAGTCCGCGGTGCTGCTTGCCGGGCTGCACGCACCGGGCGCGACCACGGTCATCGAACGCGAGGCCACCCGCGACCACACCGAACGCATGCTCCGCGCCTTTGGCGCAGAGGTCAGCGTCGAGGCGGTCGATGGCGCCACTCGCATCGTTCTGCAGGGCCAGCCCGAACTGCGCCCGACTTCCATACGTGTGCCGGGCGATCCTTCCTCGGCGGCATTTCCGCTGGTTGCGGCAGCCTGCCTGCCGGGCTCGGAGGTCACGATCACAGGCGTAGGCATGAACCCCATGCGCATCGGCCTGATCGATACGCTGGTCGAGATGGGGGCGGACATTGCGATTCGCGACCCTCGGGATGAGGGGGGCGAGCCGGTTGCCGATCTCTTCGTGCGCGGCGCCCGGCTCAGGGGCGTGGAGGTTCCGGCATTCCGGGCGCCCAGCATGATCGACGAATACCCCGTGCTGTCTGTTGCGGCGGCCTTTGCCGAGGGTCGCACCGTGATGACCGGACTTGCCGAACTTCGGGTCAAGGAAAGCGACCGTCTGGCCGTGATGGCCACGGGCCTTGCTGCCAATGGCGTCGCGGTCGAGGAGCTGGAGGACGGCATGATCGTCACCGGGCGGGGCGGACGCCCGGCGGGCGGCGGAACCATCGCAACCCATCTCGATCATCGCATCGCCATGTCGTTCCTGGTCCTGGGCCTGCTGGCCGACAAGCCGGTCACGATCGACGACATCGCCCCGGTAGCGACCAGCTTCCCGGGCTTCCTCGACCTGATGACCGGCCTGGGCGCCGCGTTCGGGCAATGAGCACGGCGATCGTCATCGCCGTTGATGGACCGGTTGCGGCAGGCAAGGGCACCCTGGCGCGCCGCCTGGCCGAACGGCTGGGCCTGCGCCACCTCGACAGCGGCCTGCTCTATCGCGCCACGGCCGCACGCCTGTTCGAATCGGGTGGCCGGCCCGATGACGAAGCCGCCGCCGAGGCCGCTGCGCGGGCGCTGAACGAGGATGACCTCTCGCGCACCAACCTGCGTCACGAATCGGTCGGCGCTGCCGCATCGGTGGTTGCCGCCATCGGCGGCGTACGTGCCGCCCTGCTGGAGTTTCAGCATCGCTTTGCCGCGACCCCGCCCGGCGCGGTGATCGACGGGCGCGATATCGGCACCGTGGTCTGCCCCCAGGCGCCGGTGAAGCTGTTCGTTACGGCTCAGGCTGCCGAGAGGGCGCGCAGGCGCTATCAGGAACTGCTGGCGCGCGGCGAATCGGCGCAGTTTGAAGCGATTCTTGCCGATCTGGAGGAACGCGACCTGCGCGATACGACCCGTGCGGTGGCGCCGCTGCGTCCCGCCGAGGATGCCGTCGTCATCGACACCACCCGGCTGGATGCCGATCAGGCGCTGGAAGCGGCCCTGGCGGTTGTCGCGGAACGGTTGAAGCTCTCCCCCGATAAGGCTATATAGCGCGCCGCTGCGCCCCAGGGCGCGGTATCCGGCCCGCGGGCCGGCAAGGCGTCCATCTCGCTTAAGGGAGCAATCCCCGCGAAATCCCAAATGGCCGCCATGGGAAGCCCAAAAGGCTTCCGGATCATCAGGAGACAACATGGCTAGCAATGAAGCGGCGCAAGGTCTTGCGCCCGAAGAAGATTTTGAGGCGCTGTTCAACGAGTACATCGAACGCGTCGACATCGTCGAAGGCGGTGTCGTCGAGGGCAAGGTCGTCGCCGTCACGGCCGACTCGGTCCTCATCGACGTCGGGCTGAAGGCCGAAGGCCGTATCGCCCTGCGCGAATTCACGCCTCCGGGCGGCAAGCCCACGATCAAGCTCGGCGATACCGTCGAGGTCTTCGTGGAGCGTCTCGAGAACCGCCAGGGCGAGACCGTCCTGTCGCGCGAGAAGGCCCGCCGCGAGGAGGTCTGGAACCAGCTCGAGCGCGCCTTCAACGACAACGACCGGGTCAAGGGCGTCATCGTCAGCCGGGTCAAGGGCGGCTTCACCGTCGATCTCAAGGGCGCCCTGGCGTTCCTCCCGGGCAGCCAGGTCGATATCCGCCCCGTGCGCGATGTCACCCCGCTGATGGGCGACGAGCACGAATTCCGCATCCTCAAGATGGACCGCCGCCGCGGCAACATCGTCGTCTCGCGCCGTTCGGTGCTGGAAGACGAGCGTGCCGATCAGCGCGCCGATCTCATCGCCGGTCTGCGTGAAGGCCAGGTTCTCGACGGCGTCGTCAAGAACATCACCGACTACGGCGCCTTCGTCGATCTCGGCGGCCTGGACGGACTGCTGCACGTCACGGACATCTCGTGGCGCCGCATCAACCACCCGACCGAGGCGCTGGCCATCGGCCAGAATGTCCGCGTTCAGGTCATCCGGTTCAACCCGGAGACCCAGCGCATCAGCCTGGGCATGAAGCAGCTCGAGGCCGATCCCTGGGAGGGCGTTGCCGCCAAGTATCCGGTCGCCGCGCGCTTCAAGGGTCGCGTCACCAACATCACCGACTACGGCGCCTTCGTGGAACTGGAGCCCGGGATCGAGGGTCTGGTCCATGTCTCCGAGATGAGCTGGACGCGCAAGAACGTGCATCCCGGCAAGATCGTTTCGACCAGCCAGGAAGTCGAAGTCGAGGTTCTCGATGTCGACGCCGAAAAGCGCCGCATCAGCCTGGGCATCAAGCAGACCCAGGAGAATCCCTGGGACGACTTCGTGGTCAGCCACCCCATCGACTCCATGGTCGAGGGCGAGGTCAAGAACATCACCGAGTTCGGTCTGTTCATCGATCTGGGCAACGATCTCGACGGCATGGTTCACATGTCGGACCTGTCGTGGGCCAAGTCGGGTGAAGAGGCGATCGCCGATTACAAGAAGGGCGATCGCGTTCAGGCCAAGGTGCTCGATGTCGATATCGACAAGGAGCGCATCAGCCTGGGCGTCAAGCAGCTCGAGTCCGATCCGCTCGCCGATGCCATGGACGGCATCAAGCGCGGTTCGGTCGTCACCTGTGTCGTGTCCAAGATCACGGACGGCGGCATCGAGGTGACCGTGGATGAGGTGCCTGGCTTCATCCGCAAGTCGGATCTGGCGCGCGAGCGCGGTGATCAGCGGCCCGACCGCTTCAATGTCGGCGACCGCATCGATGCCAAGATCCAGTCGATCGACAAGGCCACGCGCCGTCTCTCCCTCTCGATCAAGGCTCTCGAGATCGAGGAAGAGAAGAAGGCCATGGAGACTTACGGCTCCGCCGACAGCGGCGCCACCCTGGGCGATATCCTGGGTGCGGCGCTCGCCAACCGCGAGCAGGACGAGGACGACTCGTCCAAGTAGGCCGCTGACCAGAAGGGAGACCGGCGCTCATGCCGCTTGATGCCGATACGCTGATCGAACGTCAGCGGTTGCGGCGCCGGCTCACCCTCTGGCGCATCCTCTTCGTCGTTGCGGTTGCCGCGGCCATTCTGGCCGCGGTCGCCCGCATCGGCGGCAGCGATTCCCCGGGCGACCATGTCGCCCTGCTCGACGTCTCGGGCATCATCGAAACCGATCGCGAGCGTGAGGCGGTTCTCGACGAACTCGCCGATGACGACAGCGTCAAGGCGCTGATCCTGCGCATCGACAGCCCCGGCGGCACCTTCGTCGGCGGCGAGTCGCTCGCCATCGCCCTGCAGCGCGTTGCGCAGAAGAAGCCTGTCGTCACCATCATGGACGATGTCGCGGCCTCCGCCGGCTACATGATCGCCACCGCCACCGACCACATCATCGCCCGCCGCGGCACCATCACGGGTTCGATCGGCGTCATCTTTCCCACGACCAGCGTGGTGGATTTCTTCGAGAAGCTCGGCGTCACGTTCGACGCCATCAAGAGCGATCCGCTGAAGGCCAATCCCTCGCCCTTCGAGGAAACCCTGCCAGCCGCCCGGGCCTGGACCCAGACCGTGGTCGACCAGATGAAGGGTGTTTTTGTGGAAATGGTCGCTGCCGGACGTCCGAACCTGACCCCGGCGGAGGTCGCCCGTCTGGCCGACGGGCGTATCTATACGGGCGACCAGGCGCTGGCCAACGGCCTGATCGACGAAATCGGCGGTGAGCGCGAGGCTCGCGCCTGGCTGGCAGCCAACCGCGATGTTCCGGCCGACCTTGCCGTTGTGGAGGTGACCATCGACGAGGAAGAGTGGTGGCTGGCGGCCCTTCTGGGGTCGGGCGGAAAAAGCCTTTTACCAGAAGCACTTACACTTGACGGTCTGCTTGCGCTCTGGCAGCCTGACGGTTCGTGATGCGGGGCGGCTGACGCCCGGCGGCACCGACGCGGAACGGTCCGCGCCTGCTGGAGTCGGTCATGACGAAGTCTGAGCTCATTGCGCGCCTTTCCGAGCGCTATCCATATCTTTACCAGCGTGACATCGAGCGCATCGTCAACACGGTGTTCGACGAGATCACGACCGCGCTTTCGCGCGGTGATCGCGTCGAACTGCGCGGCTTCGGCTCCTTCTCGGTGCGCCGCCGCAATGCCCGTGTCGGGCGCAATCCGCGCACCGGCGCCACGGTAAAGGTGGACGAAAAGAACCTGCCCTTCTTCAAGACCGGCAAGGAACTGCGCGAGCGCCTGAACGACAACGCCCCGGAGGCCTGAGTTTCATGCAGTCGGTCGGCAAGGTTGTCTTCTGGGCGCTGATCTCGATCTTCGGGCTCGCCTTCATCACCTTCTGCTGGAGCAACTGGACGCCCGTCACCGTTTCGCTCAGCCCCTTCCCCTGGACCTTCACCGAACTGCCCCTTTGCTTCTGGCTGCTGGGCATGTTCGTGCTGGGCAGCTTCGCCGGCATCATCGTCGGCTGGTTTGCCGGCCACGATGGCCGCAAGCTTTCGGCCGAACGCCGCCGCCGCATCAAGGAGCTGGAAAAGCAGCTCGCAGAGCGTCCGGCACCTGTCCGCCAGGAAATCCTGGAGCATCAGGCCGCACCGACCCTGCCGTCTTCCCGGGACGCCGCCTGAACCGCACGTTCCGGCAGGGGCAGGCTTGCCCCCGTGACATTTGAAATCCCGCACGGCACTCTGCGGCTCTGCCCGCTAGAGGAGTTCCGCCCGTGCGCATGGTGACCGGCGATGAGGTCCATCGCCTGCTCGACTATCCCTCGCTGGTCGAGGGCCTGAAGGCCTTCCATCTTCAGGACATCGACGATTCCGACAGCATCCACATGCACCAGACGCTCGATAGCGGCTCGGATTCGGTGTTCCTGCTGCTGCCGGCCTGGCAGCGCGAGCAGGCGATCGGCGTCAAGCTGATCACCGTCTTTCCCGACAACGAATACAACGGTTCCGGCCTGCCCTCCGTGCAGGGTGTCTATGTCCTGTTCGACGGCAGGGACGGCCGCCCGCTGGCGACGATGGACGGCACGGCGCTCACCCTGCGCAAGACCGCTGCCGACAGCGCGACCGGCGCCGACTATCTCGCGCGCAGGGACGCCGAAGTGATGCTGATGGTCGGGGCAGGGGCCATGGCGCCTCATCTCATCATGGCGCACAAGGCGGTGCGCCCCTCGATCCGCGAGGTCCTGGTGTGGAACCGCAACGGCGCCCGCGCCGAAAAGCTCGCAGGCGAGATGCGGCTCGACGGCGTGACCATCAGCGCGACCACTGACCTTGAGGGCACCACCCGCCGCGCCGATGTGATCTCGTGTGCCACCATGGCGGAGCAGCCGATCATCCTGGGCGACTGGCTCAAGCCCGGCGCTCATCTCGATCTGGTCGGCAGCTACCAGCCCCAGATGCGCGAGTGCGACGATGCCGCCATGCAGCGCGGCCGCGTCTATCTCGATTCCCGCTTCTTTGCCCTGGAGAAGACCGGCGAGTTCTGCCAGCCGATCGCGGCCGGTACATTCTCGGCCGATGATGTCTGCGGCGATCTCTTCGAGCTTGCCCGCGGCACCGTGGCCGGGCGCGGTTCGGACGAGGAGATCACCGTCTTCAAGAACGCCGGCGGCGGTCACCTCGATCTCGGCACCGCCCGTTTCCTGCTGACCCGGCTTCAGGACTGAGCGGCGGCGGCAGGCGCCGCCGCCGGCTCGCCAGGCTTCAGAACTTGTAGCCCACGCCCAGGCCCACGACCCAGGGGTCGAGGTCGACGCTGGCATTCACGGCGCCGCCGTTGATCGCCACGCTGGTGTCGATGAACAGCTTCTTCACATCGACGTTGACCGACCAGTTCTCGGCCACCGCCACGTCGAACCCGGCCTGCAGGGCATAACCCCAGCCGTTGTCGTAGTGAACGCTGGTGACGGCGCCGCCCGGCGCGTCTGCGTTGTAGAAGATCGTGTAGTTCAGGCCCGCGCCCACATAGGGGCTGAAGCGCTGCTTGGGCATGAAGTGATACTGCAGCGTCAAGGTCGGCGGCAGGTGCGAAACCTCGCCCAGGTCGACATCGCCCAGGGTCGAGCCGTTGTCGCTGACGTCGTGGCGCGCGGTTGCCGCGATCAGCTCGAAGGCGATGTTGTCGGTCACGAAGTAGGAAAGATCGACCTCGGGCACGAACTCGTTGCTGAGATCGACCTCGCCGCCGATGGGCGTGACGCTGGAGCTTTCGTCGGGAAGCACGCCGATGCCGCGGACGCGCACCAGCCAGTCGCCGGCGGTCTTGTCCATGGTGATGTCCTGCGCCTGTGCAGGTGCTGCCAGCAGGCTCAACCCTGCCAGAACGCAAGCTGTGGCGACTGCCTTCAACCCTGTTGCCATTGTTGGCCTCTTCTTGGCTGTGATGGTCGGAGAGGCTGTTCTAGGCCCTTGCGCGGCGCTGTTTCTTGACCTGCATCAACGTCCCTTCACGGAACTGCTGCATCGTCTCGCCCTTGAAGGCGCCAATCTGCTATAGAGACCCGCCGCGCCCGGCCCAGGGAGAACCGCCATGACCCGCGACGATGCCGTTGCCCGCATTCTCTGCGCTGTCGACACCACGGACATCGAGGTCGCCAAGACCCTCTCGCGCCGCCTCAAGGGTAAGGTCGGCGGGTTGAAGCTGGGGCTGGAGTTCTTCCACTCCCACGGACCGGCGGGGGTCGCCAAGGTCATCAAGGACCGCCATCCGCTGTTCCTCGACCTGAAGATGCACGACATCCCCAACACCGTGGCCGGCGGCATGCGCGCCATTGCCCCGCTGCGCCCGTTCCTTACCACCGTGCACGCTTCGGGCGGTGCCGCGATGCTGCGCTCGGCCATGGCCGCGGCGGTGACGGCCGGAGAGGCCGGCGGCGGCACCAGGCCCAAGGTCATCGCCATCACCCTGCTCACCAGCATCGACAAGGACGACATGACCCAGATCGGCATGAAGGGCGGGGTCGCCGATCAGGTCCTGCGCCTGGCTGAACTGGCACAGGCTTCCGGTACCGATGGTGTCGTCTGCTCGGCCCACGAGGTCAGGGCCCTGCGCAAGCAGTGCGGCGACGACTTCCTGCTGGTGGTCCCCGGTGTGCGCCCGGCCTGGTCCACCGCCAACGACCAGAAGCGCATCGTCACGCCCGCCGAGGCGATTGCCGCCGGCGCCGACTATCTGGTGGTCGGCCGGCCGATCACCCAGGCCAAGGATCCGGTCGAGGCTGCCGAGCAGATCGCCGAGGAAATGGTCGGCTGATGGCGATCGCGGCGAAGATCTGTGGTCTCAACGACCTCGCGGGGCTCGATGCGGCGCTGCGCTACGGCACGCGCATGGTCGGCTTCAATGCCTATCCGCCCAGCCCGCGTTATGTCTCGCCCGACCAGCTTGGTGCGCTGGCCGAACGGGTGCCTGACCATGTCGAGCGCGTCGGCGTCATGGTCGATCCCGACGATGTCACCCTGGAAACCTGGATCCGCGCCGGCCGCCTTTCGATCGTGCAGTTCCATGGCCAGGAGACGGTCGCACGCATCGAGGCGGTACGCGAGCGGTTCGGCGTCAAGGTGATGAAGGTCATCCGCGTCGCCGAGGCCGCCGATCTCGACGAAGCCGCGGCCTTTGAACCGGTGGCCGACTGGCTGATGTTCGATACCAAGCCGCCGCGCGAGGCCAATCGTCCCGGCGGCAATGCCGTCGCCTTCGACTGGCAGCTTCTTTCGGGCCGTTCCTGGCGCCGCCCGTGGCTGCTCGCCGGCGGCCTCAACGCCGGCAACGTCAAGGAGGCCTGCGCCCTTACCGGCGCCCGTTTCGTCGATGTTTCGAGCGGCGTCGAAAGCAAACCCGGCCTCAAGGACCCGACCATGATCCGCGCCTTCCTGGAAACCGTGCGCGATCTCGTCTGAGAGCGGGCCGGCGTTGCGGTTCCGGGCCGAAAAGGGCATGTTCCGCCCCTCAAGAAGGACGGACGGAGCATGGAACCGGTCAACACCTATCGCAGCGGACCCGACGAACAGGGTCATTTCGGCATGTTCGGCGGGCGTTATGTCGCAGAAACCCTCATGCCGCTCATCCTGGAGTTGGAAGAGGCCTGGCATGCCGCGCGCAAGGACCCGGAATTCCAGGCCGAACTGGAGCACTGGGCCAAGCACTACATCGGCCGCCCCAGCCCGCTCTACTATGCGCAGCGCCTGACCGAGCACCTCGGCGGCGCCAAGGTCTATTTCAAGCGCGACGAGCTGAACCACACCGGCGCCCACAAGATCAACAACACGGTGGGCCAGATCCTGCTCGCCAAGCGCATGGGCAAGACGCGCATCATCGCCGAGACGGGTGCCGGCCAGCATGGCGTCGCCACGGCCACGGTCTGCGCCAAGGTCGGCCTGCCCTGCGTCGTCTACATGGGCGAGACCGACATTGCCCGCCAGGCGCCCAATGTCTTCCGCATGAAGCTGCTGGGTGCGGAGGTCGTGCCGGTGGTCTCGGGCTCGCGCACCCTGAAGGATGCGATGAACGAGGCCCTGCGCGACTGGGTGACCAACGTCGAATCGACCTTCTACATCATCGGCACCGCGGCCGGCCCGCACCCCTATCCTGAGCTGGTGCGCGAGTTCCAGTCGATCATCGGCCGGGAAACCCGCGAGCAGATGATGGAGGCAGAAGGGCGCCTGCCCGACGCCCTTGTCGCCTGCATCGGCGGCGGCTCCAACGCCATCGGCCTGTTTCATCCCTTCCTTGATGATCCTGACGTGGCGATCTACGGCGTCGAAGCCGCAGGCCACGGCATCGAGAGCGGCCAGCATGCCGCCTCCATCGCGGGAGGACGCCCCGGCGTGCTGCACGGCAACCGCACCTACCTGCTGCAGAACGAGGACGGCCAGATCACCGAGGCCCATTCCATCTCGGCGGGGCTCGATTATCCCGGCATCGGTCCCGAACATGCCTGGCTCGCCGACAGCGGCCGCGTGACCTACGTCTCTGCGACCGACAAGGAGGCGCTGGAGGCGTTCCAGCTCTGCACCCGCATGGAGGGCATCATCCCCGCGCTGGAGCCGGCCCATGCCCTGGCCTATGTCACCAAGCTGGCCCCGACCATGGACAAGGACAAGATCATCGTCATGAACATGTGCGGGCGGGGCGACAAGGATGTCTTCACCGTCGCCGAGGCGCTGGGGGTGAGCCTGTGAGCGCAACCCGCATCGACCGGCGCTTTGCCGCCCTGAAGAAGGAAGGCCGCGCCGGTCTCGTCGCCTATGTCATGGCCGGCAATCCCGATCTGGAGACGTCGTTCGAGATCTTCCGCGGCCTGCCCGGCGCCGGCGTCGATGTCATCGAGCTCGGCATGTGTTTCACCGATCCCATGGCCGACGGCCCGACCATCCAGGTCGCCGGCCAGCGCGCCCTGCGCGCCGGCATGACCCTGAGGAAGACGCTCGAACTGGTGCGCCGTTTCCGCAAGGAAGACAACGACACGCCGATCGTTCTGATGGGCTACTACAACCCGATCTATGCCTACGGCAATGAGGCCTTCCTCGCCGATGCCCGCGAGGCCGGCCTCGACGGCCTCATCATTGTCGACCTGCCGCCCGAGGAAGACAGCGAGCTCTGCCTGCCCACCGTGAAGGCCGGGCTCAATTGGATTCGCCTCGCCACGCCCACGACGGACGCCAAGAGGCTGCCCGCGGTTCTGGCGAACACCTCGGGCTTCCTCTACTACGTCTCGATCACCGGCATCACCGGTTCGGCGTCCGCCGATGCCGGCGACGTGGCCAAGGCGGTGGAACGGCTGCACGCGAAATCGGACCTGCCGGTTGCCGTGGGCTTCGGCATCCGCACGCCCGAGCAGGCCGCCGACATCGCCCGTGTCGCCGATGCCGCCGTCGTCGGATCGGCCTTCTGCCAGACCGTGGCCGACAGCCTGGACGAAAAGGGCAGGGCCAAGCCAGACTGTGTCGCCAATGTCCTGGCGCTGGCCCGCGCCCTGGGCGATGGCGTCAGGGGAGCACGTTCATGAGCTGGCTGACCGATCTTGCCCTGCCCAAGATCCGCGATCTCGTCCGCAAGACCGAGACGCCCGACAACCTGTGGGACAAGTGCCCGGACTGCGAGCAGATGATCTTCCATCGCGACCTCGAGGCCGCGATGTATGTCTGCCCGCACTGCGGCTTCCACATGCGCATCAGCCCCGTCATGCGTTTCAAGGCGCTGTTCGACGACGGGGAGTACACGACCATCGAACTGCCGAAGGTCGCCGCCGACCCGCTGCGTTTCCGTGATCGCAAGCGCTACAGCGAGCGGCTGAAGGAAGCCCAGGCCAAGAGCGGCGAAAAGGATGCCATGATCGTTGCCCACGGCACGATCGAAGGCCAGGGCGCGGTCGTCGCCATCTTCGGCATCGGCCAGGTGGTCGAGGGCAATTACCTGCAACCCAAGATCGTCGGCGGCCATGTCGGTCTGCACCCGGTCTGGCTGCTGCTGGCCCTGTCGGTCTTTGGCGCGCTGTTCGGGTTCGTGGGCCTGGTCATGGCCGTGCCGATGGCGGCGGCGCTTGGGGTT
>CALGGB010000143.1 GCA_937880925.1 uncultured Rhodospirillaceae bacterium | reverse complement strand
GAACTTCAGCATCTTCTCGGAGTTGTCGGAGACCTTGTACTTCAACTTGGGCGCGGGGATGCCGTCGGTGTCGACGAGTTCGTCGTCGAGCATCACCTCGTTGCTCTCCTCGGGCAGGTCCTCGCCGATGATACCCCAGACCATGGTATGGCCGAAGCGGCGCTCCACCATGTCGTGGAAGTGAGGGCCCCACATGTCCTCGACCTTGGCGTTGGGATCGGTGAAGACCTTGGTGCCGACGAAGCTGGTGGCGCCCAGCGGACCGCCGGCGGGCATGGCGCCCCACTTGGCGCCGCGTACGAAGCCGCGGCTTTCGTCGGTCTCGTAGAACTCGAAGGAGGCGATGTTCTGGCCGAAGGGACCGCGCCAGGATTCCAGGTCCTCATCGAACGTCGCCATGACGGCCGAGAACGGATGCATCATCAGGCGCTTGCCGACGAGGCCCGAGGAGTTCGCGAGGCCGTCGGGGAAGTGCTTCGACTTGGAGAGCAGCAGCAGGCGCGGCGTGCCGATGCCATTGGCGCAGACGATGACCGTGTGTGCCTTCTGACGCCGCTCGCGGCCGTGTTCGTCGATATAGATCGCGCCGGTCGCCAGGCCCCGGTCGTCGACCTCGATCTCGCGCACACGCGCACCGGTGACGAGACGGGCGCCGGCCTTGATGGCGTGGGGCCAGTAGGTGATGTCGGTCGTGGACTTGGCACCCTCGGGGCAACCGCTCATGCAGGTGCCGCGGCGGACGCAGGCGTTGAGCCCGTTGTAGGGCAGCGAGGGGATGGCATTGGTGCCCGGCCACCAGTGCCACCCCATCTTGTCCATGCACTCGGCGGCCTTGCGGCCGACCTTGCCGATGGGCAGCGGCGGCGTGGGATAGGACATCTTGGGCGGATAGGCCGGATTGCCCGGCAGGCCGGAGACACCGACCTCGCGCTCGACCGTCTCCAGGTCGGGCAACAGCTCCTCATAGGAAAACGGCCAGTCGTCGGCGACGCCGTCGAGGCTCTTCACACGGAAGTCCGACGGCAGGAACGGCGTCCAGTGACCGGCATAAATCGTCGCGCTGCCGCCCACGCCCGCGAACATCAGCGGGTGGACGTCGGATTCATCGGTGTTGATCGGATAGTCGCGCGGACGGTCGCGGAAATTGGGGTTGGGGTGCCACTGCTTCTGGGTCACCAGCTCCCACTCGGGCTTGCGGCCCGGGAAGTCGTTGCGGTCGGGCATGTGGCCCTGCTCCAGGGTGACGACCGACATGCCGGCCTGGGCAAGGTGCTTGGCGGCGACGGAACCCGAAGGACCCGCGCCGATGATCAGAACATCGACGACTTCATCCCGTTTGGCGGGACGCGAACCGGTGGCCATGTTGTTGTTCTCCCCAGTCTCCTGATGGCCGCCGGAAGCTCCTGACCTCCGGCGGCCCGATGATTAGCGCGGCGTCGGCTTGAAGATCGCGCCGCGGTCGATGACCTGCTGCAGCATGCCGTTGGCGACATACTCGGGCGTCGCATCGGGATCGGCCTCGGGGCGCGATTCCTGACCCTTGTAGCCGATCAGCTCGCGCACCTTCGACGTCATGTAGTAGCCCGCCGAGGCGACGAGGCCGATGGCCGTGAGCGCGGCCGGGTCGCTTTTGTTGAGCTCCTGTGCGGCCTCTTCGGAGGACTTTCCCTCTGCGGCCTTCAGCCCGCGCATGAAGTCCTCGCGCAGGTCCGGACGCAGGCCCAGGATGCGGTCGGCGAGTTCGCCATGGACATCGACCTGGCTGGCCGAGGGCATGCCCAGCGCCTCCGGGATCAGGAAGTCGGCGATGCCGGCAAAGACGGCCCGCAGGTTGTCGTCGAGTTTGGTGCTCATGCTGCCACCTTCTGGTTACGCCGGTTGGCGATCAGGTTCTTGACCGAACGCAGCGCGATCGCGGTGATCGTCCCGGTGGGGTTGAAGCCCGAGGACGTGACGAAGACGCTACCGTCGTAGATGTAGAGGTTCGGCACGTCGTGGCTCTGGCCGTACTGGTTGACGACCGAGGTCTTCGGGTCGTTGCCCATGCGCGCGGTGCCCATGAGATGCCAGCCGCAGTCACGCATCAGGCGCGTGGCCGAGGTCTCGATGGCGCCGGCCGCAGCCATCGCCTCCTGGGCCTTCTCGAGATGGAAGTCGATCAGGCGTTCGGTGTTCTCGGAGTTCTTGTAGGTCAGCTTGGGCGCGGGAATGCCGTCGCTGTCGGTGAGGCTGGGATCGATCGTCACCGTGTTGGTCTCGTCGGGCAGATCCTCGGCGATGATGCCCCACTCGAAAGAGCGGCCGAACACCTTTTTGGTGTTGCGGTGCAGGTTCTCGCCCCAGGAATCCTCCAGCGCCTTGCCGCCGTAGGCCGCGCGCATGCCCAGAGGGCCGCCCGAGGGCATGACGTTCCACTTGGCGCCGCGCACGAAGCCACGCGAAGCATCGGTCTCGTACCACTGCATGGAGTGGATGGTCTGACCGGCCGGGCCGAGCCAGCTTTCCAGCGGCTCGTCGAACTTGCCCGAGACCGCCGCATAGGGGTGCATCATCAGGTTCTTGCCGACCAGCCCCGTGGAGTTGGCAAGGCCGCCGCTGTCGCGCCCGGTGTTGGAGAGCAGCAGCAGGCGCGGCGTGCCGATGCCGTTGGCGCACATGATGACGACATTGGCCTTCTGCTCGCGCTCGCGCCCGTTGCGGTCGATGTAGATCGCGCCCGAGGCCAGGCCCTCGTCGTTGACCGTGATCTCGCGCACGCGCGCGCCGGTGATCAGCGTGGCGCCGGCGGCCAGCGCCTTGGGCCAGTGGGTGTGGTCCATCGACGCCTTGGCGCGATCCGGGCAGCCGGTGAGGCAGGCGCCGCGGCGGACACACTGGTTGCGCCCGTCATAGGGCTTGGAAGGAATGGCGTTGGGCCCGGGCCACCAGTGCCAGCCGAGCTTGTTCATGCCCTCGGCGGCCTTCATGCCGATCTTGCCGATGGGCAGCGGCGGCAGGGGGAAGTCCTTGCCGGGAGGATAGGCCGGATCGCCGCCCAGGCCCGAGACGCCCATCTCGATGTCGACCTCCTCGTAGAAGGGGAGCAGGTCCTCGTAGGTGATGGGCCAGTCGTCGGCGACGCCGTCGAGCGTCTTGACGCGGAAGTCCGAAGGCATGAAACGCTGCCAGTGGGCCGCGAAGAGGATCGTGCTGCCGCCGACCGCATTGTACATCAGCGGGTTGACGTCGGACTCGGAGGTGTCGACGGGATAGTCGTTCTCCAGGTCGCGGACGTTGGGATTGGGATGCCAGCGCTTCTGCGACATCAGCTCCCACTCGGGCTTGTCGCCCCAGAACTCGCTGTTGTCGACCTTGCCGCCCTGCTCCAGGCAGACGACGTCGAACCCGTTCTCCGCCAGATGTTTGGCGGCGATGGAGCCCGAAGCCCCCGCGCCGATGATCAGGACATCGGCGACCTTGGGACTCTTTTTCACACTCGGCATGCGGCTTCTCCCGGCCAATAGGTCATGGTTCGGGCGCGCATTATGGTTGTTGGCAACGGTTCGACCATGCGCCCTTCATCGACCGTTTCGCCGACGATGCCACACGCGCGGATTCCAGACAAGATTGTCAACAATATCGTTGACATTACCCTTGGCCTCCGACGACATAGCCCTCAGGAGAAGAGGGAAAAGCCAAGCATTCCGGCCGCGTCGCGGGGCGATTTACCCTGCGCAGGTGACCCAAAACACCTGTGGATCGGCTAAGCTGCTTTCGAGGCGATGCTTCGACTCCCGCCGCTGCGAGCGGCGCCCGCGATCGCTAGAGCAGCGGGCGAATCATGCGAACCACGTGCGGCGGCAAGACCGCAAGGCGAGGAGCAAATCATGCGTGTAGTTGTGTTGCTTCGGTTGGTGCCGGACCTGACCGAAGAACTCGAGATCGATGAATCGGGAACCGACATCGACCGGGAATGGATCGGCATCAAGCTCAACGAATTCGACGACCATGCCCTTGAGGAAGCCGTGCTTCTGAAGGAGGGCGCGGGTGCCACCGTGACCGCCCTGGCGCTGGACGGCGAGGGTGTCGACCGCATGCTGCAGTCGGCCATCGCACGCGGCGCCGACGCGGCGGTCAAGGTTGAACACGGAATGGAACATGTCCCCGACCAACGCACCGCCGCCGCCATCCTGGCCGGCGCGATCAGGGAGCTGGGCGCCGACCTCATCCTGACCGGCGTGCAGACGCCCGAGGATGTCTTCGGCCAGCTTGCCCCCTTCCTTGCCGCCCATCTCGATGCCCCCACCGTCAACGCCGTGGGCGGCGTCAGCGCCGACGGCGACGCTGCCGTCAACGTGCGCCAGGAATACAGCGGCGGCATGAGCGCGATCCTCAGCGTCACCCTGCCCGCGGTGCTGGGCATCCAGACCGCCTCGCAGCCCCCCCGTTATGTTTCGGGCAGCAAGCTGCGCCAGGCCATGAGCGCGGAGATCCGCACCATCGCGGGCGCCGAGGCCGGCGCTTCGACCGGTGCCGAAATCACCGGCCTGCAGGAGCCCGAGCGCGGCGACGGCGCCACCATGTTCGAGGGCGATGCCGAGACCGTGGCCGGCAGAATCGTCGATGTGCTCAACGAACGCGGGCTGCTGGGAGGCTGATCATGACCAAGGTACTCGTCTATATCGAAGCCCAGGGCGGCCAGGTGACCGGCACCTCGCTGGAACTGATCGCGGCGGCCCAGAGCCTGGGCGGCACCGTGGAGGCGCTGGTGCTGGACGCCGATCCGGCAAGCCTGACCGGCCAGGTCAAGGGCGCCGACACCATCCTCACCATGGCCGATGCGGCACTTTCGCCCTACCTGCCCGAAGCCCACGCCAGGGCGCTCGCCCATGTCGTGGCCGAACGCAGCCCCGATGTGGTGCTGGTCGCCTATTCCTCCACCGGCCTCGACCTCGGCCCGGTGGTGGCGGTGAA
>CALGGB010000142.1 GCA_937880925.1 uncultured Rhodospirillaceae bacterium | reverse complement strand
CTAGGCCGTGGGCGCGCTGGCGCAAACAGGGACACCACGCGCCTCCGCCAATCGTGAAACCGCGCAGCCCGAACGGCCTGTGAGATCGCTGTGACATTTCGCACCACAAGGGAGCGAGAGGCCGATCGCGCACGTTGGACGGTTTGTGACGATACCGGCCGGACGACAGGCCGGACCAACAACAGGAGACGAACCATGCGCAAGACGCTTCTCACCACCGTTTCGATCATCGCTCTCGGCCTGGGCTCTGCCGCCTATGCCGATGACGCCACCCAGACCGAGACCGACCTGCAGACCCAGGTCGAGACCGACCTGAATGCCGAGACCGGCACGGGCCTCGATACCCAGACCGAATTGGGCGCCGATGCGGACGTCGATCTCGATACCGACATGGACGCTGATATCGACAGCAACATGGCCAACACGATGGCGGCGGACGCCTATTCCGCCGAGGACCTGATCGGCGGCACCGTGGTCGGCAGCAACGGCGACGAGATCGCCGACGTCGACGATCTGGTGATTGGCCAGGACAACGAGGTCGAGGATGTCCTCGTCAATGTCGGCGGCTTCCTGGGCCTGGGCGAGAAGGTCGTCGCCCTGGATGTCGACCAGATCACCGTTTCGCATGACGAAGACGGCGATACGCTGATCGTCACCAGCCTGACCAAGGAGGAGCTGGAGAACATGGCCAGCTTCGAGGCCAGCGACGACACGCGCCTGCAGTCGGGTATCGACAGCGGCGCCTACTGATCCCCCGCGACCGGATCACGGAAAGGGCGGCCTTCGGGCCGCCCTTTTTGCATCGGCCAGCTCAGTGGGCCATGCGGTGGATGTGGTAGGGCCGGGCGGAAAAGCAGACGCAGTGACGCGCCACATGGGGTTCCAGCGCTGCGACGATCGCGCGCCGTTCCGCGATGTCGCGGTTGAGCCGCTCCATCGCCGTGGCGACATCATCGCGTAGTCTGTCCAGATCGATCGTGGTGAAACGGCCGTCCTCCAGCACGAAACGTCCACCGATCATGACATGGCGCACCGAGGCGCCGTCGTCGGCATAGACGATCTGATGCAGCGCGTCGTTGAGCGGCACGTAGGCAAGGTCCTTCAGATCGAGGAAGACCAGATCGGCCTTGTAGCCCGGTGCGATACGGCCGATCAGCTTCTCGAATCCCATGGCGCGTGCGCCGCCGGCCGTCGCCATGGCCAGCGCCTCGCGCGCGCCGACCCAGGCATCGACATCGTGGGTCGCGACGCGCGAGACATAGGCGGCAAGGCGCGTCGCCTCGAACATGTTCTGGTTGTCGGAGGAATTCGAACCGTCGGTGCCGACTCCGACATTGACCCCGGCCTCCACAAGCTTGCGCACAGCGGCAATACCCGAGCCCAGGCGCAGATTGCTGCCGGGATTATGCGCAACCGAGGCGCCGCGGTCGGCCAAACGCTTCATGTCGTCATCGTCCAGCCAGATGCCGTGACCGGCGGTGAAACGCTCCGTGAGCAGGCCGATGGCATCGAAGTGGGCCGTCAGGGTGCGCCCATAGGTCTCCTTGCCGACCAGGGCCTGCAGCTTGGATTCGGCCATGTGGGTGTGGACCGGACAGGCAAAGTCATCGGCGAGGTCGCGGCAGGCTTCCAGGAAACCATCGGTACAGTGCATGGGGATGGTCGGCGCAATGCCGAAGCGCAGTTGCTCGGTATCGAAGGGCCAGTCGGCCAGGATCTTGCGGCATGAATCGAGCGCGGCTTTGTAGGGATCGAGTCGCCAGCCGTCGACCGTCTTGCCCAGCTCTTCCGGCAGGGCCTCGCGCAGGCCGGGCACGATGTCGTAGAACGACAGATCGGCCATCATCGGCGTGATCAGGGCGCGCATGCCGATATCGCGGTAGGCGTGGGCAACCTGGTGCATGCCCTCGATCGAGGGACGCGGCTGTTCCCAGGTGAGATCATAAACCGCCGTGCAACCGCGCCGGACCATCTCGGCGGCATTCAGCAGCGTGGCGAGGTACTTGTCCTCGTTGTTGCGCTTCGCGCTGATCCAGGGGCCCGCGTTGAGCAGCAGTTCCAGCGACCAGAGATCGCCACGCCCCTTGCCGAAGCTGCCATGGCCGTGGGTGTGGGCATTGACCATGCCGGGCATGACGATGAAGCCGGAGGCATCGCGCTCTTCAGCGTCTCCCGGGACGGCCATGCCGGGCGCGCCCAGCGCGACGATGCGATCCCCCGCAATCAGGATATCGGCATGAGAGAACATGCCCTCGGCGGCATCGACGACGAGGCCGCCGCGCAGGATCAGGTGGCGTTCGGACATGACTTCACCCTGCAGCGATGATGCGGTCGAGATAGTCGGCCCAGTGATCCGTGGGTTCCCAGCCCAGATCGCCCAGGGCAGGGCTGAGATCATAAGCCGTGGCGCAGGGATCATCGGCATAAAGCGCCGGGCGTGCGATCTGCGGCGTGATGCCGAAGCCCTCGGCCACGCAATCGATCGTGGGCCGCGTGGTACAGCCATCCGGCCCGGTCACGAAATAGCTGCCATAGCGGATTCCCGGTGCGGTGAGCGCCGCACGGAAGGCGCGCGCAACGTCCTCCGGCGTCACGATGGCGCGGGTGGGCGAAAGGGTTTCGCGCAGATCGCGCCATCCCTTGCCCGTTGCAGGCGGCGGCGGAGCAGTACCGTCCTGGGCTGCCGCAATCTTGGCGATGCCATAGGCGATCTCAGGCTGGGCGATCAGACACGGACGCAGGCAGATCACATCCAGGGGGCCGCGGCGCACGAAGACCTGGGCCATGGCCTCGCAGGTCTGCTTGGAAAGGCCATAGGAATCGAGCGGCGCCAGGGTGACATCGGTGGGAATCGGCAGGACCGGGGGCGGGTTGTGCGCGCCCAGGCCGACGGCGGCGACGCTTGAGGTGACGACCACACGACCAACGCCGGCCTCCTCGGCTGCCTGCAGGACATGCCAGGTGCCGCGCACGTTGACGTCGATGAAGGCTTCCTCCTCCGGCACGATGCCGTGGTCGAGCGCAGCCAGATGCACCACCGCATCATGGCCGCGCACGGCAGCGCGCACCGCACCCAGATCGCGGACATCGGCATGGACAAAGGCGACATCCTCGGGCGCGGGTTTGAGGTCGATCACGGTGACATCGCAATCGGCCATCAGTTCGCGCACGACATAACGACCCAGCAGGCCGCTGCCGCCGGTCACCGCGATGCGGCTGTAGAGCAATCCCATGTCAGGCTTCTCCCACGATGGCGTCGATGCGGTCCCGGAAACGGGCCGAGGGAATCTCCCACAGCGGCGACGGCGCGGGAAGGTTGCGCGCGGCCGGGGAATGGGCGGCGGCCTGCAGGTCGTCCAGCGTCGGAAAGTCCTGACGGTTGATGCGGTCCCAGGCATCGAAGGCGGCCTGGCGCTGCTCGGCAAGTTCGGGACGGGTGGCATCCTCGCCCAGGTAGTAGAACGCCAGCGTCTCGCGTGTGCATTCCGGCCCTACCGGATCGACGCGGAAGAACATGACGTGTTCGGGCACGAACTCGAACAGGGTGTTGGGAAAGAGCAGGGCGATGTCCTGGCTGGCAAGCTGCTCCGATGTGAAACCCGGGAACACCCTGAAGCCGGAATCGCCCTTGTTCTTGTCGGCCGCGCCGCTGGTGTAGTTGATGCCGACCAGCGCGCCCTCGTCGAGCGGCACGAAACGCTTGGCGAGTTCCACCGGGCCGAGCTGAGGGTGCAGGAACGGCAGGTGGTAAGTGTCGAGATAGTTCTCGATCACCAGCTTCCAGTTCACCGCCACCTCATAGGTCACGCTGCCGGCATAACGCAGCAGCGAGAGGTCGGCATGGCTCCAGCGCGCGATCAGCGCGGCGGCATGCTCCTCGAACGAAGCCGCCTCCTCATCCAGGCAGACGAAGACCTGGTCGCACCAGACATGGCAGCGCACCGGCACCAGCCCGAACGCGCCCTTGTCGAAATCCTCCGGCGCGCTGCCGTCGGCGACGTCCCACCAGGGCGTGGAACGCAAGACACCGTCCAGACCGAAGGCCCAGCCGTGGTAGGGGCAGGTGATGACCGCCTTGGCATTGCAGGCCTCGCGCACCAGGCGCGCGCCACGGTGGCGGCAGACGTTGTGAAAGGCACCGATCCCACCGTCGCGCCGGCGCACCAGCAGGACCGGCAGGCCGGCAACGGTGACGGGCAGGCAGTCGCCGGGCCTGGGCAGTTCCCAGCCGCCCGCGACATGGACCCAGCCATGGCGCCAAAGGCGCTGCTGCTCGACCTCCCAGTAGTCCGCGGCGCTGTAGGCGCCCTGGGGCAATTCGCAATGTCCGTGAGAGAGCCGCATCCCCGTCCCCTACAGGCTTTCGCTTAACGATCCCTTGGCCAAATTTCTCGACGCAGCATCGAAGGTCGTAGACAATGACAGCAGCCAGCGAGACCTCTCAACCAAGAACGGCAACAGCTTTGGTTCAGAAATTCTTCACCGAACCACGGCGGCGCCCCCTGCCGCCCCTCAACGCGCTGCGTGCCTTCGAAGCCGCCGGGCGCCACCTCAGCATGACGCGGGCCGCCGAGGAACTGGGCGTCAGCGCACCGGCGGTCAGCGCCCATGTCCGCATGCTGGAGCAGGATCTGGGCGTACGTCTGTTCCGCCGCCATCACCGGGCGCTCAGCCTGACCGACGCCGGCAACGCCTGCATGGCGCGCCTGACGCGCGGCTTCGACGCCTTCGCCGAGGCCGTGGAGGCCGCCCGCGCCTTCGGCACGGGCGATGCTTCGGGCAACCGGCGCCTGACCGTGACCGTGCCGCCGTCGCTGGCGACGCGCTGGCTGGTGCCGCGCCTGGAGCGCTTCGCCGGACGCCACCCCGGCATCGATATCCGGATCGACGCCACCATGCGACTGGTCGACTTTGCCGCCGAGGACGTCGATGTCGGCATCCGCTACGGCACGGGCGCCTATCCCGGCCTGTGGAGCGAACGCATCGTCGGCGAGGAAACCATTGCCGTGTGCGCGCCGCACCTGGCCGCGCGCCTGGCGCAATCGGGCGACCTGGCGCGCGAGACCCTGCTCCATGTCCGCGACGAAACCGACGGGCGCGACGAGGCGCCCGACTGGGCGGCCTGGCTGGCCCGAGCCGGCATCACCGGCTGCGACCCCCGGCGCGGGCCGGTCTTCAGCATGCAGGGTCTGGCTGCCCAGGCGGCCATCGACGGCCAGGGCATCGCCCTGCTCGGCCGCACGGTCGTGGCCCTCGATCTTGCCGCGGGGCGGCTGGTCGAGCCCTTCGCCCTGCGCTGGCCCGTGGCCTTTGCCATCTGGTTCGTCTGCCGCCCGGAAGACCGGGAGCGGGATGCGGTACAGCGCTTCCGCGACTGGTTGTTCGAGGACGTCGCCACACCGCCGCAGGGCTGAGCCGATTCAGGGCAGCAGGCGGGCGAGCGCGGTCTCCAGCGGCTCGTCGCTGCGTGCCGCCACCCAGCCCGCCGCCTGGCACAGGTTGATCAACGCGCGCAGGCCGGTGAGGAAATTCTCCAGCCCTGCGGCCTGGCCGGGTGGAGGCGCGCCGTCAGCGATCCATCCCAGGTCATCCGCCTGGGCCTCAAGCGCGGCAGCCAGGGCGGCAAGATCGCGCCCCTGGGCCAGCGTGCGATCGGCGGCGCGATAGACCGGCATCTCGCCGGTTTTCACGAGACCCGGATAGTTGCGCTGCCACAGCAGGTGGAACCAGGCCATGCGCAGCCACCGTCGGGCCATCTCGTGCACCGTGAGGGTGCGCAACTGGGCGATGTCGGGGGCGCCGTCGTAGTGACAATGCAGCGGCAGCCATTGGGAAATCCGCAGGCCCAGCTCGACATCCTCGACCATGCCGTAGCTCTCGTCATAGAGACCGTAGCGGAAGATGCCGGCCTTGCAGGTGACGGCCCCGCCCCAGAAGCCGCCATGACCCCAGTCCTCGCCGGCGCGGGGAAAGCTGAAGACAAAGGCGCGCTCGAACATGGCGATGCTGCGGGCATCGCGCGGCTTGCCCGGTTCCGGCACGACGCGCAGCAGGCGGAAGGCCTCCTCACCCGGCTCGCTCGCATGAAAGTCCAGGCAGCGTTCGACCATCGCGGGCAGCGGGCTCTGGTCGTCATCGAACAGGATCAGCCGGGGCGCACGCGCCAGAACGACGCCGACATTACGCGCCGGGGCGACCCCACGATGGCGACGACGTTCCAGCCGCAGGTCCAGGCGTTCGTGGTAGGGCGCCACCACGGCGTCGAGCGGCGCAGAGGAGCCGTCATCGACGATCACGACCTCGAAGCGCTCGCGGCCCACGGTCTGCCGGGCAAAGCCATCGAGGCAGGCGCCAAGCAGCTCCGGCCGGTTGAAGGTCGGAATGACGACGGAGATTTCCGGGCCCGTCACGGCGCGGCTTTCCAGCATTGTTCCATGTTCGCCCCCCGGCAGGCGGCGATGATAACCCGCAGGCGGGCGATCAGGCCACGGTGCGCGGCACCACCAGGGCATCGACCGCGACACAGCCCTCCGGTCCCGCGATCAGCGGATTGACGTCCAGCTCAGCCAGCAGATCGCCCAGGGCAACGGCCAGATTGGCCAGCCGCGCGATGGTCACCGCAACGGCATCGGCATCGGCGGCAGGCTGGCCACGTACACCCGCGAGCAGCTTGACGCAGGCCAGGCTTTGGAGGGCGCGTTTGGCATCATTGGGGGTAGCGGGCGGCATCAGGAAGCGCCGGTCCTGCATCACCTCGATCAGGATACCGCCGGCCGCGACCATCACCAGTGGCCCGAACTGGGCATCGACCACGATGCCAGAGGCAAGCTCCACACCCCTTGGTGCCATGGTGCTGACCAGGCAACGCGGTCCCAGACGACCGGCCATGTCCTCATAGGCCGCACGCACGGTATCGGCACCTGCAAGGTTGAGGCGCACGCCCCCGACGTCGCTCTTGTGCAGGATGCCCGGCTCGACGGTCTTGAGCGCCACCGCCCCGCCCAGCGCCGCAGCAGCAGCCACGGCCTCCTCCGCGCTGGCGGCGATGCGGCGGCCCGGCGTGGCGATGCCGAAGGCATCGAGCAGGTCGAGCCCCTCGTTTTCGTCGAGCGGCAGCCCCCCGGAGAGGCGCGCGCGCCACTGCGCAATGGCAGCCTCCGACGGCATCGGCTCGGGCGTGCCGGGACCGGCGGCCAGGCGATCGCGCCGGTTCATGGCGTGACGCATGGCGGCCAGGAAGGTCTGGGTGCCCTCGAACACGGGGATGTCGTTCTTCAGGCAGGTGTCGATGGCCGACTGGTTCTGCATCCGGCTCCAGTGCTGGACCAGATAGACCGGCTTGTCCGTCCTGGCATCGACCTTCGAGGCAATCTCGAAGTGCTCGCTGGGGTCCCAGCCGGCGTAGCCGAAATCGGTGAAGAGCGCGGTCATCGCCGAATCCTGGTCCTCGGCCAGCGCATCGAGGCAATTGCCGAAGACCTTCTGCCATTCGCGTCCGGTGCCCCAGACGTCGGTCGGGTTGACCGGCTCCAGGCCGTATTCCAGTTCGGCCGCGAGTTTTGCCGTGGTCTGCGGCGAGATGTCGGAGAAGGGCACGCCGGCACGGTCGGCCAGATCGATCAGCATGCCGCGCGCGCCGCCCGAATCCATGATCCCGGAGATGCCGCCCGGCGCCAGGCGCTTGTGATGGGAGAAGACCCGCGCCGTGGCGGTGAGATCGTCCCAGGTCTCCACACGCATGACACCGTAGTGGTCGAACAGCGCCTCGTAGGCGGCATCGTCGCCGGCCAGCGCGCCCGAATGGCTGCGCGCCAGCGCCGCGCTCTTGGCGGTCTTGCCCACCTTGAGCGCGACCACGGGAATGTCGCGTGCGACAGCCTTTTCGAGCGCGGCCTGGAAGGCCTCCGGCTCGCGCACGGTCTCCAGGAACAGGGCGATGACCCGGGTGGAGGGCTGCTCCAGGGCATAGTCCATGTAGTCGGCGGCGGTGACGGTGAGTTCCTGCCCCGCCGAGACGCAGAGGTTGTGGCGATGGCGCCGGTCGACGAACTGCAGGGCCAGGAAACAGGTGCCCGAATGGCTGATCAGCGTGATGTTGCCGGTGTCGGGCCAGGCATCCTTGGGCATCGGCATCCAGGTCGAACGGGTACCCGATTCGTAGTTCACGAAACCCATGCAGTTGGCGCCGCAGATCAGCAGGCCGGCCTCGCGGGCGATCGCCTGCAGGCGCTCCTTGAGCTTGGGTTCGCCCGTGTCGCCCTCCAGATAGGCGCTGCCGAAGAGCGTGGCCGAACGCGCGCCCGCGGCGATGGCATCGACCATGGCCGCCTCGACCCCGGCGTTGGCGACCGAGAGGATGACGTGTTCGACGCCGCCCGGAATCTCCGCCAGCGTGGGATAGCAGGTCAGCCCGTCGATCTCCGGGTAGGCCGGATTGACCGGATGCACCGGCCCGGCAAAGCCGTCGTGGCGGACGTTGCGCAGGGTCTCGAGGCCGAAGGCCCCTTCACGCGCGGAAGCCCCGACGACGGCGATCGAGGCAGGTGCAAGCAGTGGGGTGAGGCGATGTTCTGTCATGGCGCGCGCACGTTAGCTGGACAAACGTCCGGGAAAAAGCGGCAAGAACGACGACGCCGGCAGGTAGGCCGCCATGGTCGCCAAGTGGCAGGTTCCGCGCTAGGTTCTCCACCGCGACACCGTGTGTGGAGCCTATGGACAACGATCCTTCCCGTCTGCCTTCCATCGACCGCCTGCTCAACGACGAGGCCGTAGCCGCCCTTGTCGCCACGCACGGCCGCACGCCGGTGCTCGGCGCGACGCGCCGCACGATGGAGCGCCTTCGCGAGGCGATCACCGAGGGCGCCCAACCCGATCTATCATCCCGTGCGCTTGCCGGGCTGATCGAAGCCGACGTCCAGGCCCTGCTCGCCCTCTCGCTGCGCCCGGTCTTCAATCTGACGGGCACCGTTCTCCACACCAATCTTGGTCGCGCGCCGCTGGCCGAGAGCGCCATTGCTGCCGTGGCCCAGGCCGCGCGTAGCGCCAGCAACCTGGAATACGACCTCGGGACGGGCCGGCGCGGCGAGCGTGACGATCATGTTGCCGCGCGCCTGAAACGCCTGACCGGGGCGGAGGCGGCGCTGGTCGTCAACAACAATGCGGCTGCCGTGCTGCTGTTGCTCAACACGCTGGCCAAGGGGCGCGGCGTGCCGGTCTCGCGCGGCGAACTGATCGAGATCGGCGGCGCCTTTCGCCTGCCCGCCATCATGGCGCGGGCGGGCTGCCGCCTGATCGAGGTCGGAACAACCAACCGCACCCACGGCCGCGACTTTGCCGAGGCGATCGACGCCCGCACCGCGCTGATCCTGAAATGCCACCGCAGCAACTTCGCCATCGAGGGTTTTACCGCCGAGGTGCCCGAGACTGAACTGGCAGCCATCGCCCACGAACGCGACCTGCCCTTTGCCGTCGATCTGGGCAGCGGCACCCTGGTGGACCTCACCGGCTGGGGTCTGCCGCGCGAAGCGACCGTGGCACAGACCCTGGCCAGCGGCGCCGATCTCGTCACCTTCAGCGGTGACAAGCTGCTGGGCGGACCCCAGGCCGGGCTGATCGTGGGACGCGCCGACCTGATCGCAAAACTCGCACGCAACCCGATGAAACGCGCGCTGCGCGCCGACAAGATGACGCTGGCCGCGCTGGACGCCACCCTGGCGCTCTACGAGGACCCCGAAAGCCTGACCCGGCGCCTGCCGACGCTCACCCTGCTGACGCGGCCGCAGGCAGAGATCCATGCCCAGGCCGAACGTCTGTTGCCCAATGTCTCTGCGGCCCTGGGCGAGGGCTTCACCGCCGAGACTGTCACACTGAAAAGCCAGATCGGGAGCGGCGCCCTGCCGGTCGATGCCCTGCCCAGCGCAGGCCTCGCCGTGCGATCGACGAAGGGCCGCGGCGCCGATGCAGCCCTGCGGCGTCTGGCGGCGCGCCTGCGCGCCCTGCCCCGCCCGGTGATCGGGCGGCTGCACGACGGCGCCCTGCTGCTGGACCTGCGCTGCCTGGACGACGAGGCAGCCTTCCGCGACGGCCTGACCCATCTGGCCTCACCATGATCGTGGCGACGGCCGGCCACGTCGATCACGGCAAGACGACCCTGATCCGCGCCCTGACCGGCGTCGAGACCGACCGCCTGCCCGAGGAGAAGGCGCGCGGCCTGACCATCGATCTCGGTTTTGCCTATCGCCCGCTGCCCGACGGCTCCGTCATGGGGTTCATCGACGTGCCCGGCCATGAGCGTTTCGTGCGCAACATGGTGGCCGGTGTCGCGGCCATCGACCTGGCGCTGATCGTCGTCGCCGCCGACGACGGCGTCATGCCCCAGACCCGCGAACATGTCGCCGTGCTGGACCTGCTGGGCGTGCCGCGCGCCCTGGTCGCCCTGACCAAAAGCGACCGTGCCGACGCCGCGCGGCTTGATGCCGTGAAGGCCGAGATCGCCGCCCTGCTCGCCCCCACGGCGATGGCGGGCGCCCGGGTCTTTCCGGTGGTCGCGACCGAGGGCATGGGTGTTCCCGCTCTGCAAGACGCGCTGGAAACGGCCGCTGCCGCCTGCTCGACGACAGTAGCGGGCGGCTTTCGCCTGGCCGTGGACCGCGTCTTCGTGCTGAAGGGGGCGGGCACCGTGGTCACGGGCACCATCCACGCCGGCAGCGTTGCCGTAGGCGACCGCCTGCTCGTCCTGCCCGCGGGACACGAGGTGCGGGTGCGCTCGATCCATGCCCAGGACCGCCCCGCGCAACAGGCACGGCAGGGCGAGCGTGCAGCGCTCAACCTGGCCGGGATCGATCACGACGCCGTCGCACGGGGCGACTGGATCGCGACCGCCGGGTTGCTTCGCCCTTCCCTGCGGCTGGATGTCGCGCTGCGGGTACTCGAAAGCGAGGAAAGGCCGCTCAGGCACTGGACGCCGGTGCATGTGCATCTGGGTGCCGGCAGTGTGCCGGGGCGCGTTGCCGTGCTGGAAACAGGGGCTCTGGCGCCCGGCGCGCAGGGCCGCGTGCAGCTCGTGCTCGACCGGCCGCTGGTAGCGGCCTGGGGAGACCGCATCGTGCTGCGCGACCAATCCGCCAGACGCACGGTTGCCGGCGGCCATGTGGTCGATCCCGAAAGCCCGGCGCGCGGCAGGGCACGGCCGGAACGGCTTGCCAGGCTGGCCGCCATGGACCGTGCCGACCCCGCCGCTGCGCTTGCCGGACTGCTGGCGCTGGACAGCACCGGTGTCGATGCCGCCTGGTTCGCCCGCGCCCGCAACCTGCCGCCCGAGGCCATGGCCGTGGTGCTGGGCGATGTGCCTCATGTCGCGCCGGGCCGGGGCGAGCCACGCCTGCTGCTGGCCCCGGAACTCTGGGCCGGCCTGCGGGAGGCCGTGCTGGCCGCCGTCGCCGCCGATCATGCCGAGCACCGCGACCGGCTGGGTCCCGATGCCGCCATGCTGGCGCGCCTGCCGGAGCTGAAGGCCGCCCGGGCGCTGATCGATCGGACCCTTGCCGCGCTCGCCGGCGAAGCCCGCCTGGTCCGGCGCGGCGCGGTGGTGCATCTGCCCGGCCACAGCGTCACGCTGGCGCCGGACGACCGCGCCTTGTGGCAACGGGTGGAAACCGAACTCGACCGCGAAGGTGCAACGCCGCCCGCGCTGTATCCTCTGGCCGAAAGCCTGGGACAGACGCCGGGCGATCTGGAGCACTTCCTCGAGCGCATGGCGGGTTTCGGTCTGGTTCAGAAGATCGCGCGCAACCGCTGGCTCACGCCCGCGCGCATCGCCCGCTTCGGCGAGGCTGCCGCCGTGGCCGCGCAGGCCGCAGGCCCGGACGGCTTTTCCGCCGCCCAGTTCCGCGATGCCGCCGGGATCGGACGCAACCTTGCCATCGACCTGCTCGAGTTCCTCGACCGCAACGGCACGACCCTGAGGCGGGGCGACCTGCGCGCGATGGCCGACGCCCCCGAAACCTAATCCAACATCCCGAGTTCGCGTTTGCGCTTCATCGCCCAGGCGCCGATCAGGCGGTCGGCGATGATGCCGATGAAGGCGATGCCCAGGCCCGCCATAAGCCCGCGTCCGGTATCGGCGCCCGGCAGCGCCTTGTAGATCTCCTGGCCCAGATCGCGTGAGCCGATCAGCGCGGTGATCGCGGTCATGGCCAACGCCATCATGATGGTCTGGTTGATGCCCAGCATGATCTCCGGCATCGCGATGGGCAACTCCACCTTGAACAGGCGCTGGCGCGGCGTGCAGCCGGTGGCACGCGCCGCCTCGTTGGTCACCAGCGGCACACGGCGCAGCCCGAGGTAGGTGAAGCGGATCGCGGGCACCGCGGCATAGGCCAGGATCGCGACAATGTTGGAGAGATCGCCGACCTTCAGCAGCATGATCACGGGGATCAGGTAGATGAAGGACGGGAAGGTCTGCATCGTATCGCAGGCCGCCATCACGCCCCTGGCGACGCGTTCGGAGCGCGAGGCCCAGATGCCGATGGGGACGCCGATCAGCACGCACAGGATCGCCGCAGCCGTCACCAGGTAGAGCGTCATCATCGCCGGCTCCCACATGCCGGCAAGGGCGATGGTCGCGACCATCGCGAGAATCAGCAGCATGGTCTGCACGCCCGCCAGACGCCAGCCTGCGTACCCCAGGGCGAGGAAGACCACCGGCCAGGGCAGCGCCAGGTAGAAGTTGCGCAGGGGCAGCAGCAGCCAGATCGTGATCCAGTCGCGGGTCGGCTCGATGTAGTCGTAGGCGTTCTTGGAGAACCAGCGCACGGCGCTGTCGATCTCCTTGCCGACCGAGATCGTCAATTCCTTGGGCAAGGTCAGCAGCGCGGGCAGGAAGCGCGCCAGCACGACGCTGACCACCAGCACGCCGGCAAAGACCAGCAGGTGGCGGTGGCGCTGCCACCAGGGTTTGTCCTCCGGCTCGTAATGGGGTGCACGGTAGGCCCAGGCCTGGGTCAGGCGGTCGAGCACCACGGCGATCAGCACGATGGCGATGCCCTGTTCGGTCGCCTTGCCGATGTAGAGCTGCTGCAGCGAGAAGAGCAGCTTCTGGCCCAGGCCCGAAGCGCCGACCAGGGAGGCGATGACCGCCATGGCCAGCGTCTGCATCACGACCTGGTTGAGGCCCAGCATCAGGGTCTGGTGGGCGGCGGGAATCTCCACCTTCCAGAGAAGCTGGCGCCGGGTGGAGCCGGACATGCGGCCGGCCTCGATGATGTCGGCGGGTACGGTGGCGATGCCCAGGATGACGCAGCGGGCCATGGGCGGCATGGCGAAGATCACGGTCGCGAGCATCGCCGGCACCTGGCCGAAACCGAAGAGCACCACCACGGGCACCAGATAGGCCATGTGCGGCGTGGCCTGCATGACATCGAAGACCACGCCCAACCCCTTGGCCGCGCGCTTCGAGCGGGTCGACCAGATGCCCAGAGCCAGGCCGGAGAGCGCCGCGACCGGCACCGAAACCAGCACGATCGCCAGGGTGCGCATGGCATCGGCCCAGAGGCCGAAGACGGCGATGTAGAGACCTGAGAGGGCACAGAACAGGCCCAGCCTGATACCACCGAGCCAATGGCCCAGCAGGCCCGTACCGACCACGACCACGACCCAGGGCAGCGGACTGATGCCCCAGTCGGGCAGGCCGCGGAAGAGCAGGCCTTCGACCACCTCAAGCGGCACTTCCATCATCGCCGAGATGGCTCTCGTGATGTCGCGAACCTTGAGCGGGCCGATTCCGGCATCGTTGCCGAACCATTTGAAGAAGTCGGTGATCCAGTGCTGGATCGGGATGTGCCAGGCCTCCGGCCACATCATCGAGAGATCAGTCTGTTGCGCCACCCAGGGGGCGAGGATGCCGGCGATCAGCACGGCCAGCAGGCACCACACCAGGCTGCGGGGGCCTGGAACGGTGAAGCCTTCCGCCTCGCCGTCCGGCAGGGCGCTGTCGCTGCGTGCGCTCAAGACGGTTGCGCCCCGTAGAGCGCATCGACCAGGGCCTGGCGCGTGACGACGCCTGCGACCGCACCATCCTCGCCCAGCACCGGCACGGGCTCGTCGGAGGTCAGCACGCGGTGGGCGATGTCGCCCAGGCGCGTGTCGGCGGCGACACCCTGTCCGGCGGCAGCCCCGGCGGGTGCGGCCGTCATGATTGAGCCTGCGGAAATGATGCGCTCGCGCGGCGCGTTCTTGGTGAATTCGGCGACATAGTCGTTGGCCGGGTTGCGCACCATGGCCTCGGGTGTGTCGAGCTGGACGAGCAGACCGTCCTTCATGATGCCGATGCGGTCGCCCAGGCGGACCGCCTCGTCGAAGTCATGGGTGATGAAGACGATGGTCTTGCTCAGCATCTGCTGCAGGCGCAGGAACTCGTCCTGCATCTCGCGCCGGATCAGCGGATCGAGCGCCGAAAAGGGTTCGTCGAGAAACCAGATGTCGGGTGCCACCGCCAGGCTGCGGGCGATGCCGACACGCTGCTGCTGGCCGCCCGAGAGCTCGCGCGGAAAGTTGCGCTCCCTGCCCTCCAGCCCGACCAGTCGGATCATCTCCTGGGCGCGCTCCCAGCGTTCCCGCTTGCCGATGCCCTGGACCTCCAGCGGGAAGGCGACATTGGACATCACCGTGCGGTGGGGCAGCAGGCCGAAGTTCTGGAAGACCATGCCCATCTTGTGGCGGCGCAGCTCGATGAGCTGGGATTCGCTGGCCGTGAGCAGGTCCTGGCCCTCGAACAGCACCTGTCCGGCGGTCGGCTCGATCAGACGCGTGATGCATCGGATCAGCGTCGATTTGCCCGAGCCAGAAAGCCCCATGATGATCAGGATCTCGCCGGCACGCACATCGAAGGAGACTTCACGCACCGCACCGATGTGATCGTCGGCGGCAAAGGCGGCCGAATCCGGCGTCCCGTTGTGGCGGGCAAGGAAACCGTGGGGATCCTCGCCGAACACCTTCCACAGGTTACGGCAGGAAATCTTCACGTCGTCGCTGGCGTCGGTCATTGGGCCCCCGAAGCGCACCATGGAAAGAAGCCGGACGCGGCGAGTTCCGCGTCCGGCTCCAAACGTCGCTTACATCCGTGAACGACGGATGCTCACATGGTCCAGGCGGACCAGACGTCCTTGTTGCTTTCGATCCACTGCTCGGCGGCTTCCTCGGGCGTCATGCCGTCGACATCCACCATGGCGGCGGCTGCGGCGATCTGGTCGTTCGAGAAATCGACGTTCTGCAGGAAGGCGTAGGCGGCAGGCCAGGTCTCCTCCAGACGGGGCGAGCCGGCCTTCTTCAGGTAGCCGCTGGCGGGCGCGCCGCAGTCATAGACCGCATCCGGGTTCATGCCCCAGGCCGGATCGGTGAGGCAGGCCGGATCGTATTCGGGGAAGACGACAAACTCGCCATCGAACTTGGCCTCGATGAAGTTCGGGGTCCAGTTGAAGAGCACGATCGGCTCCTGGCGGTCGTAGGCCGACTGCAGTTCCGCCCAGAGGGTGGCGGCCTGGCCAACGGCGACTTCCTCGTAGTTCATGCCCAGCGCGTCGATACGGTCGGAGTAGTGCTTGCCCCAATCCGCGGGCGGGCCGACGAAACGGCCCTTGGGCGCGGTCTCGGCGGTGGCGAACATCTCGGCGCAGGCATCCAGCGCCTTCCAGTCCGGCAGGCCCGGGCACATGTCGTTCATGTATGCGGGATACCACCAGTCCTCGCGGGTCACCGCATCATGGGCGCCAAGATCGACCAGACCCTCGGCCATGGCGTTGTCGAAGGACTCGGCCATGGAGCCTTCCCAGACCTCGACCTGGAAATCCATGTCGTTGTTGGCGATGGCGGTGAACTGGAGCTGGGTGTTCGAGGGCACGTACTCCACGTTGTAGCCCATATCCATGAGCAGATCGCCGACCACATGGGCGAGCACGAGCTGGCTGGTCCAGTTGTTGGTGACGATCTTGATCGGCTCGGATGATTCCGGCACGTCGGCACGGGCTGAACCCATGACGAGCAATCCGGCCACGGCAGCGCAGAATGCCGTCGAAAGAATGGTCTTTCTCAACATTACGGTATTGCCTCCCCTTATGCATGATTCAGTCGGCCCCATTGACCGCTGTCACATTGTTCATCGCCTCGACCATGCCCATGGTCTTCTGGTTCATCAGGCAAAAAGCCGCGCGAACCAATCGCGATTGCGAATCACTATAACGAAGCAACCGGGCATGACAAACCCGGTGCTGGTACATCTTGGGCAGACGGGCACTCTGCCGTAGGTTGAGACCGCCCGCGATGGAAGGGGATCGGTTCCGGTGGACCGTCCGGTCTTCAAAACCTTTTCCCACCATCCCAGCGTGTATCATTGCGGCTCTAATACTCCGCAAATCTGCCGTTTTGATAAGGGGGGATGACTTGGGCTTCCCAATCAGTACCCCATCGTCACCGGTGGTTGGGTGACAAATCCGGTGCCAACTTGCGCCGTCAACTCACCACAGCAGATTGCCTGGGTGATAGCGCGTCCGAGCGCAGCCTTCAGGCTTTTTACGGGTTCAGAAATTCGCCGAGTTGAGCGCCTAACGCCCTGATCGCCTGGCATTGCTCGTTCCTGTTCTCAATGGAGGTCGTCGCCCGGACGGTGCGAGCAGGGTCGGGTGCGGGCAGGCGGTCAACGCACACCGGCATGATCTGGCGACCCATATCGGCTAGGATCGCCCGGACCTACCTGGG
The DNA here is from genome assembly GCA_937880925.1 of uncultured Rhodospirillaceae bacterium. Taxonomy (GTDB): domain Bacteria; phylum Pseudomonadota; class Alphaproteobacteria; order SP197; family SP197; genus CALGGB01. The sequence goes on along the minus strand of CALGGB010000142.1, from coordinate 811 downwards.
GGGCTTCATGTTGCCACACCGAAGGAGTTGGCTACCTGCCGCGTTGCTGGTTCTTGCGCTGGCCACATCGGCAGCAGCTGCCAATGGCCAATTGAACGGGGCCGACTTCCTATCCGCCTGCACACGCCCCGATCCTGACTGGATCGGATTCTGCCACGGTTATGTGCAGGCGGTGTACGACGGTGTTGAAGCGCCCGGAAAGCCGCTGTGCATCCCTGAGGGACAGACCAGGGCCGATCTCGTTGGCCTGGTTGTGGGCCAGCTAGAGCGCTCCCCAGAGATGCGCGAACTCAACGCTGCTGCGGTGGTTTACGCGGTGCTTTACCAACAGTTTCCCTGTCCGTAGGCCGCTGCTGGACCGTAGTTGTCCTTCAGATGTCCCTAGCTGATCCTGTGGAAACGCTCGTGGTATCACGCCCGACACCATGCCCCGCGCTCCCGGAAGCCCTTAAACTGCCGCCATCCACCTGATCTGAAACGATTTCGGTGCACTACGCGCGCGTAGTGGTTCAGGAACCCCTCATGCAGCGGACCGCAAACGCGCTGCCTGGCCGTCCAGGGCGACAATCATCGACGGCGTGGGGGTTTTTCTTGCCGTGAGGTGTCCCAAGCCACTCCCCTGCCGTGATGGTCTCTGGATCACGTCCATCCCAGCCGCCGTCGTTGTTTTTCACGAGCAAAGGTGTCCCAAGGCACCCCCCTACCAGAGGGGTCTCTGGATCGCGTCCAGCATCGACGACGTTGTTGCTGCTCACAAGCAAAGGCCGCTTGGTCAGCGTTGAGCGCGGCGTAGTGACGGGCGCGGGCCAGG
>CALGGB010000141.1 GCA_937880925.1 uncultured Rhodospirillaceae bacterium | reverse complement strand
CGCACCACCGCCGCGCCGGACGTCACCCAGGGTGCGATCTGGGCGCCGGGCGTGGCGATCCGCCGCCGTCAGGACGGCGGCTATACGGTGGCCCACGGCTCGGCCAGCGATTTCCACGTCGGCCCGGATACCCTGCGCTGGTTCTACACCTTCCAGAAGGCCTGGGAGATGGAGCGGGCCAATGTGCGCCTGCGCTTCGGCATGCGCGGCCTTCAGGAGCTGTTCACCCGCCGCCGCTGGACCATGGACGACGCCACGCCGATGGAAACCGTGCGCGTGCTCGACCCCAAGCCCGGCGCCGATCGTATCGGGGAAATTCTCGCCAACATGCGAAAGGCCTTCCCGGCCCTGGGCGAGGTCCGTGTTGCGGAAGCCTGGGCCGGCATGATCGATGTCACGCCCGACGCGATCCCGGTGATCTCGCCGGTGGATTCGATTCCGGGTTTCTTCCTGTCGACCGGTTACTCCGGCCACGGCTTCGGCATCGGCCCGGGTGCGGGACGTCTGACCGCGGAACTGGTAACCGGCGCGCCAACCTGCGTCGACCCCACGCCCTTCCGCTTCAGCCGCTTTGCCGACGGCAGCGCCATCGGTTACGGCGGCGCGGCCTGATCGTCATTCTCGAGAGAGGCAATCAGGGCCGCGATGCGGTGCCGCTCGTGCGCGGGCAGGACGGCGGCGAGCCGGTCACGCGCAAGTTCGACACGACCCTCACGGCAAAGACCGGCAAGGCCGGCCTCTTCCATGGCGCAGGCCGCAATGATCCGCAGGCGATCCTCATCCATCGCACCAGCATGGCAGGACATGCTTTCACGATCCACAATGGCGCCATGACCGGGACGCAGACGCGATGACAGCCGTTCGGGGCTGGATGGCCGCCGGCCGCCAGGCGCTGGCCCGCGGCGACCATGCGCGCGCCATCGCCGCCTTCGAGCAGGCGGCAGACAACAACCCCGATCATGCCGGTGTCTTTCTGGCCCTGGGCCGCGCGCGGATTCTCTCGGGCGCTCCCGGGGCGGCTGCCGAGGCCTTCGCACGGGCAAGCGAACTGGAACCCGGCAATGCCGAGGCATGGCGCGCCCTGGCGGAAGCCCTGCGTTTCGTCGACCGGCTCGATGAGGCGCTGGAAGCAATCGGCCGCGCCGTCGTCCTGGCGCCCGATGACGGCCGCGTGCTGGCCCAGCAGGTCTTTGTCGCCCAGCGCGCCTGCGCCTGGGATGGCCTGGAGGCGGCCCGGAGCCGTCTGGCGGCTGTGACCGTCGCGGCGATCAACGCCGGCCGTCCCTCGCCCATGCGCCCCTTCATGGCGGCAACCTGCTTTGATGACCCCGCCCTGGCCCATGCCGTGGCACGCAGCGAAAGCATGGTTCAGGCCCGCCGTGCGGGAACGGTGGAGGCCCCGCCCTGGCGCCATCGCAACGGCCCGCTCACCATCGGTTATCTTTCGGCCGGTTTTGGCGCCCACCCGACCGGACACCTGCTGCGCGGGCTGTTCGGCCATCACGACCGCGAGCGCTTCCGCATCGTCGGCCTGGCGCTCAACCGCGACGACGGTTCGCAGTTCCGTCGCGACATCGCCGCGGGCTGTGATGCCTTCATTCCGCTGGCCGGGCGGGACAACCGGGCCGCGGCGGCCGCCATCGGCGCCGCCGGTGTCGATATCCTGATCGACCTGCACGGCTGGCTGCAGAACCACCGCATGGCGATCATGGCGCGCCGCGCCGCGCCGGTGCAGGTCTCGTGGCTGGGATTTCCCGGCACCACCGGAGCGCCCTTCATCGACTGGCTGATCGGCGATCCCGTGGTCTCGCCGCCATCCGACCAGCGCCATTTCACCGAAAGGCTGGTCCGCCTGCCAGAGACCTATCAGGCCAACGATCCCCACCCCCAGGTCGGCGCACCGACGAGCCGCGTTGAACAGGGCCTGCCGGAAGACGCCGTGGTCATGGCCTGCTTCAATGTCTCCTACAAGATCGACCCGGCGAGCTTTGCGCTCTTTTGCGAGGTGCTCCAGCGCACGCCGCAAGCCGTGCTCTGGCTGCTGGAGACCAACCCCACGGCACGCGCCAACCTCATCGCTGCGGCGACCCGCGCGGGCATCGATCCCGCACGCCTTGTCTTTGCCCCCTTCGCTGCCAAACACGATCATCTTTCGCGCCTTGGTCTGGCCGACCTGGCGCTCGATACCGGGATCTGCAACGGCCACACGACGACGACCGACGCCCTGTGGGCCGGCGTGCCGGTGGTCGCCCGCCGGGGCCGCCATTTTGCCAGCCGTGTCGCGGCCTCGCTGCTGGGCGCAGCGGGCCTTGGCGATCTGGTTGCGGACGACGAATCAGCCTGGGTCGCGCTCGCCGGCACGCTCGCCGGGGACGCCGGGCGCCGCCGCGCCTGCCGCAGACATCTCCTGGAGGGACGCGACAGCCTGGCGCTGTTCGATACCGCGCGTCTGGCGCGCCACCTCGAAGCAGCCTTTCTCGCCATGGCGGGATTGGCCCGTGCCGGCATCCCCGCCCAGCCGATCGATGTGGCGCCCGTGCGCGGACCCTATCGCAAGGACGCCACGAAACGGTTATGAGAGGAAACGGTCCCTCGTCTGGCGGGCCGCGACAACTCCGGGGAGACGGCAATGGCAATGTTGAAGGAATTCCGCGAATTCGCCATGCGCGGCAATGTGGTCGACATGGCGGTGGGCATCATCATCGGCGCCGCCTTCGGCAAGATCGTTTCCTCACTGGTGGCCGACGTCATCATGCCGCCGATCGGCATCCTGCTCGGCAACGTCGACTTTACCGAGTGGTTCATCACCCTCTCGGACGGCGACTACGAGACCCTTGCCGCGGCCCAGGAGGCTGGTGCGGCGACCCTCAACGTCGGCCTCTTCATCAACACGGTGGTCAACTTCGTCATTGTCGCCTTTGCCGTCTTCCTGCTGATCCGCGGCATCAACCGCATGAAGCGCAAGGAAGAGGCCGGCGAAGCGCCCTCGCCCACCACCAAGGCCTGCCCGCACTGCCTCTCGACCATCCCGCTGAAGGCAACGCGCTGCGGCCACTGCACCTCGGAACTGGGAGCAGCCTGAGCCCCGTGGCGCGCAAGCGCCGAGCGCCCGTTGCCGTCCGCGCGTCACTGGAACGGTCAGGCGCCTTTCGGAGGGGCGCCGGCCTGGCGCATGAGCACGACACCGCCATTGTCGGTCGAGAAGCCCTGTCGGGCATAAAACGGCACCATTTCGGGCAGGCAGTAGAGCTCCTTGTGGCGCACCTGCCTGAGGCGGGGGTGTTCGAGCATGCGATGCATCAGGTGATCGCCGGTGCCACCGCCGCGATGGGCAGGGGCGACGATGACATCGAAGATCATCGCCTTGAAGACGCCGTCGGTGAGGGCCCGGGCGAAGGCGATCAGTTCTCCCGCTTCATCGACCAGAGCAAGCGTGACATCGCTGCCCGCCAGCATGGCAACGACAGCCTTCCGGCTGCGGTCCCGCGTCCACCACTCGTACGCGTAGAGTTCGACCAGACGATCGATCTGGGCTTCTGACAAGGCTTCGCGGACGCCAAGCTGCATCGCAGCCCCTCACGGAAAAGCGTATCGGGCCGGCATCTTGACCCCAACGGGCGCGCGCGATCCAATGGTTTCATCAGGCTGTGGATCAGGCCGCCGGCAACCTGTGTACCGGTGCGCGAAGCTCCACCGGCCAGCGGGGAGACGCGCCATGGACACCCAAGCCGCCGACCATGAAAGCATGCCGGGAAGCGTGGCGCGCGGACCCCGCGAAGCGTTCCACCGCGACGGCATCACCAGGATCGAGGGCGCCCTTGACGCCACGCTCCTGTCGCGATGCCGTGCCGTTTTCGACCACAGCCTCGGTCACCCAGGCACGATGACCAAACGCATCTACCCCGGAACGGTGCACGAGCATTGGGCCGACAACATCAACCCCGCGGTGCGTGAACAATGCCGTGAACTGGTCAGGAACCCGGTGTTCGGCGAAATCGTTTCCGAAGTCCTCGACAGTCCCCGCGTCTGGTATTCGGCAGAAGAGATCTTCTACAAGAAGGGCAGCAAGGTGGGGCGCACGCCCTGGCACCAGGACACCTCCTACGGCCCCTATGGCGGCGAGCAGTGGTGCAACCTGTGGATCAGCTTTGAATCCCTGGCCAGGCAGAATGCCCTGGAAGTCGTGCGTGGCTCGCACAAGGGCCCCCAATACGACGGCAGCGCCTACGACGACCCCGACGACCCGGCCAAACCGCTTCACGGCGGCGCGTGGCTGCCGCTTCCAGACATCGAGCGTGAGCGCGAGGCTGATCCGGCATCCTGGGATGTGGTGGGCTATCCGTCCGAACCCGGCGACCTGATCGTCTTCCATCCCCACAGCCTGCACGGCGGCGCGCCGCTGGATGCCGCCTGCCCGGTGCGCCATACACTGGTCCTGCGCTTCTTCGGAGAGGACGCCATCTACCGGCCCCTGCCGCAAACCAGCGACGCAATCTGGGAGGGCGGCACCGGGGTGCGCGACGACTACAGGGGGCTGGAACCAGGCCAGCGGCTGAGTTGCGGGGGTTTCCTGCGAATCAGGTAGCCGACAGCTTGTTTTCCAGCGGGAGCGCGTGTCGCCCATGAACACCGCACGATCCCTGCGGGATCGTCACGCTTGCCTGGTCTGTTCAGCGAAGAAAAGTGGCGCACCCCGGAGGACTCGAACCTCCAACCTCTTGATTCGTAGTCAAGTGCTCTATCCAATTGAGCTAGGGGTGCGCAGCGGCGAACGGGTCCGGCAAAATGGCCGGGGTTCGGCGAAGGCGTGGAACCTAATAGAAGCCGCCGTCGGCTGCAAGCCCCGCAAACGCCCTGAATCGTTGCCGATTTGAGCCTTGTGACGCCCAAATCCGTCGCGTACTATCCGCCGCGTCGATGTTCCGGCCCGGGGGCGGCTTTTGCACGGCGAATGGGGGCATCTCCGCCATGATCACGTTGCACGTTTTCATCTCCGCTGCTTGGCGATAGGTTCCCGTATGTCCGTTGCTCCACGCATTCTGATTTTCCTCGGCGCTCTGGCCCTGCTTGCAGGCTGCGAGACCGCTGACGACACCCTGTTCCCCAGCCTTACCGGCGAGGATCCCTCCGGCCAGACCGTGGTCGTGGCCGAAGGTACCGACAACAGCAGTGTGCTGATCAGCACCGACGACACGATCCTGGTCGAGCAGCTCGGCCCGGTCGGCGCCGATCAGCCGGTGTTGTCGGCCAGCAACTACGGCAATACCGGCACGGTGGTCAGCCAGAAGGTGCGCGATATCGCCTCCGAGCTGGAAACCCTGCAGCGCGCGATCAACCAGAACCGCAGCGCCTACAACAATCAGGTCGCCACCACCGAGCAGAACGCCCAGCGCTACTACGCGACCATTGCAGCCATCATGGCGCGCCTGCAGATCGGCACGACGCCGGGCAATCCGGTGCTGGTGAGCCAGTTCAACGTCGCCCAGACCCAGCTCGAGCAGCTCGTCAACGACGTTGCCGCCTTCAACACCCTGGGTGCGGCGATCGCCTCGAACGCGGCGACCAGCGCCTATCTCTCCGATGCCATCGACGGCACCCTGCGCCTCTCGGGCGCGGTCGAGGAAGATCATCGCCAGCTTGAGAATCTCGACGATCTCAACGGCCGCGCGATCGTCACCATCGAGCGCACCATGGGCAACCTCAACGCCGTGACCGAGCGTCAGACCAACTACGTCAACACCGAGCGCACGCGCCTGGCCCAGCTTGCCCTGGCGATCAGCAACGGCCGCCTCTACGGTCCCGCGCTGGCTGATCTCGGCACTCAGCAGGCCCCGGCTTCCTACACGGGCGACGGCGCCATGGTCGGCCGCCGGCCGCTGGTCATCATCCGCTTCGACAGCCCGGACGTCGCTTATGAGGAGCCGCTCTACCAGGCGATCAGCGCCGCACTGGCGCAGAAGCCCGGTGCGGTCTTCGATCTGGTCGCCGTGGCTCCCGCGGGCGGCAGCGCCGGCGATGTCGCGCTGGCCAGCAACCAGGTCAAGCGCAGCGCCGAGGATGTCCTGCGCAGCCTGTCCGAGATGGGCCTGCCGGCAGATCGCGTGTCGATCTCGGCGACCACCAGCTACGACACCCAGACCAACGAAGTCCGCATCTTCGTGCGTTGATCCGCCGCGCCCCCGCGCGCGTAGCCAGACCTGAACCCGCGTTTGCGAACACGCTCGGGGAGGTCGTCCATGCGTTTCCTTGTCCTTTGCACGGTACTGCTGCTTGCAGTCATGCCTGCGCGTGCGCAGGAAGCAACCGCCGCCGATGCTGCCGCCATCCGGGCCGTGATCACCGATCAGCTGGCCGCCTTCAACCGCGACGACGGCAATACCGCATGGAGCTTTGCGGCACCCAACATTCAGGCCAGGTTCCAGACGGTTGAGGTCTTCATGGCCATGGTGCGCGGATCCTATGCCACCGTGTACCGCTCCCGCGCGGCAGAGTTCGGCACGCTCACCGGCAGCGGCGACCACCTGTTGCAGGAGGTGACGATCACCGGACAGGACGGCCTGCAGGTGCTGGCGCGCTACCAGATGGGCCGCCAGGAAGACGCAAGCTGGAAGATCGAGGGCGTAAGCCTGAAGGAACTGCCCCAGCTCAACGTCTGAGCCTAGGCCCTACCAGGCCAGAACCCGACCATCGTAGTTGAAGAACCCGCCGCTCTGGTCAAGGCCTGCCTCTGCAATGACCTTGCGCATGCCCGCCGCGCTCTCATGGGGCGTAACCGTGGCGTTAGGCCCGCCCATGTCGGTCTTCACCCAGCCGGGATGAAAGGCGAGCACCGTAATGCCCTGCTCGGCCAGGTCCTGCGCCAGGTTGACCACGACCATGTTGAGCGCCGTCTTGCTGGATCGGTAGATGTAGCGTCCGCCCGAACTGTTGTCGGCGATCGAACCCATGAGGCTGGAGACGTTCGCAATGATGCGGCGCTCGCCGGCCGCGACCAGATCGACCAGCGCCTCGGCTACACGATAGGGCGCAAAGACATTGGTGCGGATGGTCTGCTCCCAGACATCGTAGTCGATGTCGCCCAGGGCCTGATGCTGGCCGCCGATGATGCCTGCGTTGTTGATCAGCACATCAATGGGCTCATGCTCCAGAGTCGCGCGCAGCGCAGCGATGGCGGCAGCATCGGTCACATCAAGGGGATGGACGAGCGCATCATGGCCCTTGAGCGCGGCAACCAGCGCGTCCGCGCCTGCCGGATTGCGGCAGCATGCGTGAACGCGCCAGCCGTCGGCGGCGTACTGGCGCGCCAGTTCCAGGCCGATGCCGCGGTTCGCGCCGGTGATCAGAACGCTTGCCATGCTCAGGTTCTCCGCCTTCTCACCACGGCACGCTCTGCCCGTTGTGACGCAGGAAGGTGCCGCTGTGCTGCGGTCCCAGGGTTTCGATCAGGGCGCGCATGTTACCCACGCTCTGCTGCGGCGTCAGATCGGCGTCGGGGCCGGACATGTCGGTCGCAACGAACCCCGGCGTGAAGCAGACCGCGACGATGCCGCGCGGGGCCAGATCGTGCGCCAGGGAGCGGTTGATCATGTTCAGCGCTGCCTTGCTGGTGTTGTAGGGGTAGTCGCCGACGTTAATCCGCCCGCCCATGCTGCCGTTACCGCTGGAAATCTGCACGATGCGCTTCTGTTCGCTCGACGCGACGTTCTCGACGAAGGTCTCGCACATCGCCATGGTGCCCATCACGTGGACATGGAACTGCTCCATCCACTGGGCATCGGAAAAGCGGCCATAGCGCTCGTCCTCGCCGACCCAGAGGCCGGCGTTGTTGATCAACAGGTCGATCGGCCGGCCCGCCAGCGTCTTCCCCAAAGCGGCGATCTGGCCGCGATCGGCAACATCCAGGCGGTGGATGGTGAGGCCCGGCCCGGCAAGCGCCTTGAGCTTGTCTGCGCGCTCGGGGTCGCGCGCGCCGGCATGCACGGTCCAGCCCGCCGCCTGGTACTGGCGGGCGAACTCCAAGCCGATACCCCGGCTGGCGCCGGTGATGAGGGTGGTGGGCATGCTTGCTCCCGCTGGACTCGGTTAAGCTTAACGCGTGTCTGCCCAGTCACGATAGCAGGACATGGCGAGCAGGCTGCGCGCTTCCCATATTGCGCGGCCCACAGCGCGCGCCATGCAGTCTGCCGCCAGCGCGCCGATGCGTGAGAGTGCATCGGGCGTAACCGGCTGCGCTCTCGCGCCCGTGGCAAGGCAGAACACCGTGTCGCCGTCGAAGGGTGTGTGTACCGGGCGCAGGGCGCGGGCATAGCCGTCCTGCGCCATGATCGCGACCCGCCGGGCCTGCGCCTTGTCGAGAAACGCGTTGGTGGCAACCACGCCGATGGTGGTGTTCTCGCCGGCCGCGGCCTCCTGAAGATCCTGTTCCCCAGACAGGTCGACGGCGCCGGGGGGGCTTTGACCGCCCATCTCGCCGTTCCTCTCGAACGGCCAGGCCCACAAGGTGGTGCTGCCGGGCATGACCGGCGAACCGACCGCATTGACCGCCACAAGTGCGCCGACCTGCAAGCCATCATCAGAGACGATGGAAGCGCTGCCCAGCCCGCCCTTGATGCCGGCACCCAGGGTACCGGCCTGTGCGCCATAGCCGGCTCCGGCATTGCCCAGCGCAAAGGTTTCCGCTGCAGCTTCCACCGCATCGCGGCCAAGCTGCCGGTAAGGCGGCATCTCGCCCCAGGCCTTGTTCCCGCCGTTGAGCAGGTCGAACAGGATCGCGGAGGGCACAATAGGCACCACCACGTCGCGGATGGCGTAGCCACGGCCGCGCGCGGCAAGCCAGGACATCACCCCGCCGGCCGCATCGAGCCCGAAAGCCGAACCGCCCGAAAGCACCACGGCATCGACCGCATCGACCAGGCAGGTCGGGTCCAGCGCGTCGATCTCGCGCGTGCCCGGCGCACCGCCGCGCACGTCCGCGCCCGCGACACAGCGTACCTGCGGCAGCACCACCGTCACGCCACTCGCGGCGTCGTGATCCTCGGCATTGCCGACGAGGATGCCCTCGACATCGGTGATCAGGTTGCGTGCGCCCGGTTGCATGGCTCTCATTCCCTGCGCCAGTAGCGTTCCATCATCAGATAGGTCACCGAGGCGGTCCAGGCGATCAGGATCAGCCCGTTCAGCGCCTCGGTGCCCGCCAGCAGACGCACCGGACCGTGAGGCACGATGTCGCCGTAGCCAAGCGAGGTGTAGGTCGCCGCCGAGAAATAGAGAAAATCCTCGAACGTGCCCGAAAAGATGCCCGTGAACTGGGCGCCCGGCACGATCCAGTCGATCGCCATGTAGGCAAGCGTATAGACATAGACCTCGACGGTGTGGGCGGCGAACGCACCCATCAGCAGGGCCACGACCCGCAGGCGCGGGCGCAGGCGCGAGCGTTCCGAAAGGCGCTGGGCCAGGCGCAGGAACTCGAAATGCACCATGATCGTGGTGAAGACGAGAACGACCGAGGCCACCGTGCCGATCAGCATCAAAACCTCGTCCTTCTGCTACCTTGCCTTGAGGATGCCGGCACCGAACAATAGGCCGCCCGGCTGACTATGCCATGATAGGAGCCCGATGACCGCCCCTCGCAACACCCGATACCGCGTTTTCATTCTTGCGCTGGCAGCCATGCTGCTTGCCTTGGCGCCACCCGTTCAGGCCGCCAACCCGCCGGCGGTTTCGGACCGCTTCATGGTTTCCACGGCCAATCCGCTCGCGACCATGGCCGCGCGCGACATCATCCTGAAGGGCGGCAGCGCGGTCGATGCCGCGATCGCCGCCCAGCTTGTCCTGACCCTGACCGAACCACAGTCCTCCGGCCTGGGCGGCGGCGCATTCCTGCTGACCTACAATGCCGCCGACGGCACCGTCGCCAGCTACGACGGGCGTGAGACCGCGCCGGCTTCGGCCACACCCGACCTGTTCGTGCGCCCCGACGGCACCGTGATGGACTGGACCGAAGCGGCCGAAGGCGGCATTCCCGTAGGAGTGCCTGGCGTCATCGCGATGCTGGAAATGGCCCACGCCGACCAGGGCCGCCTGCCCTGGGCTGATCTCTTTGGCCCGGCCGTTGCCCTGGCCGAAAAGGGCTTCCTTCTGTCGCCGCGGCTCTACGAGGTCCTGGACTGGGTCGAAGGGCCGGAGCGGTTCCCCGCCTTCTACGCCCAGTTCTACACGCTTTCTGGCGAGCGCAAGGCCGTGGGCACGCGCCTCACCAACCCGGCATTGGCCGCATCCCTGCGCGCCATTGCAGAGGGCGGCACACAGGCCTTCTACCAGGGCGCCATCGCCGAGGAGATCGTTGCTGCGGTGAACGATGCAGAGGTCAATCCCGGCGTCATGACCCTGGAGGACCTCGCCGGATACCAGGCGGTGCGGCGCGACCCCATCTGCACCACCTACCGCACCTGGGCAGTCTGCGGCATGGGCCCGCCCAGCAGCGGCGGCATCGCCGTCGCCCAGATCCTGGGCCTGCTCGAACGCTTCGACATGGCCGGTATCGCCCCCGGCAGTGTCGAGGCCGTCCATCTGGTCGCCGAGGCCGAGCGCCTGGCCTATGCCGACCGCGATCTCCTCGTCGCCGACAGCGACTTCGTTGCCGTCCCGATCGAGGCTCTGCTTGATCCGGCCTATCTTGGCGACCGGTCGATGCTGATCGATCCGTCGGTCAGCATGGGCATTGCGCAGCCTGGCCTTACGGCCGACGACCGCGCAGCCTTCGACGATGACAGCAATCTTGGATTTTCCACCAGCCACATCAGCATCGTCGACATGGAGGGCAATGCCGTCTCCATGACCACCAGCATCGAACGCGGCTTCGGCAGCCGCCTGATGGCCGGCGGTTTCATGCTCAACAACGAACTCACCGATTTTTCCTTTGAGGCGCAGGCCGATGGCCTTCCGATCGCCAACCGGGTGGAGGCGGGCAAGCGGCCGCGCTCGTCCATGGCGCCAACGCTGGTGCTCGACCAGGACGGCAATCTGGTCATGGCGATCGGCACGGTCGGGGGCTCGCGCATCATCTGTTACGTCGCCAAGACCCTGATCGCCAGGCTCGACTGGGGTCTCGACATCCAGGCCGCGATCGAGCTGCCGCACTTCCTGAACCGCAACGGCGCCACCGAGCTGGAAGACGGCACCGCCCTGGTCGATCTGGTCCCTGCGCTGGAGGCCATGGGCCACGAGGTGAAGCTCGGCACCATGGATACGGGCCTTGCCGGCTTCTTCATCGAAGGCGGCACGATCACCGGCGGGGCCGATCCCCGGCGAGAGGGCACGGCCCTGGGGCGCTGAAAGAGGTGTCGCCGGGGCCGCGCCACTGGTATGTGGAGCGCCCATACGCCATCCCGAGGATAAGCCCGTGACCGAGAACCTTCCGGTCGTGACCCTGAATCAGGGCGCGTCCAAGCGTGCCGAGCATGGCCATCCCTGGGTCTTTTCCAACGAGATCCGGATGGACCCTGCGACCAAGGCGCTGAAGCCCGGCACCGCCGTGCGCATCATGACCGACAACAGCGCGCCGCTGGGTGTGGCCATGTTCAACCCGCATTCCCTGATCGCCGTGCGTTTCCTGTCGCGCGATCCCGAGGCGGTGATCGATGGCGCTTTCCTGGAGGGCCGCATCGCCAGCGCGCTTGCCCTGCGCGAGAAGCTCTACGACGCGCCCTGCTACCGCCTGGTCCATGCAGAAGCCGACGGCCTGCCCGGTGTTGCCATCGACCGCTACGGCGACGTCGTGGTCGCCCAGATCAACAGCGCCGGCATCGACCGCATGGCCGATGACCTGGCTGCCGCCCTGATCTCGGTCCTGGGTGTGAAGACCGTGGTGCTGCGTGGCGACAGCCCGATCCGCAAGCTGGAGGGCCTGGAGGAAAGCGTGCGTGTGGTCGGCGCTCCGCTGCCCGAGAAGGTCGAGGTCCACGAGAACGGCATTTCCTATCGCGCCGATCTGGCGCTGGGCCAGAAGACCGGCTGGTACTTCGATCAGCGCGACAACCGCGCCTTCATGGGCCGCCTGGCCAAGGGTGCGCGCGTGCTCGACGTCTATAGCCATGCCGGTGGTTTCGGCCTCGCCTGCGCTGTCGCGGGCGCGGTCGATGTCACCCTGGTCGACCGTTCCGAGTCTGCCCTGGCGCTGGCCTCACAGGCCGCCGAGGCCAACAATGTCGACGACAGGGTGCGCATCCACGTCGCCGAGGCGTTCGAGGACCTGGCCAAGCGGCGCGACCGCGGCGACAGCTACGATGTCGTGATCTGCGATCCCCCGGCCTTCGTGAAGTCCAAGAAGGATGTGGCGGTGGGCGTGAAGGGTTACCGCAAGCTCGCGCGCCTCGCAGCGCGTCTTGTCGCGCCGGGCGGTTACCTGGGCATTGCAAGCTGCTCGCACCACGTCGAATCCGATGCCTTCCTCGCCCAGGTCGGGCGCGGCGTGCACGACACCGGACGGGAGGCCAGCGTGCTGCGCCGCGCGGGCGCCGGGCCGGACCACCCGGTTCATCCCCAGCTCCCCGAATCGGCCTACCTCAAGTTTCTCGCCCTGCGTCTCGATCCGGGAGCGTGATGCGGAAACGGGTGCCTCCGGGCCCCGTTTCGGCCAGCACCAGGTCGCCGCCATGGGCGCGCATCAGTTCGCGCGCGATGGCCAGGCCCAGGCCGGTGCCTCTTGAGCCCTCCGAAAACGCCTCGAACAGGTGATCCTGAACACGCACAGGCACACCCGGGCCGTTGTCCGTGACATCGATCACGGTGCAAGCCTCGCTGCGGCTCGCGGAAAAGCGCAGGTCGCCGCCTTTTTCGGCCATGGCCTCGGCGGCATTGCGCGCCAGATTGAGCAGCACGCGGAACATCTGGTCTCGGTCGGCTCGCACCACCACGGCGGCATCGACATCGTTGCCCCAGGTGACGCCCCCACCCGGCCCATCGGTCAGTGCCTCGGCGACCTCATCGACCAGCGGGGCCAGTTCGAAGCGCGAAAAGCGCAGGTCCGGCTCCTCGGCACGGGCGAACCGTAGCGTGTCCTGGCACAGCTTTACCGCCCGGTCGATGGCGGCCAGCACCACCGGCGCCTGGCGGCGCACCTGGGGATCCTCAGATGTGCTCAGGCGGTCCGAAACGAGTGCGGCGGTCGAAAGGATGTTGCGCAGATCGTG
>CALGGB010000140.1 GCA_937880925.1 uncultured Rhodospirillaceae bacterium | reverse complement strand
GGGCCCCATAAGGGCCCATCATCGGTTTCGGCAAGTGTAAGTGGCGGAGGGAATGGGTCTGACGTCCAACCTTCTCTCGTTCGCAACGCATTGAATTTATTCAGCTCCATTTTTTTTCGATGCGGCAACCGGCCCAAATGCGCCGGAAATCCAACTGGTGACGAACGCCGCCTCAGGCTGCCATCGCAACCTCTCACACCTAATGATCCGCCATCAAACGAGCGAATTGCGGCCGCGACAGCTTCTTGCGGAAAACGAGCCACCCGTCCGCCGCCACCCCGTGTGAATGGAGCACGTACTTTGCCAGATCGACCCCGACGAATGACCCCCGGCCCCGCCCGCAGGCGTCAAGAGGCGCGCCTGGAAAGACCGCGCCCGCCTTGGCGACCGATGCAGCGACCTGACTGGCAGCGGTGGACGCAGGCGGGGCCGAAATCGACAACACCGTCAGCCCCGGTCGGCAAGATCGTACTCAGCCATGTAATAGGGATGCTCAGGATCGAATTCCGTCAGCGGAACGGGCGAGGCGACGGTGCCGACATCCCTTACGTCACGACCGATGATGCCGAGCCGACGGTCTCCAAGTCTGAGCCGCGCGAGCTGCGCGCGTGCTTCCAGCAGCCTTGCGATATCGGGTCGCCGCGCATACTCGTCCCGGCTTTCGGCAGGGTCGTCCCTGATATGAAAAAGCAGGGCCTGTTCCGTCCCGGATTTCGAGAAATGCAGCTTCCAGTCACCGCAGCGAAACGCCTCGAGGTCCGCCTTGTTATAGTAGCAGAAGACCCTCTCGGCGGGGTCGTTTGTGACATCCAGCAAGAGCGAGCCGATGCAGGAGCCGTCGATTTCCGGCCCGGCGGGCTGCGCAATGTTGCACCAACCGCACAGCGTGGGGAACAGGTCGAGCGATGTCGCGAGGGCATCGACCGTCCGGCCCGGAGCGATCCGACCCGGCCACCGGATCAGGCAGGGCACCCGCATGCCGCCTTCCCAGGTCGTCCCTTTCTTGCCCCGCAGCGGCGCATTGCTGCCGCCATTGGCCCCTAGCGACCCGTTGTCGCTGGTGAAGATCACGATGGTGTCGTCCGCAATGCCCTGCCGGTCGAGTTCAGCCAGCAAGACAGCCGTGGCCCAGTCGATCGACTCGACCGCCGCGCCATAAACGCCATTGTCAGACTGCGCGAGGAAGCGTTCCTGAACGTAGATCGGAAGATGTACATAGATATGCGCGAGGTAGAGGAAGAACGGTTGGGTGCCGCAATCACGGATAAACCGCACCGCCTCGCTGATATAACGCGCGGTCAGCGATGCCTGGTCGGGCTGCTGTTCCAGCACCTGGTCGTCAAGAAGCAAGGGCAGCGGCGGTGTCCTGATGCGGTCGCGGTCTTCGGCGGCAACCTGTCCGGCCTGCCTGCCCATGTCGTTGCTGTAGGGCAGACCAAGGAAGTGGTCGAACCCGTGGTTGGTCGGAAGGAACGCCGGCTGATCGCCGCAATGCCATTTCCCGACGGCCTGGGTCCGGTAGCCGCCTTGCGACAGGGCGCGAGCGATGGTCACCTCGGACGGGGCAAGGCCCCAGCGGTCGCCCGGAAAAAGCACGGGCATGCCGTCGAACTCAGTGAATCCAATGCGCGGCGGATAGCATCCGGTCAGCAGCGCTGCCCGCGACGGCGAACACCACGGCGAGGCCTGGTAGAACGACGTCAGCCGGGCGCCTTGATCCGCCAGCCGGTCAAGCGCGGGGGTCTTGTTGCGTATCGAACCATAGCAACCGAGATCACCGTACCCGACATCGTCGCAGTTGATCAGTAGGACGTTCGGCCTGCGTGTCATGTCCGCCCCCTTTCCTGCGGGCGCGCCGTCGATCTCCGGGAAATCCGGAGTTGCCCGGCACGCGTCCGTTCAGACGAACGTGTTCCAGAGATTTTCAAGCCGTTCCTGACGGCCCGACAGCGGCTGCGGCTCCATCCCGGTTGCCAGCACGTGCTCGCTGATGGACACAAGACTGCCATGGGTCATCATCGCTTTGTTCTCCGGGTTGTCCCATTTCGCGTAGCGCGCCGCGCGCGCATTTTCCAGCCTGCCGTCCTCAATCAGGGCAGCCGCCGCCTTGAGGGAGCGCGCGCAGACGTCCATCGCACCGACATGCGCGAGGATCAGGTCCTCGGCGTCAAGGCTTTGCCGCCGCAGTTTTGCATCGAAATTCGTGCCGCCCGTGGTGAAGCCCCCGGCACGCAAGATCTCGTAATAGGCGCGCGCCATTTCGGGCACCGAATCCGGGAACTGGTCAGTGTCCCAGCCGGACTGGTAGTCGTTCCGGTTCATGTCGATCGAGCCGAAGATGCCAAGGCTGGCCGCCGTCGCGATCTCGTGTTCGAAGGTGTGGCCTGCAAGGACCGCGTGTCCCTGTTCGATGTTGACCTTCACCTCGTGCTCCAGCCCGAAGTCCTTCAGGAAGGAATGCACAGTCGCCACGTCGTAGTCGTACTGGTGTTTGGCCGGTTCCTGCGGCTTCGGTTCCATCAGGATCGTACCCGCAAAGCCCGACTTGTGCTTGTACTCGACCACCATCTGCATGAACCGGCCCAATTGCGCCCGTTCCCGTTTCAGGTCGGTGTTCAGAAGAGTCTCGTAGCCTTCGCGGCCGCCCCACAGGACATAGTTGGCACCGTGCAACTGCTGTGTGGCGTCCATGCAGGCTTTTACCATCGCGGCGGCATAGGCGAAGACATCGGGGTCCGGGTTTGTCGCTGCCCCGGCCATGTAGCGGCGGTTGGTCGTCAGGTTTGCGGTGCCCCACAGAAGGCCGACGCCCGAGGCCTCCATCTTGCCTTGCAGGTAATCGGTCATCTGCCGCAGCCGCGCGACGCTTTCGGCAAGGCTGGTGCCCTCGGGGCGAATGTCATGGTCGTGAAAGCAGAAGAACGGCATGCCAAGGATGGCGAACATCTCGAAGGCGGCATCGGCCTTCATCCGGGCATGGTCCATGCTGTCGCCGAACCACGGGCGGTCAAAGGTGACGCCGCCGAACGGGTCCATGCCGGACCACATGAAGGCATGCCAATAGGCTACTGAAAAGCGCAGATGGTCGGCCATCCGCTTGCCTAGAACGATCGCATCGGCGTCGTAGTGACGGAAGGCGAATTCGTTGTCGGTGGCAGGGCCTTCGTAGGCGATGACGGGTATGCCACGGAAAAAGTCGGTCATGTCAGGGTTCCAATCTGGGTGCGTGCTTGAACGTAGCGGGCCTGTGCATCGTCGAAGGCGGATTTGAGGTCGGGGTCGGGGGCGAATTCACGTGCGCTTGCAGGCGCGGCCGCAGCTTCGGCACCCGCGCCGGTGGCTGCCATCAGCGCCAGCCGCGCCGCGCCGAAAGCCCCTCCGAAGTCACCGGCCACCGGCCTCTGGATGGGACAGTCAAGTACGCTCGCCAGAAGCCGCAGCCAGTAGTCGGACCGCGATCCGCCGCCGACAGCCACCAGCCGGTCCAACCGCGTGCCGGTCGCAGCCAGCGCGTCGCGTCCGTCGCGGATGGCATGGCAAACGCCTTCCAGCACTGCACGGGTTGCCGCCGCGCGGTCGGTCGCATGCGCGAGCCCGACGAATGCGCCCCGGATGTCCGCACGGTTGAGCGGCGTCCTCTCGCCCCCGAGATAGGGGAGGAAAAGCATCCTGCCCGGCGCCCGTAGCGGGCCAAGACCTTCGGTTAGCGTCACGGCATCCGAGCCGGCCAGCGCGGCGAACCAGTTCAGCGCGTCGGTGCAGGACAGGATCACCGCCATCTGGTGCCACGTTCTGGGCAGCGCGTGGCAAAAGGTGTGCACGGCCGTCGCCGCATCGGGCCGGTATCCGTTGCTTGCCGCGAACAGAACCCCCGAGGTGCCGAGCGAAACGAAGGCATCGCCTTCGCTGACCACGCCCACCCCCACGGCCGAGGCCGCGTTGTCGCCGCCGCCACCCGCGACGACCACGGCCTTCGGCAGCCCCCAGCGCTGCGCAAGAGCCGGGCGCAGGATACCGGACACATCCGACCCCTCGATCAGCGCCGGCATATGGGCGCGCGACAGCCCGGTCTCCGCCAGCAGGGCGTCGGACCAGTCGCGCGCGCCGGTCTCCAGCCAGCCGGTCCCCGCGGCATCGGACATGTCACTGACATGTCCCCCGGTCAGCCAGAGGCGTAGGTAGTCCTTCGGCAGCAGAACGCGTGCCACCCGGTCGCGGTTGGTTGGCTCGTTTCGCGCGACCCACAGTAGCTTGGGGGCGGTAAAGCCCGGAAAGACGATGTTGCCGGTCAACCGGCGAAACTCAGGGTCGCGGTCAAGCTCTGCGGCCTCGGCATGACTGCGCGTGTCGTTCCACAAGATGCACGGCCGAAGCACGCGATCGTGGTCGTCAAGCAAAGTTGCCCCGTGCATCTGCCCCGAAAGCCCGATCCCCCCGACCCGCGACAGCCCGTGGACCGCCAGGGCGTCAAGCACGCGTTCGGCGGCCGCGATCCAATCGGCGGGGTCTTGTTCGCTCCAGCCGTCATGCGGGCGGGACACGGCAAGCGGCGCGTGCGCCTCGGCCACCACCCGCTGCGCGGCGTCGATGAGGACGCCCTTCAGCCCCGAGGTGCCAAGATCGAGACCGATGAACATCACGTCAGCCCCCCTGCGCCGGGCGGGCCCCAGCCCGGCGGCCAGACCTGCGGCCATCCTGCCTCGATCAGGCCGGCCATCCGCAGCGCCGTCGCCTCGTCCTGTGGTGGGGCAGTCACGTGAACCCCGATCGGCAGGCCGTCTTCCGACAGGCCGGCCGGCACGCTGATGGCGGGGCACCACGGCACCCAATTGAAGACCGATGTCATGTCCAGCCCGCGCTTGCGGCCATCATCCGTCCGCGCGTGATATCGCGCGTCGTCCTCGTCGACGCCCACGGCAGGCCGGGTCATCGTCGGGCTAAGCAGCACGTCGTGGGATGCGAACACCTTGCTAAGAACATCCCATTGCCGTTTTCGCACAAGGTCGAGTTTCCTGATCGAGACCGCATCATGTGCCCGCCCCTTGGCAATAACGGCGGCAAGACGCGGATCGGCACGGTCGCCGATCCGGTCGATGTCGTCACCATGGAATGCGGCAAGATGCACATGCCAGTGCCGCACCCAGCCGTCGGAGATCGACAGGTCCCAGTCGAGCACGATGTGTTCAACGAAAGCACCCGACCGCGCAAGCCACGCAGCCACGGCGTCCAACCGGTCGCGCACTTCGGGCTCGATCTCGAAAAAGCCGATGTCGTGCGTTACGGCGATCCGAAGGCCGCGCAGGTCGGGCGTGTACGACCACTCCACCAGCGGAGGGACCAGCGTGCGCGGGTCCGACCACGTGGGCCCGCAAAGCGGCGGCAGCGCCAGCTGCAGGTCAGCGGCGGTCCGGGTCAGTAGACCGTGGTGCTGGATGTCATCGACAAAGGACGGCTGATCGTCCAGCGGCAATCGCCCCGCCGAGGGCTTCAGCCCGACAAGACCACAGCACGACGCGGGAATGCGCACCGATCCGCCCATATCGGTCCCCTGCCCGATCGCCACGCAGCCCGTCGCCACGGCAACTGCCGATCCACCCGAGGAACCGCCGGGGGTCCGGTCCGCGTTCCACGGGTTGCGCGTGATGCCGTGCAGCGGGCTGTCGCAGAAGCTGGAGGAGGCGAACTCCGACAGCGTCGTCTTCCCCAGGATCAGCGCGTCGGCTTCCCGGAATCGCGTGACGATTTCGGCGTCGCTATCCGCTACCGTGCCGGCAAAGGCGTAAGACCCCATCCGGTTGCCAAGACCGGCAACAGGCGTGCAGTCCTTGATCGCGACGGGCACTCCGGCCAGCGGACCGAGAGGCTCGCCCGCCGCCCGCCTGCCATCCAGAGCAAGCGCGGCAGCCAGCATCCCCTCTGCATCTATCTGGGCGAAGCAGTTGAACTCCGCCTGAGCCCGCCGCGCCCGGTCGAGTGCCCGCCGTGCCACGTCTTGCGCCGAGACACGCCCACTCCGCACTGCCGCGACGATGTCGCCGATGGCCGACCAAGGTCCGATGGTGTCTTGCACGCGCGATACTCCGTCACGGTCTTGTGGGCAGCGATCCGTCAGAATCCGGGCGACACATGGCACCGCTCGAAGGCCGCCCCCCAGAGTAGAAATCCACCCCGTCGCCCGAACTGTCATGAAGAAACGTTTCTTCTTGAAGTTTCGTGTTTCTCGACAAAAAGTCAAGGGCCTGATAGATCGGGCACATGCTTAAGATGAGAAAAACGACTATCAAGGGTGTTGCGGCCGCTGCGGGGGTGTCGGTCACCACCGTTTCGGACGCGCTTTCAGGCAAGGGACGCCTGCCCGACGCCACGCGCGAAAAGGTGCAGGCGATCGCCAACCAACTTGGCTATCGGCCAAGCGCAATCGCGCGCGGGTTGCGCGGCAGCGGCATTGGGCTTGTCGGGATCTGCATCGCTCCAGCGGGTGGCGGGGGCGTGCTGACAGATGTCAGCTATTGGGCGGCCATCGTGACACATGCCAGCCAGGCGTTCCTGTCCGACGGACATGCCGCCGTGCTGCTGCCCCACGATGTCGGCCTGCTGGAGACGCTTCATATCCCGCTGGACGGCGTGATCGTGGTGGACCCTCTTGAACGCGACCCGGTGCTGACATTCTTCGAGGACCGAAACATTCGCTGCCTGACAATCGGCCGCGATGTCAGCAAGACCGAAAGCATCTGGGTGGATGACGACACCGCCACTGGGGTGCGCCGCCTGATCGAAGCGACGATCAGTCCGGGCACGAAACTCGCGTTCCTGCGGGTTGGACCGATCAAGAGCTACGTCACCGACGCGATCAGCGGAGCAAGGTCATGGGCCGCGGACGGCGGCGGGACGCTGAGCATCCATCAATGCGCCGGACTGGAGAGCGAGCACGTCGCGCATACAGTGCGCGAAGCCGTCCATGAGGGGGCAACAGCGATCCTCACGCAGAACGACCGTCTTGCGCTGCGCGTTCGAGACGTGCTGCAGGCGATGGGGCGCGATGTTCCCGGCGACGTCCGCCTGCTCTCAGCGGCCGACGCAATGGAACTTGGACAGGGGCCGGTCGGGATCTCAGCCGCGCGCCCCCATCCGGCACGACTTGCCGAAATGGCGGCGGCAAAGCTTCTCGACATGATCCGGGGTCAGCCGGATGTCGCATCGACAATGAGCCCGATGGAAGTGTCGATCCGCGAGTCGGCGCCCCTGCTCTGACGGCAACTCGCACCGATCGGCAAGGTGGTCACCCGATCATGCGGTGACGGCCTTGCGATACGTGTCCTTGTGGCAGATCAGGCCGTCCCGGAACCGCAGGACGTCGAGCCCATTCACCGTGACACGGATGCCGTCGGGTCGCGTTCCACGAAAAACCCAGGTGCTGAAACCCTTTTCGCCGTCGACAAAATGCTCGGCGTCATCCCATCGGGCATCAGGAAAAGCGGCCCAGATCGCTCTGAACGCCGGTTCAAGCTCTGCATGCCCGACATGCCGCGCCCCTTCCGGGCGGGAGCCGGCGGCGGCATCGTAGATGCAGTCGTCCGTCAAGAGCTCAAGCAATGCCTGCACATCGTGGGCGTTCCAGGCGGCGGCATGGCGGCGCATCAGCGCCAGGCTGTCTTCGATGGTCATGACGTTCCTCATTCCTGTCCTCCCTCTGCCCGTTCGGTCTGGTGAAGCGCGGCGATAACCTCCGCGACGTCGGCCGTGTAGGCCTCGACGACCGGACCTTGATGCAATGTGATCATTCCCATGTGGATGGCCTGCGGACGAGCCATCGGGCGCACGAACCATCCCTTGGCCGTCATGGCCTCGGCAACCCGCTGGATCGGTAGCCCCGGCGCACGCCATGCGATGACTGGAAGATCCGGCGCGCCGACAAGCGTGACGCCGTCCACGGCTTCCAGTCCGGTTCGCAAGCGCCGGCTGATTTCGAGGATCTCCGCGGCGATCCGAGTGTAACCCTCCTCGCCGAGGTAGCGCATTACCGCCCATGCGGCCGCGATCGGGGCTGCGGAGCGGGTTCCGGCCAGCCCCACCGACCCGTAGGACCCGATGGGCCAGTCGTCGAATTCGAACGCGTAGGAGGGCCGCCAGCACCGGTGGCGGAACAACGCCACCGACGCGCCCTTGGCCGCGAACCCGTACTTGTGCAAGTCAGCCGAGATCGAGCGCACGCCTTCCACGCCGAAGTCGAACGCGGGAACCGTCGCGCCGGCCTTTCGCGCAAACGGTGCGATCAAGGCGCCGATGCAGGCATCGACATGCACCCAAAGGTTGTGGTGCACGCCCAGCGCGGCGATTTCCTCTATCGGGTCCACGACGCCGTGCCCGAACTGGGGCGCGGAACCGACCACCATGATGGTCCGCGAACAGATGCGGGCCTCCATCGCCGCGACATCGGCTCGGTAGTCGGCGTGCAGCGGGGTGCGCACGACCTCGAGGTCCAGAATGCCGGCGGCCTTGTCGAACGCGGGATGGGCGGATTGCGGCACCACGATCTTGGGAACGCCGATATCGGGCCTGCGCTGACGCGCCCAGTCGCGCGCGGCCTTCAACGACACAAGGATGCTCTCGCTGCCGCTTGCGGCGAAACAGCCGTCTGCGAACGGGCCTGCGCCAACCAGCCCGAGCATCCAGTCCAGAACGTCCTGCTGCAGCCTCGCAACGCTGGGGAACGCCGCCACGCCATGCGCGTTCTCCGAAAAATAGAGGTGCGCCGCGCGCTTGGCCACGTCCAACACGTCATCGCCGCCGAACTGGACATACAGGTTCGTCCGTCCCGACCGCCAGTCGACGTCGTTCGACTTGGTCCGCATCAGCTCTTCGGTGACTGCCTCGGCGCTCAGGCCGTGCAGGGGGAGCGTCGAGCGCATGATCCTTGTTTCCCTTCAGAGGTCGCATGATTGGCATACGACGCGAGCCGGTGTTTGAAGTAACGTTTCTGCATATCTAGCGAATGTGTCTCGGGCGCGTCAATGATGTGCGCGCAGCCAAAACGTGTTGACACGCGCCCCATTTTTGAAGAAACGTTTTTTCTAG
The DNA here is from genome assembly GCA_937880925.1 of uncultured Rhodospirillaceae bacterium. Taxonomy (GTDB): domain Bacteria; phylum Pseudomonadota; class Alphaproteobacteria; order SP197; family SP197; genus CALGGB01. Next base: position 4,112 of record CALGGB010000140.1, on the reverse strand, counting down.
TGGTTTGGCAAGGAAATCCAGTGCAGGTATCGACCTCGGACTTCGCGAGAGCTGTGGAACTATGGCGCCACGGGGAGAGCCTTGACGCGGTGGCGCGTGGGCTCTGCGCCACCCTGACGACAGACGAAAAGCTGTCGATGTTGGAAGGCGGCACCGAGTTCTGGGAGGGGCGCATCCGCGCGCTTTCCCAGGGACAGAGCAGCCGCACCTTTCCCGCCGCACAGTTGCCTGACCGCGGCATCGACGGGTTTGAGTTCCTAGACGGGCCAAGGGGGGTCGGCATGGGGCTGGCAACCTGTTTTCCAGTCAGCATGGCGCGCGGCGCAAGCTTCGATCCGGCGCTGGAACACGCCATCGGCGACGCCATCGGACAGGAGTTACGGGTCAAGGGAGGTACGCTGTTCGGTGGCGTCTGCGTGAATCTGCTGCGCCACCCCGCATGGGGCCGTGCGCAGGAAACCTATGGCGAGGATCCGCACCTTGTGGGCGAAATGGGCGCAGCTCTTGCCACGGGCGTCCAGCGCCATGCGATGGCCTGCGTGAAGCATTTCGCTCTGAATTCGATGGAAACCGCGCGCCACCGGGTCGACGTGACCTGTGACGAACGCGCCCTGCACGAAGTCTATCTTCCCCATTTTCACCGTGTGGTCAAAGCCGGGGTAAGCGTCGTCATGGCCGCCTACAACAGCGTGAACGGCGAATGGTGCGGCCAGTCCCGCGCGCTTTTGAATGACATCCTGAAGGACGAATGGGGCTTTGACGGGGTCGTCATCACCGATTTCATCTTCGGCATCCGCGATCCTGTCGCGTCGGTGAAGGCGGGCCTCGACATCGAGATGCCTTATCGGATGATCCGCTGGCAGGGCCTGCCGGGGGCCATCGCCGACGGCAGGGTGGCGGTCGAAGAGGTCGACGCCATCGTGTGCCGCATCCTTCGCACGCTGATCCGGTTTGACCAGCTGCGCCAGGCGCCGATTCCGCCGGCCTCAATCGTGGCCGGACCGGACCACGTCGCGCTTGCCCTGCAGGCGGCCCGGTCGTCGATCGTACTGCTCGAGAACCGGGGCATCCTGCCGCTGTCGCCACGCACGACGCAGCGGATCGCCGTGCTCGGCCGTCTGGCCGATGTCGCGAACCTTGGCGACGGTGGGTCTAGCGCGGTGCGCCCGCCCTATGCCATCACCCCCGCCGCAGGCATCCGTCGCGCCTTTCCCGAGGCAACCGTGATGGTATCTGCCACCGACGCATCGGTGGCCTCTGGGGCGGATGTCGCGATCGTGGTCGTCGGCACCACGATGCACGACGAAGGCGAGTTCCTGGACCTGGACGCCCAGTTGCCGCTGCTGGACCAGTTTGCCCCACCATTCGCCGACGAGGATCAGAAGAAACGGTTCCGCTATCTGGTCGAAAATCAGGACACCGCGCTGGCAGAGCCTCCGGGCGGCGACCGCGCCTCGCTGAAGCTGTGCGAAGCGGACTCGGCCCTCATTTCGGCGGTCGCGGCCGTCAATCCGCGCGTGATCGTCGTCTTGACGGGCGGCAGCGCCTTTGTCACCGACGGCTGGCGCGATGTGGCCTCCGCCATTCTGCACATCTGGTATCCGGGCATGGAGGGCGGCACCGCATTGGGCGAGATCCTTACCGGCGCGACCAACCCGTCGGGGCATCTGCCCTTCGCCGTGCCCGAAGCCGAAGAGGATATGCCGGAGTTCGAGTTGATGACCGACAGCGCCCGCTATGGCCTGCTGCACGGTCAATGGTGGCTGGAGGCCTTGGACAGGCCGGTGCGTTATCCGTTCGGTCACGGTCTGGGTTATTCCGCGTTCCGGGCAGAGGCCCTGACGATCGACACGCACGACACCGGGACCGACGCGCTTGTGACCTGGCGCAACGTCGGAAGTACCGCCGGAAGCGATGTCATTCAGGTCTATGCGTCTGTCCCGGGCTCGACCTTGCAGCGGCCGCCCCGCCGGCTGGTGGGGTTCGCCCGCGTACATCTGACTGCGGGGCAGGCCGAAACGGTCAGGATACCGCTGGCGCTGTGCCAACTTGCCGTACGCGACAACGGGCAATGGATATGGGAGGATCTGCCGGTCTCGATCGAAGCGGCTGCCTGGGCCGGTGACCCCAATGCCCTGCGGTGCAGCGCCGACGTCGGCCCCGCCTTGCCATGATCCGTCGAAACCGTTGCGCCCCCAAAAAGGAGCCAATCTGATGGCTGAGAACCCCGGACAAAACGCCGCCGAGGTCCGCTTCGCGGGCGTCACGAAAACGTTCAACACCGGCCTGACCGCAATCTCGAAACTTGATCTCGATATCCGGGCGGGCGAGTTCCTGACGCTTCTCGGGCCCAGCGGGTCCGGCAAGACGACCGCCCTCAACCTGCTCGCGGGATTTCAGGCGCCCACGACGGGGCAGATCCTTGTCGACGGCAACGACATCAGCGGGCTGCCGCCCCACAAGCGCAACATCGGCGTCGTGTTCCAGCATTACGCCCTGTTTCCCCACATGACGGTGCGGGAAAACGTCAGCTACCCGCTGAAGCAGCGGCGAGTCGGCAAGGCCGAAATGGCGCGACAGGTCGACGACGCGCTGCGCATGGTATCGCTTCAGGCATACGGCGACCGGCTTCCTCGGCAATTGTCGGGTGGTCAGCAACAACGGGTCGCTGTCGCGCGCGCCATCGTTTTCCGCCCACGACTGCTGCTGATGGACGAACCGCTTGGGGCGCTCGACCGCAAGCTGCGCGAAGCAGTGCAACTTGAGCTCAAGCGGATTCATCGCGATCTGGGTGCAACCATCGTCTTCGTGACACACGATCAGGACGAAGCCCTTGTCATGTCAGACCGGATCGCGATCTTTGATGCCGGGAAGATCCAGCAGATCGGGACGGCGGAAGAGCTTTACGATCGCCCTGCGACCCAGTTCGTCGCGCAGTTCCTCGGAGAGTCGAATATCTTTACCGGCAGCCTCAGGCGGCATGGTGACACCTGCAGCATCGACTCTCCCGATGGCGTGATCCGGAGCGGAACCGTGGCGGATACGCTGGCAGGCGACGATGCAGCCATTGTCGTCAGGCCGGAACGTTGCCGCCTGTTCGAGCGGGGCAAGGCCCCCGACGATTGGAACAGCGTCGATGCCTGGGTGAGCGACATCGTCTATTTGGGGGCGCTTCGAAAGGTACTTCTCACCCTGGCTTCTGGTGAGACGGCGGTCGTGATTTGCCAACCCGATGTGGAGATTCCAGCGGGTCCAGAAGTCACCTTGGGCTTCCCCGTGTCCGCCGCACGCACCGTGACCGCGCAATGGAACTAGAATCATTGACAACACGGGGCAACCATGTATCGATGAAATGAAGAAACGTTTCTTCTTAATCTCGGACACATGAGGGAGATCCAAATGACTTCAAGAAAAGCGAGTTTCGCAGCTGGCCTGGTGGTGACGGCAAGCTTAGCAGGCATAGTCTCAGGTGCTGCTGCACAGTCCTTGCCGGACCTGTCCGGTCAGTCCTTTGTGTTCGCCGGATTTGGAGGCGACCTGCAGAGCAACCAGGATATCGCGTGGCTGCAGCCGTTCGCAGAAGCGACAGGCGTTACCGTGCTGCAGACCGACGCGCCGAACAGTGCCGCGCTGGCAACCCAGCAGGAAGCTGGCAATGTCACCGTCGACGTCATCCAGATCGAAGCGAGTGTCGTGGATGCGAATTGCGGCGACATGTTTGTCGAGGTTGAGATCGACCGGTCCGAACTCAACAGCGATCTGGACACCAACGCCTGTGGTGTTCCTGTGGTCAAGTTCTCCTTCGTTCTGGCCTACAACGCCTCACTCTACGACACCGCGCCAACCTCAATCGGGGATTTCTTCAACACGGAAGAGTTCCCGGGGGTTCGCGTTGCCACCAGCTTTGCGAACGCCGGACTGATCGAGGCAGCGCTCCTGGCGGACGGCGTTGCTCCTTCGGATATCTATCCCGTGGATCTGGATCGTGCGTTGGCACGGATCGACGCGTCCCAGGACGCCATTGAGTTCCGTGACTCTTTCGCAATCATTCAGGACGGCATTGCCAGCGGTGAGTTCGACATGGCGCTCATCCCGAATGGTCGGGCCCTGAA
>CALGGB010000139.1 GCA_937880925.1 uncultured Rhodospirillaceae bacterium | reverse complement strand
CCAAGGTCGAGGGTACCGTGGTCGCCGAGGCAACCTATTCCGCCATGATCCTCGACAGCTAACGCAAGGTTCCATGGCCGACATTCATCCTACTGCCATCGTCGAAGAAGGTGCACGGCTGGGCGACGACATTCGCATCGGCCCCTATTGCGTCGTCGGTGCGGCGGTCGAGCTTGGCCGCGGCGTTGTGCTGGAGTCCCATGTCGTGGTGGGCGGGCGCACCCGAATTGGCGACAACAGCCACATTTTTCCCTTCGCCTCCATCGGGCTGAAGCCCCAGGACCTGAAGTTCAAGGGCGAGGAGAGCGAACTGATCATCGGCAAGGGCAACCAGATCCGCGAACACGTCACCATGAACCCCGGCACCGCCGGCGGTGGACTGGTGACCAGGGTCGGCGATAACTGCCTGTTCATGGTCGGCTCCCACGTCGCCCACGACTGTATCATCGGCGACAATGTCATCATGGCCAACAACGCCACCCTGGCCGGCCATGTTTCGCTTGGTGACAACGCCATCATCGGCGGCCTCTCTGCGGTGCATCAGTTCGTGCGCATCGGCCATCACGCCATGGTCGGCGGGATGTCGGGCGTCGAGCAGGATGTCATCCCCTTCGGATCGGTCACCGGCGACCGCGCCCATTTGCAGGGCCTCAACCTGGTCGGCCTCAAGCGCCACGGGTTCGAGCGTGAGGACATCCACACCCTGCGCAACGCCTACCGTCTGCTCTTTGCCGACGAAGGCACGCTTTCGGAGCGGCTGTCGGACGTCGCCAAGGTTTTTGGCGAGAATTCCGTGGTTGCCGCGATCGTTGGTTTCATGCGCTCGGAAAGCCAGCGCGGCATCTGCCAGCCCCGTGACGGGCATGCCGACTAGGCTCGGCATCGTCGCCGGGGGCGGCCTGCTTCCCGGCCATATCGCGCACCGGTGTCGCGAGCAGGGACGGGAAGTCTTCATCGTCGCCCTGGAGCAGCAGGCCGATCCCGCCGTGGTCGAGCCCTGGCCCCATGTCTGGGTGCGCCTGGGTGCGGCTGGCACCGCCATCCGCCACCTGCGCGAGGCTGGGGTCGAGGAAGTCGTCATGGCCGGCCCCGTGCGCCGTCCTTCCCTCTCCGAACTGCGCCCGGATGGCCGCGCGCTGCGCTTCCTGGCCCGGGGCGCCCTTTCGGGCGGCGACGACGGCCTGCTTTCCGCCGTGGTCCGCACCCTGGAGGAGGACGAGGGTTTTCGTATCGTCTCCGTGCAGGATGTCGCCGGCGGTCTGCTCGCCCGCCACGGCAAGCTCGGTGCTCACGAACCCGGCGAGGACGACCAGGCCGACATTGCACGCGGCGTGAAGGTTCTTTCGGCCCTGGGCGCGGTCGATGTCGGCCAGGCTGTCGTGGTGCAGGCAGGCGTCGTCCTGGGCGTGGAGGCCATCGAGGGCACCGACGCCCTGATCCGCCGCTGCGGAGACCTGCGGCGACAGGGCAAGGGACCTGTTCTCATCAAGCTCGCCAAGGATGGCCAGGAGCAGCGCGTGGATCTGCCGACCATCGGGCCCGAAACGGTAGCCGGCTGCCGCGACGCCGGGTTTTCCGGCATTGCGGTGGAGGCCGGGCGATCGCTCATTGTCGATCGCGACGCGGCCATTGCCGCGGCCGACGCAGCCGGCATGTTCCTCGTCGGCCTGCGGCTTGACGCAGGCTGAGTTGTGGCACCCCTGATCTATCTTGTCGCCGGCGAACCATCCGGCGACGTGCTGGGCGGTTCGCTGATGGCGGCGCTACGTCTGCGCACCGGTGGCCAGGTGCGCTTTGCCGGGATCGGCGGTCCGGCCATGGCCGAACAGGGTCTCGATAGCCTGTTTCCCATGTCGGACCTTTCGATCATGGGAATCATTGAGGTCCTGCCCAGCCTGCGTCGTGTGTTCCGCCGCATGGATGAGACGGCCCAGGCGATCCGCCAAGCCCATCCGGACGTTGTCGTCATGATCGACTCGCAGAGCTTCTCCGTGCGAGTCGCGCGCCGCCTGGCACCCGCGCCATGCCCCATCGTGCAGTATGTTGCGCCCACGGTATGGGCCTGGAAGCCGTGGCGTGCAAAGCACCTCGCCAGGGTCGTCCACCGGGTTCTCCTGCTTTTTCCCTTCGAGCGTCCGTACTGGGATGCCGTCGGCCTGGATGCAGTGGAGGTCGGTCATCCCGCCGCCGCAACGCAGGTGCCGCCGGCCGAGCGGGAAGCGACCCGTACCCGGATGCTGCAGGGCAGGGAAGGGCCACTGCTGACCGTGCTGCCGGGCAGCCGTCGCGGCGTCATTAAACGTCACTTGCCGATCTATCGTGCGGCCGTTGAGCGCCTCCTGCGTGACCACCCTTGCCTCACCGTGGCCATACCCACGGTGCCCGGAATGGCAGCGGTTATGGCCGAGGAGGTCGCGGGCTGGCCCGTGCCGGTCGATCTGGTCGAAGGTGGCGTCGCCGAGCGCCTCGCCGTGATGGCTGCCGCGGATGCCGCCCTGGCGACATCGGGTACCGTGGCGCTGGAGCTTGCTGCGGCAGGCACCCCCCATGTCATTGCCTATCGCGCCAACGCCCTCACCGCAGCCATCGTGCGCCGCATGGTGCGGATCGACATGGCCTCACCGGTCAATCTGGTCGCCGGAAGGCGGGTAACGCCCGAACTGATCCAGGAGGCCTGCACACCGGAACGCCTGGCAGACGCGCTTTCGGACCTGCTCGGCGATGCCGGCGCAGCCCAGACGCAAAAGGCCGCCATGAGCGATGTCATGACGGCCCTTGGGCGTGGCGGTCCGCCGCCCAGCGAACGGGCGGCCGACGCGGTGTTGGCAATGATCGAAACAAAGGCGCGCTGAACGACCTACCAGACGCCCGTGTTCGCCATCGAGGCCCAGGGTTCGGCCGGCGCCAGGGCATCGCCCTTCTGCAGCAGTTCGATCGAGATGCCGTCGGGCGAGCGCACGAAGGCCATGTGGCCGTCGCGCGGCGGGCGGTTGATCGTTACGCCGCCGTCCATCAGGCGCTGGCAGGAGGCGTAGATGTCGTCGACCTCATAGGCGAGATGGCCAAAATTGCGGCCGCCGTCATAGGGCTCGGGATCCCAGTTGTGGGTGAGTTCGACCTGTGCTTCCTCATCGCCCGGGGCGGCAAGGAAGACCAGGGTGAAGCGACCCTTCTCGCTGTCGTAGCGGTTGACCTCCTTGAGGCCCAGCTTGTCGCAGTAGAAATCGAGCGAGGCATCGATATCGGTCACACGGACCATGGTGTGGAGGTACTTCATCAACAATCTCCGTCAATTGAGCTGCGGATTCAGGTGAGCAGTAGCAGGGCAAGCACGGCTAGGGCCGCAACCGACACCAGGTCGGTCCGGCTGCGGCGGGGCCGCCTGTTGTCGTTGGCCGGGCGGCGCAGGGGAACGCGCGCCCCCTGCATTCCAGCCCAGGTCACCGCCTGGCGGTGCCGGCGTGGCGCTGGCTGCACCATGGTCTCAGGGCCGCTGGTCGATCGGGACGTAATCACGACGATCAGCACCGGTATAGACCTGACGCGGACGCCCGATCTTCTGGGAGGGATCCTCGTTCATCTCGTTCCACTGCGAAATCCAGCCGATGGTGCGCGCGACGGCGAACACGGCGGTGAACAGGTTCCGGGGAATGCCCATGGCCCGCAGGATGATGCCTGAATAGAAGTCGACGTTGGGATAGAGGTTGCGCTTCACGAAGTACTCGTCCTGCAGGGCAATCTTCTCCAACTGCATGGCGGTCTTGAGCAGGGGTTCGTCGTGCAGGCCGAGCTCGTCCAGGACCTCGTAGCAGGTCTGGCGCATGATCTTGGCGCGCGGATCGTAGTTCTTGTAGACCCGGTGGCCAAAGCCCATCAGGCGGAAAGGATCGTCCTTGTCCTTGGCGCGATCGATGAACTCGGGGATGCGGTCGAACGACTTGATCTCCTCGAGCATGGAGAGCACCGCTTCGTTGGCGCCGCCGTGCGCGGGTCCCCAGAGGCAGGCAATGCCCGCCGCAATGCAGGCGAACGGATTGGCGCCCGAGGAACCGGCCAGACGCACGGTCGAGGTCGAAGCGTTCTGCTCGTGATCGGCGTGCAGGATCAGGATGCGGTCCATGGCCCGCGCCAGAACCGGATTCACATGATAGGGCTCGCACGGCACGGCGAACATCATGTGCAGGAAGTTCTCGGCATAGGTCAGGTCGTTGCGCGGATAGATGAAGGGCTGGCCGATCGACCACTTGTAGGCCATCGCCGCCAGGGTCGGCATCTTGGCGATCAGCCGGTAGGTCGCGATCATCCGCTGGCGCGGGTCCTCGACATCGGATGCATCCGAATAGAAGGCCGAAAGCGCGCCGATGACGCCGACCATGACCGCCATGGGGTGTGCATCGCGCCGGAAACCGCGGAAGAAGAAGTTGACCTGTTCGTGGACCATCGTGTGATAGGTGATGCCCTTCTCGAAGGCGAGCTTCTCCTCGCCATTGGGCAGGTCTCCGAACAGCAGCAGATGGCAGACCTCCAGGAAGTCCGACTTCTCGGCGAGCTGCTCAATGGGCATGCCGCGATAGAGCAGTTCGCCCTTGTCGCCATCAATGTAGGTAATCTTTGATTCGCAACTGGCGGTTGCCGTGTAGCCTGGATCGAAGGTGAAGTTGCCCGTCTGTTTGTAGAGGGTCCGCACGTCGATGACGTCGGGTCCGACAGAGCCGGTCAGCACCGGAAGCTCGGCGACCTGCTTGCCGTTGTCGTCGACCAGCTTGTAGCTTTTGATTTCCTTCGGTCCGGTGGGCG
>CALGGB010000138.1 GCA_937880925.1 uncultured Rhodospirillaceae bacterium | reverse complement strand
TGCTGCTGCTGCTGGCCATCCTCACGGTGACCGCCACCCGTCATGTCCATGGCCGCATGGAGCCACGATGATGCCTGATGAGAAGATCAACGCCGCCGCCCGCCACCTGATTGCCCAACGCGATGCGGTGGCGCCTTACGAACGCCTTCCCGAAGCGCTGCGCCCCGCCGATCTCGACGCCGCCTATGCCGTGCAGGCCCAGGTGCTGCATCTGCGTGAACAGGCAGGACGTCACCTGGGGGGCTGGAAGATCGGCTGCACGACACGGCAGATGCAGCAGATCATGGGGCTTCCCGGCCCGGCCTACGGGGTTGTGCTGGCCGATTGCATCTTCACCAGCCCGGCCGAGTTCAGCCTTGCGTACACCGTGGCGCCGATCGCCGAATGCGAGATCGCCATGCGTATCGCCAGCGACGTTCCCGCCCGCAAGGATGGCCACGATGCGGCCAGCATCGCGCTGCATGTCGGCGCCTGCATGGCGGCGATCGAACTTGCCGAAGCCCGTTATCCCGACCGCAAGCTGCTGACCCCGCCGGAACTGGTCGCCGACGACGTCTTCCAGCGCGCCATCATCCTGGGGCCGGAGGTGACCGCCTGGCGCGATGTCGATCTGCAGGCCGCCGTCGGACGCACCATGATTGCCGGCGAACTGGTCGGCGAGGGCAAGGGGCGCGATGTGATGGACGATCCGCTGAACGCCCTGGCCTGGCTGGCCGATGCGCTGGCGCAAGCCGGTTCGTGCCTGAAGGCCGGCCAGATCGTGCTGACCGGGGCGATCGTCAACGCCGCGCCCGTGCAGCAGGGCCAAACCGCCGTGTGCAGCGTCGACGGCCTGGGCGCGGCCCGGCTCACCATCGTCTAGCCCGCTTCAGGGCAGGCCCGAGCCATCGTTCAGGCGCCAGTCGTAGCTGTCGTCGGCGATGGCATCGATCCGCGCCAGCCCCTCGGCCAGGGGTTCGCCGGCATGGCGCCGCAGATGATTGAGCACGCCGGCTTCGCCGCCGCCGAAATCCTCGCCGTACCAGCGATAGATCGAGGAAACGACGAGTTGCCCCCTCGCGTCGAAACGGGCTCCGCGGGGGTGATTGACATAACCCCACGCAGCCTCCTCCAGCATCGCCTCCCCGGTGGTGGCCGACCAGGGTGTGGCGGCAAGGTCCGGGCAGCCCAGCGAGGCGCAGTTGAGCGCATAGTGCAGGCGCGGATCGCGCCAGATGGGCCTCAGGATGCCGTGCTCGATGTCATCGAGGCTGAGCTCCCTGCCCTCGACGACGACCACCGTCTCCCCCCAGGGTCCGACGGTGAAGAGACCACCGCCGATGTCGCGGATGCTGGCGACCGGATAATGCGCCAGCACCAGATCCAGCGTCAGGCCGTTGTAGAGGTTGATCCAGAAGGCCTGCTGCACGGCCCGCGGCAGTCGCGAAACCGGCACGGCGGCCAGGACATCGAGATAGGCGCGCAGGTCCGCCCGGTGCTGACCTGTCACCGCGCCGTAGCGCACCCGAGCTATGCCGTCCGCGCCCACCGTGCGGTAGCGGGCGAGAAAACGCGCCAGCGGTGTGTGATCGGGTGCAAGGTCCGATTCCTCGCCGTGGGCGAGCCAGGGCGAATCCTCATCCACGTCGGGAAAGGCCCATACGCGGCCGCCAGTGGCCAGCAGTGGTGCGGCCAGGGCGAAGCCGAGAACGGTGCGGCGGTGGGCACGTGACATGGCGGAACCCTGCCAGCAGGGTACGCCAGCCTCCAGCCACAATCGATCAAGATTGCGCCATCGCCCTTCAGTGCGGCGTGAGCAGGGTTTGCTGGGCCTCCAGGACCAGATCCGGTCCCACCAGCAGGCCCCAGCGCGCCCGTATATGGCTGAGTTCCAGGGAGAGCGTTGCCGCCTCATCGGGCGTGAAGCGCACCAGGCGAATCCCGGCCACCTGCATCCAGGGCGCATCCGGCTGCACCAGGCCACGCGCCCGCCGTGCCTGGACCACCCCCGCCTCCAGGGCGGCCTGGGCGACCGCTGTCCGGTCCTGCAGCGACCAGGAAAGCCAAAGGTCGCGATTGACGGCCAGGACCAGCGGTTCGGCGACGCAGGGCCAGACTGTCCATGTGTCATAACCGTCTGGAGGCCGCGAGGCCGCCGCCAGATCGGCAAGGCGCGCCATGATGCCGTCGATCATGCCAAGGCGCGCCTGGGTCAGGGCCAGGCGCAGGTCGGCCGCGATCGGATCCACCCCCAGCACCATCAGCGCCTCGCCCAGGGGCGGATAGGCCGGCGCGCGCAGGGTCAGCCCCGCCAGATCGCGGCTCTGCGTCAGCGGCCCGGTGCGCGCGGCGATCGCCCAGGCGCCGGCATCGCCCCAGGCCAGCGGCTCGACGCCAAGGGCGCGCACGTCTTCAAACAGGGCCGAACCCAACGGGCTGGTTACCAGCGCCTCGAGGTCGCCGGGGCCGTCGATCAGACAGGGCAGAGCAAACAGAGCCAGCGAAGGCACATCGCCCGACCAGGCCAGCGAGGAGCCTACCGCGGCATCGATCCGCCCGGCGGCCAATGCGGCGAACTCGTCGTCCCCGTCGATGCCCGCCTGCGGCAGGTCCGGCACGACATTGAACACGATGCGCCCCTCTGTGCGCTGCGCCACCCGCTCGGCCCAGTACCGCGCGCCAAAACCCCATGGATGGTTGGGCGGCCCGCCGGTCGACAGCAGATAGGTTTCGGCTGCCGCCGGAGCACACAGCGCAATCAAAGCAGTCAGCATCATTACGAAACGTTTCGTCACGTAATCAATCCACCCATTGCGCTTGTCGGCATTGTTCCGCCCCCGGTTGATGCGCACCAAGCCTATCATGCGTGCGCTGGCCTGCGCGCAAAGGCGAAATCGTGCTATCTGATGCCGTCACATCCAGCCAGACCACGGTTTTGCCCATGATTCCGCGCTACACCCGTCCCGAGATGGCCAACATCTGGGAAGCCGAGAACCGTTTCCGCATCATGCTCGATATCGAGACCCTGGCCGCGGAAGCCATGGAGGAACTCGGCACCATTCCCAAGGGTGTGGCCGACGCCCTGCGCGCCCGCGGCGCCTTCGAGGTCGAGCGCATCGACGAGATCGAGCGCGAAACAAAACATGATGTCATCGCCTTCCTGACCAACGTGGCCGAACACGTTGGCGAGGAAGCCCGCTTCATGCACCAGGGCATGACGAGCTCCGATGTGCTCGACACCGCCTTTGCCGTGCAGTTGACCCAGGCCGCCGACCTGCTGATCGCGGACACCGATGCGCTGCTTGAGGCTCTGGCGCTGCGCACCCGCGAACACGCGCTGACCCTGACCGTGGGCCGCAGCCACGGCATCCATGCCGAACCCACCACCTTCGGCCTGAAGCTCGCGGGTTATCATGCCGAGTTCCAGCGCGCGCGGCGCCGTCTGGTGGCTGCCCGTGAGGAAATCGCGACCTGCGCCATCTCCGGCCCCGTCGGCACCTTCGCCACGGTCGATCCCCGTGTCGAGGCCCATGTCGCGCAGAAGCTGGGGCTGGCCGTGGAGCCGGTTTCGACCCAGGTGATCCCGCGCGACCGCCATGCCGCATTCTTCGCGGCCCTCGCCGTGGTCGCCTCCTCCGTGGAGCGCCTTGCCGTGGAAATCCGCCACCTGCAGCGCACCGAACTGCGCGAGGCCGAGGAGGAATTCACCAAGGGGCAGAAGGGCAGCTCGGCCATGCCCCACAAGCGCAACCCGATCCTGACCGAAAACCTGACCGGCCTTGCCCGCCTGGTGCGCGCCGCCGTGGTGCCGGCCCTGGAGAACGTGGCGCTCTGGCACGAGCGGGACATCTCGCACTCCTCGGTGGAGCGCAACATCGGCCCGGACGCCACCGTGGGCCTCGATTTCGCCCTGGTGCGCCTGACCCGCGTGGTGAAGGGCCTGGTCGTTTACCCCGAGAACATGCAGGCCAACCTCGACCGCCTGGGCGGTCTGGTCTTCTCCCAGCGCGTGCTGCTGGCTCTGACCCAGGCCGGAGTCAGCCGCGAGGACGCCTATCGCCTGGTGCAGAAGAACGCCATGGCGACCTGGCAGGAGGGCGGCAGCTTCCTGGAGCGCCTCAAGGCAGACCCTGAGGTTTCGGCCAAGGTCGCCGAGAAGGATATCGTCGCCATCTTCGACTACGGCTTCTACACCCGCCACGCGCAAGCCACGATCGACCGCGTGCTGGCCGGGGCCTGAAAGCGGGGAACCACCCATGCAGCGCGCCCGCGACGTGATGACCAGGGATGTGCTGACGGTCGCGCCCGATACCCCGACCCGCGAGATCGCGCGCCTGCTGCTGGAACGCGGCGTCAGCGCCGCGCCAGTGCTGGATGAAGCCGGCAAGCCGGTTGGCATGGTCAGCGAGGGCGACATCATCGGCCGCGACGACGACCACGGCCACCGGCGTGACTGGTGGCTGGCTCTGGTCGCCGAGGGCGAAGCCCTGCATCCCGACTATCTGGCGAGCTTTCAGGGCGGCGGCCACCGCGCCCGCGACGTGATGACCACGCCGGTCGTCACCGTGACGCCCGATACCGATGTCGCCGAAATCGCCCGTCTGCTCGCCATCCACGGCATCAAGCGTGTGCCGGTGGTGCGCGACGAGCGGCTGGTGGGCGTGGTCAGCCGCGCCGACCTGCTGCGCGCCCTGGCCCAGGAACCCTCACAGCCCCATGGCGCACTGCCGGGCCATGGGCTGCTGGGTGCCCTGGGCGGCCACCTGCTTCACAGCGAAGACAAGGAAGCGCCGCCGCCCGCCCCGTCGCCACCGGCTCCCCTGAGCGCCGAGCAGTTTCGCGCGCTGGTCGCCGATCATGCCCACCAGGCCGCCGCCAGGCATGCGGCCCAGCGCCGCGAGGCCGCCGAGGCCCGCCGCGCCAGGGTGAAGGAACTGATCGATCACCATGTCGGGGACAATGCCTGGCAGGCGATGCTGCACAAGGCGCGCCATGCTGCCCAGGAGGGCGGAAGCGAGGCGCTCATCTTCACCTTTCCCGCCAGCCTGTGCAGCGACGGCGGGCGGGCGATCAACGTGCCGGAGACCGATTGGCCCACCACCCTGCGCGGCGAGGCCGCGGAGGTCTATCTGCGCTGGCAGCACGAACTGCGCCCGCAGGGCTTCCACCTGGCGGCGCGCATCCTCGACTTCCCCGGCGGCCTGCCAGGCGATGTCGGGCTGTTCCTGATCTGGGGCGCCTGATCGATAAACGGATGACCGGCAGGCGGTCGTGGCGGCACGGCAAAAGCCCGCGCCGCCAGCAACGGCCTACTGGTTCTGGATCTCGGTGATCGCCTGGGCTTCCAGGGTCTGCATGTGACGGCGCAGCTTGTGCTCGTCCATGTCGAGACCGGCGGCCTGGCAGTCCTTCAGGACCTTCTCGACGACATCGTCGTCACCGGGCTTCTCGAAATCCGAAGCAATGACCTCGGCGGCATAGGCATCGGCCTCTGCGCCGGTCTTGCCCATCTGCGCGGCGATCCAGAGACCGAGCAGCTTGTTGCGGCGCGCGATCGCCTTGAAGCGAAGCTCCTGATCGTGCGCGTACTTGTTTTCCTGACCCTTTTTACGGTCGTCGAACAGCGCCATGACGATGCCTATCCCCCGGATTGTGTGAGGTTAATGCCCGGCCATCATACTGGCGGACTTTCAAGGCTCCATATAGCGTGCGCCCGGCCCCTCTCCAACCCTTAGAAGCGGCGAAATCGACCCTCTGCCATGTGTACGCTTGTCACCCTGCACCGTCCCGGCCATGCCTGGCCCCTGCTGATCGCGGCCAATCGCGACGAAATGGCGGGCCGTCCCTGGCTGCCTCCGGGCCGCCACTGGCCCGAACGTCCGGCAGTGACAGCCGGGCGCGACGAGGAGGCCGGCGGCACCTGGCTGGGGGTCAACGATGCCGGCGTGGTCGCCGCCGTGCTCAACCGTGTCGGCTCCCTGGGGCCGGCAGGCGACAAGCGCACCCGCGGCGACCTGCCGCTGATTGCGCTGGACCACCAGAACGCGCGGGATGCCGCACGGGCCGTCTGCGCCCTTCCCGGCCGCGATTTCCGCCCGTTCAACATGGTCATTGCCGACTCTGAAGGCGCCTTCTGGCTGCGCTGGACCGACAGGGATGGCGCCACGAACGCCGAAGTGGCCCCGATTCCGCAAGGGCTGCATATGCTGACCGCCCACGACCTGGACGACAGCCACGCCAGCCCGCGCGTGGCCCGCCACCTGCCGCTGTTCCGCGCCGCTCGGGCACCCGATCCCGACACAGGCGACTGGGCCGGCTGGCAGGCGCGCCTTGCCGATCCCAGCCGCGATTCGTCGGCGACCGAGAGCGGCTCCCTGCTGATCGAGGACCGTGGCGGCTTCGGCACGGTCTCGTCCTCCCTGATCGGCCTTGCCGGCGCGACTCGGCGCACCATATGGATGTTTGCGGCCGGGCGACCAGACAAGGTGTCGTTCCGGCCGGTCGCGCTGGACACAACTGATTGTGTCTAGGCGCCATTTCCACTAGGGTCGCGCGGACTGGCGCCGACGGCCCTCCGGCCGAATCATCAGGTTGCGCCGGACTACCTCGGGAACCACGCCCATGGCTCGCCGCAGGCGCGTTTACGAAGGCAAGGCCAAGGACTTTTTCGAAGGTCCCGAACCCGGCTTTCTCGTTCAGCATTTCAAGGATGTCGCCTTCTCCCGCAGGCCGCAGAAAAGCGGCGTGATCGATGGCAAGGGCGTCATCAACAACCGCATCAGCGAATACCTGATGACCAAGATCGGCGAGATCGGCATCCCGACGCATTTCGTGCGCCGCCTCAACATGCGCGAGCAGTTGATCCGCGAGCTTGAGATGCTGCCTGTCGATGTCGTGATCCACAACGTCGCCGCGGGCGAATTCGCCGAGAAGTTCGGGCTGAAGGAGGGCACGCCCCTGCCCCGCTCGATCATCGAATTCTACCTGCGCAGCGAGGAGCTGGGCGATCCGCTGGTCTCCGAGGAGCACATCACCGCCTTCGGCTGGGCCGCGACCCAGGACATCGACGACATGATCCATCTTTCCCTGCGGGTGAACGACTTCATGTCGGGCCTGTTCCTGGGGGCCAACATCCGCCTGGTCGACTTCACGCTGACCTTCGGCCGCCTTTGGACCGAGGACGACATGCGCCTGATGATCGCCGACGAGATCAGCCCGGATTCCTGTCGCCTGTGGGACCTGACCACCAACGAACCGATGGACAAGGACCGTTTCGTGAAGGACATGGACAAGGTGGCCGAGGGCTACCAGGAAGTCGCGCGCCGCCTGGGCATCATGCCCGAAACCGGCAACGTGACGGAGATCCCGAGGGCCGCCCTGTGAAGGCGCGCGTCCACATCACCCTGAAACACGGCGTTCTCGACCCCCAGGGCAAGGCCATCGGCCACGCGCTGGGAAGCCTCGGCTTCGAGGGCGTCGGCGACGTCCGCCAGGGCAAGGTGATCGAGCTGGAACTGGCCGAAACCGACGAGGCCCGCGCCCGCGCCGAGGTCGAACAGATGTGCCAGAAGCTGCTCGCCAACACGGTGATCGAGAACTACGCGATCGAGCTCCAGGCCTGATGACCCTGTCGGCCAACCTGGGGTCCGGCATCCATCCACACCCGCTGTCATCGTTCGGCTTGACCGGACGATCCATGCTGTGGTGTCGAGACTTGAGCCAACGGTCAGTCCGAGGCGCTTCCGGTGAGGTCACAGCATGGACCCTCCGGTCAAGCCGGAGGGTGACAAGTAGAAGGAATGCAACCCCATGAAAGCCGCCATCGTGGTGTTTCCAGGCACCAACCGGGAAGTGGACATGAAGGACGCCTTCGAGCGCGCCGGGGCCAGTGCCGTGATGGCCTGGCACGGCGATGCCGAGGTGCCCGACTGTGACCTGATCGTCCTGCCGGGCGGCTTTGCCTATGGCGACTACCTGCGC
Source organism: uncultured Rhodospirillaceae bacterium (assembly GCA_937880925.1). Lineage (GTDB taxonomy): Bacteria > Pseudomonadota > Alphaproteobacteria > SP197 > SP197 > CALGGB01. The sequence continues at coordinate 52,983 of CALGGB010000138.1, read as the reverse complement.
TGCGGCGCCATGGCGGCCCATTCGCCGATCATGAAGGATGTGGTCAAGAAGGCCAACGCCGGCCAGCCGGTGCTGGGCGTGTGCAACGGTTTCCAGATCCTGATCGAGGCGCGTCTGCTGCCCGGCGCGCTGCTGAAGAATGCCAGCCTGGCCTTTGTCTGCCGTGACGTGCACCTGCGCCTGGACCATGCAATCAAGCCGCTGACCGGCAATCTGGTCGAGGGCGATGTCATCCGCGTGCCGGTGGCCCACGGCGACGGCAACTATTTCGCCGATGTCGAGACGCTGAAGCGCCTGGAGGGCGAAGGGCGGATCGCCTTCCGCTACGTCGCCGGGCCGGGCGAAGCCGAGAGCCGCGCCAATCCCAACGGCAGCACGGCCGACATCGCCGGCATCGTCAACGAGAAGGGCAACGTGCTCGGCATGATGCCCCATCCCGAGGACGCCACCGGCCCGCGCCAGCAGAGCCTTGACGCCGTGCCCCTGTTCGCCGGCATCGTGGAGGCGCTGTCGTGAGGGGATTGAAGCGCTACGCGCTCCCCCCCACCCTAACCCTCCCCCTCGTTGGGGGGAGGGAATCATGGGTCCTCACCGATCTCGCCCATCAATCATTCCCCTCCCCCCTTGAGGGGGAGGGTCAGAGAGGGGGGTACGCGGCGAAGCCGCGCAACCGCCTCCGCGCCTCCGCGTGCCACCTTGCCTCTGGAGCGCCCGCATGAGCGCCGATCCCAACACCATTCGCGTGACGCCCAACATCGCGGCAGAGCACGGCCTGACCGCCGACGAATACGCCAAGATCCTGGAGATCATCGGGCGCGAGCCGAACCTGACCGAGCTCGGCATCTTCTCGGCGATGTGGAACGAGCACTGTTCCTACAAGTCGAGCCGCGTCTGGCTGAAGACCCTGCCGACCACCGCGCCCTGGGTGATCTGCGGGCCGGGCGAAAACGCCGGCGTGGTCGACATCGGCGACGGGCTGGCCGCCGTGTTCAAGATGGAAAGCCATAACCACCCGAGTTTCATCGAACCCCACCAGGGTGCGGCGACCGGCGTGGGCGGCATCATGCGCGATGTCTTCACCATGGGCGCGCGCCCCGTCGCCAACCTCAATGTCCTGCGCTTCGGCGCGCCCGAGCATGCCAAGACGCGTTATCTCGTCGGTGGTGTCGTCTCCGGCATCGGCAGCTACGGCAACTGCATGGGCGTGCCGACGGTGGGCGGCCAGACCAGCTTCCATGCCAGCTACAACGGCAACAACCTGGTCAACGCCATGTGCGTGGGCATCGCGCCGGCCGACCGCATCTTCTACGCCGCCGCGGGCGCCATCGGCGCGCCGGTCGTTTATGTCGGCTCCAAGACCGGGCGCGACGGCATCCATGGCGCCTCCATGGCCTCGGCCGAGTTCAACGAGGACACCGAGGAGAAACGCCCCACGGTGCAGGTGGGCGACCCCTTCACCGAGAAGCTGCTGCTGGAAGCCTGCCTGGAGCTGATGGCGACCGACAGCATCATCGGCATCCAGGACATGGGCGCAGCGGGTCTCACCTGCTCCTCGGTCGAGATGGCCGACAAGGGCAATGTCGGCATGGACCTCGATCTGGACGCCGTGCCCCAGCGCGAGGCGGGCATGAGCGCCTACGAACTGATGCTCTCGGAAAGCCAGGAGCGCATGCTGATGGTGCTGAAGCCCGAGGCGGAGGCCCAGGCACGCGCCATCTTCGAGAAGTGGGAGCTGGATTTCGCCGTCGTCGGGCGTATCATCGACACCGGCCGCCTGGTCGTTTCCAAGGACGGCAAGGTGCAGGCCGATCTGCCCGTGCGCCCGCTTTCGGACGAGGCCCCGCTCTACAACCGGCCCTGGAACGAGACGCCGCAACGCCCCTTGATCGCTGCGGGCGACGTTCCCGCGCCCAACAGCATCAACGACGCCCTGCTCAACCTGATCGGCTCGGCGGACCTTTCCAGCCGCCGCTGGATCTTCGAGCAGTACGATCACCTGGTGATGGGCCGCACCGTGCAGCGCCCCGGCGGCGATGCCGCCGTGATCGAGGTGCCCGACCGCCCCGGCAAGGGCCTTGCCGTCACCACGGACTGCACGCCGCGCTACTGCCAGGCCGATCCCTTCGAGGGCGGCAAGCAGGCGGTCGCCGAGACCTTCCGAAACCTCAGCGCCGTGGGCGCACGTCCGCTGGCGACGACCGACTGCCTCAACTTCGGCAACCCCGAACGGCCCGACGTGATGGGCACCTTCGTCGGCGCGATCAAGGGCCTGGGCGAGGCCTGCAAGGCGCTCGACATGCCGATCGTCTCGGGCAACGTCTCGCTCTACAACGAGACCAACGGCAAGGCGGTGCAGCCCTCGCCCCAGATCGGCGCCATCGGCCTGATCGACGATCTCGACCGAACGGCCCGGATCGGCTTCGGCGGCACGCAGCACACCATCCTGATGCTGGGCGACGGCGTCGGCCATCTGGGCGCCAGCCTCTACCTGCGCGAGATCGCGGGCCGCGAGGAAGGCGCCCCGCCTCCCGTCGACCTTGCCGCCGAGCGCCGCCACGGCGACTTCGTGCGCGGCCAGATCGAGGCCGGCAAGGTCACCTGCTGCCATGACATCTCCGACGGCGGCGCCCTGGTGGCGCTGGCCGAGATGGCGCTCGCCTCCGGCATCGGCGCCAGCGTCGCCATGCCGCACGAGAACCTGCCCCACCACGCCTTCTGGTTCGGCGAGGACCAGGGACGCTACATCGTCGCGGTCGAAGGCGACGGCGCGGACTTGCAGGATGCCGCCAACCGCGCTGGTGTCCCGGCGCTGGTGCTGGGCATGACCGGGGGCGACGCATTGACAGTCGACGGCGCCTCCCCCATATCGCTGGGAACGTTACGAGAAACCTTCGAAGGCTGGTTGCCACGCTACATGGCGGGCGAACCGGCCTGACGGCTTGGGAGTGATGGCATGGCGATGCGCGCAGACGAGATCGAAAGCATGATCAAGGAGGCCTTTCCCGACGCCTCGATCGCGATCGACGACCTGCGCGGCGACGGCGACCACTACGCCGCGACCATCGTCAGTTCCGCCTTTGCCGGCAAGTCCCGGGTGCAGCAGCACCAGCTCGTCTATAAGGCCCTGAAGGGCAAGATGGGCAACGAACTCCACGCGCTGGCGCTGACGACCTCCGCGCCGCCCGCGTCCTGAACACCTTTACGCAGGAGACCACCATGGCCCTCGACGACGCCACCAGCCAGCGCATCACCAAGGAAGTCACCGACAACCCCGTCGTGCTGTTCATGAAGGGCACGCCCGTGTTCCCCATGTGCGGCTTCTCGGCCGCTTCGGTGCAGATTCTCAGCCACCTGGGTGTCCGCTTCAAAGGCATCAACGTGCTGGAAGACCCCGCCGTGCGCGAGGGCATCAAGGCCTACAGCGACTGGCCGACGATCCCCCAGCTTTACGTCAAGGGCGAGTTCGTGGGCGGCTGCGACATCCTGAAGGAGATGTTCACCACCGGCGAACTCTCCGCACTGCTGGCCGAAAAGGGCATCGAGCTCGACCCCGCGGCCTGACGGTCATGGAGACCGTCCCGGCCGAGAAGATCGTCGACTACCACGTCCACGTCTATTTCGGCCCCGATGAGCGGGAGACCGCCGTGGCGCTGCGCGAGGAGATCGGGCAGCGCTTCGAGGTCATACTCGGCCGTGTCTGGGACAAGCCCGTCGGGCCGCATCCCAAGGCGATGTTCCAGGTAAGCCTGATGCCGGCCGAATTCCCGAAGATCGTGCCCTGGCTGATGATGAATCATCACGGCCTCTCCATGCTGATCCATCCCGAGAGCGGCAACGACCTGGAGGACCACAGGGACAATGCCCTGTGGCTGGGCGAGAAACTCGACCTGGTGCTCTCGGCGTTCGACTGAGGCAACGACCTCGCGGCTCCGGTCCTCGTCTGCCTCTCTCCCCTCCTCATGCCAGCGAAGGCTGGCATCCAGACGCACAAACAGGTCGTGCCAGGACGCAGCGACTGCGGTCCGCAAGGCTCACGGCTTTAACTCTGCGTCAGTGCTTCTGGATGCCAGCCTTCGCTGGCATGAGGAGATATAGAGCGGATCACCAGGCCGGGTCACAGCATGGATTTGCCGGTCAGGCCGGAGAATGACAATGGAGTTCTGGCGCCTCTACTCCACCACACCGCAATAGGCGCGGCTGCCGCCGGGATGGGCGTCGGAGTAATCGTCGGCGCCGCTGTGGATCATGATGGCGCGGCCGGCGAGATCGGCCACGGTGACGCGTGGCGCCAGGAGAACGAGGTCCGCGCTGCCGTCATCGGCCACCACGAGGTTCGGCAGGTCGCCCAGATGACCCGCGCCATAGGGGCCCTCGTGTACGCCTGTGTCATCGGGATCGTAGTGACCGCCGGCAGCTCCCGCCGCGCTGGTCTCGCCGGCATCGTTGGCGGCCGGGCCGCAATCCGGGTTCTGGTGGACATGGAGGCCGTGGAGGCCGGGCTCCAGGCCTTGCAGCGCCGGATGGATCAGCAGGCCGTAGTCGCTGTCCTCAAAGGTGATGGCACCCACGCTGTCGCCGACGCCATCGGTCGAGACAGCGTGCATCTGTGCGCTGCTGTCGGCAAGAGCCGGAAGGGCAAGGCCCGCGGCCAGCAGGCCGGCAAGCAAGGGAGCGGTGCGAAAACGGGTCATCGACAGGTTCCTTTCGTTTGTTGCGCCCCCTTACTCCAGCGAACGTCACACCCGGCCCGGTGTTGCCCGATGACGCCTAATTGTTCTCCACGGCGGCGAAACGGGGCACCGTTCGCCCCTCGATCTCCACCGTCTCCATGAACATCGCCAGCGGGCGCACCCAGAGCGAGAACTCGCCGTAGAGCGTGCGATAGACCACCAGGGGCTCCTCGGTCTCGCTGTGGCGGGCTGTGCCCACCACCTCGTACTCATTGCCCTTGTAGTGGCGGTAGCGGCCCGGCCTGGGGCCTTCCGGCGCGGCCATCAGTCCGGCTCGTTGATGCGGTCGAGCGGGTAGATCGGCCGCCGCACATTCCTGAACTCCAGGCTGGAGTAGTCCGACGTGCAGACACCGGTGCCGGCGCAATCGACGACGTGTTTGGCGAGTTCCCCCAGGCCGGCGCGCCAGTGGACCCGGCTCTTGATCATGACGTAGCGCTTCTGCCACGGATCGATGCCGACGGAATAGAAGGCGTTGATGTCGTTGGGTTCCTGGTAGGTGGAGATGACGACGATCTCGACCTTGCCGGTGTCGAGCACCACGGTCGGACCCATGTTCATCAGCACGCCGGTGCCCATGGGCCCCTTGTTGCGGAAACGGCCGTCGGTGATGCGCCGCACCCGGCCGGTGACGCGCAGGGGCTCTCCTTTGAGCTTCAGCGCCGGCATATCGGCCTTGCCACCCAGATCAACGGTCACCTCCGCGCCGATGCCCGCGGCGATCATCTTCTGCACACTCTCGGGGTCGTGGATGGCAAAGGCGCAGGCGTTTTCCAGCCCCGCCCGCAGGATGGCCCCCAGCACGGTCATCGTATCCATGGTGCCGCCCGAAGCGGCATTGTCGTAATGGTCGAGCAGGATCACGGGGCCGTCGGGAATGGCCTTGGCCCGCTCGATGGATTGCTCCAGTGGTTCGATCTCGTAGACGAAGTCCTCACGCGCCTTCCAGGCCATGTCGAGCAGTTCATCGGTCAGCGCCTGCGCCTTCGTCTGATCGCCGTCGGTGACGACCACCGCTGAAAGCCCGGCGTTGCGGATATCGGCGTGCGGGAAGCCGGTGAAGACCGTGGCGCAGAGCGCCTCGCCGCTTTCCTCCATCTCGCGGCAGCGCTTCTGCAGCGCGACGTTGGGGCCGCTGGTGGTGCCCTGGAGCATGATGTGGGGCAGCATGGGGCGGTTGCCCCAGGCCTTGGCGGGCTTGACCTTGCCCTTGATCGCGCGGACCAGGGCCTCGCCCGCGCGCTGGGCGGTTTCGTAGATGTCGACATGGGGATAGGTCATGAAGCCGGCCAGAACGGTCGCCCGGTCGACAATGTCGGCATAGAGGTTGGTGTGCATGTCCAGCGCCACCGCCATGGGCACATCGGGCGCGATGGCGCGGATGCGGCGCAGCAGCTCGCCCTCGCCGTCCTCGAAGCTCTGGGTCACCATGGCGCCGTGCAGGTCGAGCATGATGGCGTCGCAACCCTCTGCAACCGCATCGCAGATCGCAGAACAGATCTCCTCGAAGGCGGCATCCTCGACCGGACCCGATGGCCAGGCCGATGCAGCGATCGGTGTCACCATCTCCCAGCCCTCGCGCCGGCAGATGTCGATATAGGCGGCAACGCCGCTCTGGGTGCCCGCGAAGTTCGCGATCACGGCATCGCCCCGCGCCACCTCGTCGCCGCCCCGGGCGAACCGCGCAAGGGGCGTGGGCACGGGCGAAAAGGTGTTGGTCTCGTGCTTCATCATGGCGATGACGACGCGCATGGAAAATCTCCGCTGTGGCAATGTCGGGCGCGATCATAGACCGTCGATGGGGGATCAGGCCAAGGGGCGATCAGCGTTTGGGGGAACTCCGGGCCGGCGCACCACATCGCGCAACACGGTATCGCCCAGCTCAAACGAAAAGAGCCGCATCCCCTGCGGGACGCGGCTCTTTCGTAAGCGGTAGGGCGATCAGGCCTTGGAGTAGAACTCAACCACCAGGTTGGGCTCCATCTGAACCGGATAGGGCACGTCCGTGAAGGACGGCACGCGGTTGTAGGTGCCCGCCATCTTGTCGAAGTCGACGTTGAGGTACTCGGGCACCTCACGCTCGGCCGACGAAACGGCTTCGAGAACCAGGGGAAGCTCGCGCGAGGCTTCCTTGACCTCGATCACGTCGCCTTCGGAAACACGGTAGCTGGGGATCGTCACCCGCTTGCCGTTGACCTTGACGTGGCCGTGATTGACGAACTGACGCGCAGCGAAGACCGTGGGAACGAACTTCATGCGATAGATGACGATATCGAGGCGGCGCTCAAGCAGGCCGATCATGTTCTCGATTGTGTCACCGCGGGCCGAATAGGCTTCCTCATACGTGCGCCGGAACTGGCGCTCGTTGATGTTGCCGTAATAGCCCTTCAGCTTCTGCTTTGCCGCGAGCTGAATGCCGAAGTCGGTCGGCTTGCGCCGGCGGCTCTGGCCATGCTGCCCCGGGGCATACAGACGGTTGGTCAGGAAGCGCTTCGGGCGCCCCCAGAGATTTTCGCCGTAACGGCGGCAAATCTTGTATTTCGACGCCAGTCGTTTGGTCATCGAGCCTTCGCTTTTGTGCAGGTCAGTGTTGCCGCGGTGGCTTGCGCCACTGCAGAGGCGCGGTTTGTAGTCGTGCCGGGCGGCCTTGTCAAACCTCTTTGCGCCCCCGGGGCAGCACCTCGCGGGTTCTGAAGCAAATGTTCTGGTATGATTGCACCCAACAATGGTCCCAGGAGCCGTCATGCCCACCCTACAACGCCTCTGCACGATCGCCCTCCTGGTTGTCGCGGCCACCGCTTGCGGCGGCGCCGGCAGGGCCGACGTTGGCTATCCCACCCTGTTCGCGGGCCAGCTTGCCAGCGCCATGGATCTCAGCCGCCAGGAAGGCAAATCTCTTGAGGGCGTGGCAGTCACGGTGGAACTCTCACTGGACGACAGCGGCCGCATAGAAGAGGCCGACATCATGGCGGTGGAGAATGCCCCGGACCCCGCGGTGCGGCGTGCCGCCGTGGACGCCATGGAGCGGGCCTTCGACAAGTTCCGCAGCACCCCCTTCCGCTTTCTCGATCCTGCCGACTACGAAACCTGGGGCCAGATGCGGGTGACCTTCCAGCTTGGCCTGCACGTCGGCGGATACCAGCCCTGATTACGGCTCAGTGCAGCGTCAGCATCCGCTCCATCTCGGCAAGGATGTTCCGGGTCGTCAGGCTGTCTGCGGGGTCGTTCCAGCCTCCCGGCCCGCCCAGATAGACTCCCGCGCACTCCTGGCAATCAAACCCTGCGCCAACGTCGTAGGGCGCAATCCGCTGGACTGTCTTTCCCGCCTCGTATTCGCCGAAGACGAAGGCGTTGCAGGCCTCATAGCCGCCATAGGCGGTGGGCAGGACAAACAGCGTCGACCGCGCCAGCGGTTCCGCCATCGAACAGGAAGGATAAAAGACCACCGCCAGCCCCCCACCCGGCTGCGCCGCCCAGGCGAGCGCCACATCGGCGCCATCCTGCCAGCCGATCACGGCGATGCGTGAGGCATCGACCTCCGGCAGCGTCTTCAGCCTGGCGATGGCGCCGCGCAGGTCGTCCATCACCGGCACATCGGGTGTTTCGCCGCAGGTCGTCTCGACACCGCGGGTGAAGAAGCTGTCGATCAGATAGATGACATAACCCTGGTCGGCCAGGCGCTGGCCCCAGACCCGCTCGTGCGGCGAGATGCCGTCGCAATCGGAGAGCAGCACGGCCGCGGGAAACGGCCCCTGCCCTTCCGGCACGCGCAGCAGGCCGGTCACGGTCATGCCCTCGGTGCCGTCTGCCTCGATGCTGGGGAACTGCAGCCAGGTGGCCGCCATCAGGAACGGCAGCAGGATCAACGCGGCGGCGGCACGCAACAGGTTGTTCACGTCTCCTCCCGTCCCGGGATCGGGCGGCGGCCATGGACCAGGCAGGTGATGACGCCACGCAGGGTGCGCACCTCCTGTTCGTGCAGATTGGCGCGCAGGAAGATGTTGCGCAAATTGACGATCATGCTGGGACGTTGCTGCTGGTTGCGCAGGAAGCCGCAGGTGTCGAGCTCCCCGATGAGATGTTCGAAAAACCCTTCGACTTCACCCTTGGTTGCGAGCTCCGTGCGGCCCTTGCGCATCTCCTCCTCGGGCAGTTCCGCCTCATGCTGGAACCATTCGTAGCCGATCAGCAGGACGGCCTGGGCAAGGTTCAGGGAGGTGAAGCCCGGGGAGGCCGGCACGCGCAGCATGGCGTCGGCCAGCGCGATCTCCTCGTTCTCCATGCCCGTGCGCTCAGGGCCAAACAGGATGCCGCACCGGTGTCCCTCGCCCACCGCCGCGCGCATGTCGTCGATCGCGCGGCGCGGCGTCAGGACGGGCTTGAGCATGTAGCGGCGGCGCGCCGTGGTCGCCCAGACCTTCTCCAGGTCGGCTACCGCCTCGGCCGTGGTATCGAAGAAACGGGCGGCTTCGAGCACGTCGACCGCTCCGACCGCCATCATGGTGGCGGCCGAATTGGGCCAGCCGTCGCGCGGCGCGACGATGCGCATGTCGGAGAGACCGAAGTTCTTCATGGCGCGGGCGGCCGCGCCGATGTTCTCACCCAACTGGGGTCGCACAAGGATGACGGCTGGCGCGCTCATCGCTCAGGCCGGCGCATTCTCGCGCAGCAGCTTGTAGATCAGGGCGTCGCTCAGCGCCTGGAAGCTGGCATCAATGATGTTGGTGGAAACCCCGACCGTGCTCCAGGTGACGCCGCTGTCGTCGTTGCTCTCGATCACGACGCGGGTCACCGCGCCCGTGCCGGCCTGGGGCGAGATGATGCGCACCTTGTAGTCGACCAGCCGCCAGTCGGCGAGGTACTCGGAATACTTGCCCAGATCCTTGCCCAGCGCGGCGTTGAGCGCATCGACCGGGCCGTTGCCTTCGGCGACCGAAAGCAGGCGCTCACCGTCGACGATGACCTTCACGGTGGCCTCTGAAATCGTGATGAGCTTGCCCAGCGCATTGTGGCGGCGTTCGACGATGACTCGGAAGCTCTCGACCTCGAAATACTCGGGAACGGTGCCCAGGGTGCGCCGCGCGAGCAGTTCGAAACTCGCCTCGGCGCCGTCGTAGGCATAACCCTCGAATTCCTGCGTCTTCACCTCCTCCACAAGCCGCGGCAGGCGGGGATGATCGGCATCGACCACGATGCCGGCTTCGGCCAGACGCGCGAGCACGTTGGCGCGGCCCGACTGGTCGGACACGACGATGTGGCGGCGGTTGCCCACACTCTCGGGCGGAACATGCTCGTAGGTGCGCGGGTCCTTCATCACCGCAGAGACGTGCAGGCCGCCCTTGTGGGCGAAGGCCGAGGCGCCGACATAGGGCGCGTGGCGGTCGGGCGCGCGGTTCAGCAGCTCATCGAGCAGGCGCGAGGCGCGGGTGACGTGGGTCAGGTCCGCGTCGGATATGCCGGTTTCGAACGCCGTCTTCAGTTTCAGGGAGGGGATGAGCGTGATCAGGTTGGCGTTGCCGCAACGCTCGCCCAGGCCGTTGAGCGTGCCCTGGACCTGGCGCACGCCGGCTTCGACGGCGGCGAGACTGTTGGCGACGGCATTGCCTGTGTCGTTGTGGGCATGGATGCCTAGTTTGGCGCCAGGCACGCTCTTCTGCACCGCTTCGACGATGCGCGCGACTTCGGAAGGCAGCGTGCCGCCGTTGGTGTCGCAGAGCACCGCCCAGCGCGCGCCCGCGGCAATGGCGGCCTCGACACAGGCCAGCGCAAAGCCCGGATCGGACTTGTAGCCGTCAAAGAAGTGCTCGGCGTCGTACATCGCCTCCTTGCCGCGGGCCACGGCGAGCGCCATGGAATCGGCGATCATGGCGATGTTTTCGTCGCGGCTGATGCCCAGGGCGACGTCGACGTGGAAGTCCCAGGCCTTGCCGACCAGACAGACCGCGGGCGCATCGGCCGCCAGGACGGCCGTGAGTCCGGGATCGTTCTCGGCACTCCGGCCCGGCCGGCGGGTCATGCCGAAGGCGGTGAAACGCGCGCGCGAAAGCCGGGGTGCACTGGCAAAGAAGGTGTCGTCGGTCGGGTTGGCGCCAGGCCAGCCGCCCTCGACATAGTCCACGCCCAGGGTATCCATGGCATGGGCAATCTCGGCCTTCTCGGCAACCGAGAAGTCGACGCCCTGGGTCTGGGCGCCGTCGCGCAGGGTGGTATCGAACAGATAGACCCGGTCGCCCATCACACGCGCCTCCAGGCCGTCCCTTCCGGGCCGTCCATCAGCTCGATGCCCCGCGCCTTCAGGTCATCGCGGATCTGGTCGGCACGTGCGAAGTCCTTGTTCCTGCGCGCTGCGAGACGCTCGTCGATCAGCCCTTCGATCTCGCCGGCTTCCTCGTCGGCCGCACCGCCGCGGAACCAGTCCTGGCCGCTGGCGCCCAGCAGACCCATGATCTGGCCCGCCGCACGCAGGGACGCCGCTGCGCCGGCCTCACCGCGGAACACGGCATCGGCCATGGCATGCATGTGGGAGATGGCCAGCGGCGTGTTGAGGTCGTCCTCCAGCGCGGTGACGATCTCCTCGGGCAATTCGCCGGCCTCGGGCTCGCGGGCCTTCGAGAGCGCATTGTAGAAACGATCCAGGGTCTGCTTGGCCTCGGTCAGGCGCTCCTTGGTGAAGTCGAGAGCCTGACGGTAGTGGGTCCCCAGCAGCAGCAGGCGCAGGGCCTCACCAGGAAACTCCTCGAGTAGATCGCGCACCGTGAAGAAGTTGCCGAGCGACTTCGACATCTTCTCGCCGTTCACTGACAGATAGCCGTTGTGCATCCAGATGCGCGCGAAGCCGGCATCGGCGTCGGCCGCGCAGGTCTGGGCGATCTCGTTCTCGTGGTGCGGGAAGATCAGATCGCGCCCGCCCCCGTGGATGTCGAAGGTCTGCCCCAGGAAGCGCTTGCTCATGGCCGAGCACTCCAGGTGCCAGCCCGGACGGCCATGCCCCCAGGGGGAGTCCCAGCCCGGAAGATCGCCGGTGGACGGCTTCCAGAGGACAAAATCGGCGGCGTCCTTCTTGTAGGGCGCGACATCGACACGGGCACCGGCAACGATCTCATCCCGGCTGTTGCCCGAAAGGGCGCCGTACCGCTCGTAGGAGGGCACGTCGAACAGAACATGGCCGTCGGCGGCATAGGCATGGCCCGAGGCAATCAACGCCTCGATCATGGCGATCATCTCGGGGATGTGGTCGGTGGCGCGCGGCTCGTGGGTGGGCGCAAGGCAGCCCAGGGCCACCGCGTCCTCGTGAAAGCGCTGGGCCGTGGTTTCGGTCAGTTCCCGGATCGGGATGCCGCGTTCGGCTGCCGCCGCGTTGATCTTGTCGTCGACGTCCGTGATGTTGCGGACATAGGTGACATTGTCGGCGCCATAGCTGCGGCGCAGCAGGCGGAACAGCACGTCGAAGACGACGAGCGGCCGGGCGTTGCCGATGTGGATCAGGTCATAGACCGTCGGCCCGCACACATAGAAGCCCACCTTGCCCGGATGGATCGTGGGCTCCAGCGGTTCTTTGCGGCGGGTAAGCGTATTGTGGGCTTGGAAGGTCATGGTCGGTCCCCGGACATGCGAAGCGAAACAGGCCGCGCCCCCATGGGACAGGCAGCGCGGTTCAGGCGGTAATTCGCCTGCTGTCTCCGCGACATCGATGGGACCGGATGTGCTCCATGGCCGGGCTTATAGCCCCCTTCCCCCGGTGACGCAAACCACGCCGCGCATCTCTTTGCACGCGGGACGGGAACATCGGAGCCCCCTCCATCGTTGATGATTCGTTCACCTATGGGGAGCCCGACATGAACGCAATCATCTATCTCGTCGGCCTGGTCGTCGTGATCCTGGCCATCCTGTCCTTTCTCGGCATGCGCTGAGGGAGACAGGCAATGACACTTCCAGCATCGGAAGTCGATGTCGCCGTCGTCGGACAGGGAAGATCGTCCGACCAGGGTTCCTATATCGACTGGGCCGCCATCATTGCCGGGGCCGTTCTGGCTGCGGCGATTTCCTTCATCTTTTTCACCTTCGGGTCGGCGATTGGGCTTTCGCTCGCTTCGCCCCTGGATGCCGAGAATCCTTCGCCGCTCTTCTTCGTCATCGCAGCCAGCATCTGGTTCATCTGGGTCGCGGTTTCGAGCTTCATGGCCGGCGGATATCTCGCCGGTCGCATGCGTCGCCGCCTGTTCGAAGGCACGCCGCATGAATCCGACGTGCGCGACGGCAGCCACGGCCTGATGGTCTGGGCCCTGGGCGCTCTTGTCGGCGCCCTGCTTGCGGCAAGCGGCGTCGTCAGCGCCACCCGTACCGGCGTCGAAGCCGCCGCGACCGTCAGCTCCGGCGCTGCAGCCGGAATCGTTGGCGCCATCGATGAGAGTGCGGACCCGTTGGGCTACACCCTCGACAGCCTGCTGCGCCAGCCTGCCCCCGATGCCGCCACGACTGACGGCAGCACGGCCACCGTGCGCATGCCGACGGCCCAGCAGAGCCGTGTTGAACTCGGCAACATCCTGGTCCGGGCAACGGACGAGGACGGCCTCACCGACGACGACCGGGCCTATGCCGCCCGGCTGATCGCCGCCCGCACGGGCCTCTCCGAGGCGGAAGCCGCGCAGCGCATCGATGCCGCCGTGGCCGAGATTCAGGCCGCCGAGCAGGCGGCCCTGGAAGCCGCTGAGGCCGCCCGGAAGATGGGCATTCTGATCGCGTTCCTGACCGCGGCAACGATGCTGATCTCAGCCGTGGGTGCCTGGTGGGCCGCTGGTGTCGGCGGTCGTCATCGCGACGAGGGCACCGAATTCGTGATGCTCTCCCGCTGGCGCTAAGGTCTGTCGTCAGATCCGCCTGCCGGATCGCCGCCGTTCGAAAGGACGGCGGCGATCTGCGTTTCGGGGTGCGCCCGCCCGCCGTCAGGCTCCGGTAAGCAAGCCGCTCTATCCAGGGGGCTTGCTTGCAGAGGGCAACATCATGGCGACAAGCACCGTCCGGGTCTGGGATCCCCTGGTCCGCATTCTGCACTGGACCCTGGCTGCGGCCTTCCTGGTCGCATGGCTCACCGGCGACGACCTGATGACCGTACATATCGGCGCGGGCTACGTGGCCCTCGCGGTCGTCGGCGCGCGCATCCTCTGGGGCTTCGCGGGGACCCGCCATGCGCGATTCACGGACTTCATCTACAAACCCGCACGGGTCTGGTCCTATCTCAAAGACCTCGTGCACTTTCGCGGCAAGCGCTACCTGGGCCATAGCCCGGCGGGAGGCGCCATGACCGTATTGCTGCTCGTGCTCACCGGCATCGTCGTCTGGACCGGCATCGAGGGCGATGCCGGCAATCACCTGCTGGAAGAGGTCCACGAGAGCCTGGGCAACATCGCCATCGCCGTGGTCGCCCTCCACATCGGCGGCGTGTTGCTGGCCAGCCTCGTTCACCACGAGAACCTGGCACGCGCCATGGTTACCGGCGACAAGCGGGCCGACTAAGCCTTCTCTCCGGCAAGCCGCGCCAGAACGCGCGCGCGCCCGATGAAGGGCAGCAGCGCGGCGAGTTCCGGCCCATGCTCGCGGCCGGTGAGCGCCAGGCGCAGGGGCAGGAACAGCGCCTTGCCCCTGGTTCCGGTCGCCTCTCTGACCGCAGCGGTCCAGGTCTTCCAGGTTTCCGCGTCCCAGGGTTCGGGCGGCAAGAGGTCCGCGGCCGTGGCGGCAAAGTCGGCATCCTCGATGCGCGGCTGCAGCGGCGCGGTGCAGACCGCCCACCAGTCGCACACGTCCTCCAGCCGCTCGAGGTTGCCGCGCACGGCGATCCAGAAGGCCTCCCCGGCCCTGGCAAGCCCCAGCACATCCAGACTTTCGGCAACCGACTCCCAGGGTGCGCCATGCAGCCAGCGGCGCGACAGGGCGGCGACGTCGCCCGGCTCGTAGTGCGGCGGATTGCGCGAGATCTTGGCCAGATCGAAGCTTTCGATCAGATCGGCCATCGCATAGGCCGGCTCGATGGCGTCCGAGGTCCCGATGCGGGCAAGCCAGGAGACGAGCGCCATAGCCTCCACCCCGGCCTCACGCAGTTCGGCGATGGCCGCGCTGCCCTTGCGCTTGGAAAGCCCCTCGCCGTCGGCGGCGACCAGGAAGGGATGATGCGCAAAGGCGATGTCGGCACCGCCCAGAGCGGCGATCAGCTCGACCTGCACCGCCGTGTTGGCGACGTGGTCCTCGCCCCTGATGACATGACTGACACCGAAGTCCATGTCGTCGACCACGGAGGCCAGCGTATAGGTCGGCACGCCGTCGGCGCGGATCAGGACGGGATCGCTCACATGTCCCGCCTCGAAGCGCACGGGGCCGCGAATCAGGTCCTCGAAGGCGACGGCTTCATCGCTGAGGCGAAAGCGCCAGTGGGGCGCCCTGCCCTGTGCCTCCAGCTCCGCGCGCTGCTGCGCCGACAGCTTCAGCCCGGCGCGATCATAGACCGGTGCCCGACCGCGCGCGCGCATCAGGCCGCGCTGGGTGTCCAGCTCCTCGGGAGTCTCGTAGCAGGGATAGAGCCGGCCCGCCGCGACAAGATCGGCACGGGCGGCTTCGTAGCGCGAAAAGCGCGCCGACTGGCGTTCCTCTGCGTCCCAGGAAAGCGCCAGCCAGGCCATGTCCTCGCGGATGCCCTGGGCGAAGGCCTCGGTCGAGCGTTCGGCATCGGTGTCGTCCAGGCGCAGGATGAAGCGGCCACCGGCCTTGCGCGCAAACAGCCAGTTGATGAGTGCCGTGCGCATGTTGCCGACATGGAGGCGCCCGGTCGGACTCGGCGCAAAGCGGGTGACGGCGCCTGCCATCAGCTCCGGAACCGGTTGGTGATGGGATAACGCCGGTCGCGACCGAATGCGCGCGCGGTGATCTTCACCCCCGGCGGGGCCTGGCGGCGCTTGTACTCGGCGCGCAGCAGCATGGCCCAGATACGCTCGACCAGCGCGCGGTCGTGGCCGCGTTCCTCGATTGCATGGAAGGTCATCTCGTTCTCAACCAGGCTCTCCAGGATATCGTCCAGCACGTCGTAGGGCGGCAGGGTGTCCTGGTCCTTCTGGTTGTCCTTCAGCTCGGCCGTGGGCGCCTTGTCGATGATGTTGCGCGGGATGACCATGCCCTCCGGGCCCTTCAGGCCATCGGGGCGGTGCTTGTTGCGCCATTCCGAAAGAGCATAGACGGTCGTTTTGTAGACATCCTTCAGCACGGAATAGCCGCCGCACATGTCGCCATAGAGCGTGGCGTAGCCGACCGACATCTCCGACTTGTTTCCCGTGGAGAGCACCATGTGGCCGAACTTGTTGGAAAGTGCCATCAGGGTCATGCCGCGGGCGCGGGCCTGGATGTTCTCCTCGGCCTCGTTGGGCGCGGTACCGGCGAAGAGATCGGCCAGCATCGTGCCGTAAGCCTCCACAGCGGGGCCGATGGAAACACTATCGAGGCGCGCGCCCAGCATGGCCGAACATGCCGCCGCATCGTCCAGGCTCTCCTGGCTGGTGTAGCGTGAGGGCATCATCACACAGTGGACCTTGTCGGGGCCGAGCGCATCGACAGCAACCGCCGCGGTGAGCGCCGAGTCGATACCGCCCGACATGCCGATCAGGACTCCGGGAAAGCCATTCTTGCCGACGTAATCGGCAAGGCCCGTCACCATGGCGCGGTAGATCATCTCCCAGCGGCCGGTCTCCGGGGCGATGGCCGCGGGCGCGCAGCTCCAGCCGTCCTCGCCGCGCGTCCAATGCGTCGTGACCACGCCCTCTTCCCAGGCGGCAAGCTGGCAGCGCAGATTGCGCCCGGCATCGAGCACGAAGGAGGCGCCGTCGAAGACCAGCTCGTCCTGACCGCCGACCTGGTTGACGTAGATCAGCGGCAGTCCGGTTTCGGTGACCCGGGCAACCGCCTGCATCAGACGCGCTTCGATGTTGATGATGTCGTAGGGCGAACCGTTGGGCACGATCAGGATGTCGGCGCCATTTTCCTCCAGGCATTCGGCAACGTCGGGCTTCCACATGTCTTCACAGACCAGGGCGCCCAGCAGCACGTCGCGGAACGGGATAGGGCCGGGCAGTGGCCCCGCGGTGAAGACACGCTTCTCGTCGAAGACGCCGTAGTTGGGGAGGTCGTGCTTGTGCCGGATATGGCGGACCCCGCCCTCATCGAGCAGATAAACCGCGTTATAGAGGCTGCCGTCCTTGCGGTGGGTTGCGCCCAGCAGGATCGCCGGCCCGCCATCGCCGGTTGCCTGCGCCAGACGTGCCACGGCCTCCTCCACCTGCTCCTGGAAGGCAGGACGCAGCACCAGGTCCTCGGGCGGGTAGCCGTTGATGACAAGCTCCGGCGTCACCATCAGGTCGGCGCCCTGCCCGGCAGCCGTGCTTCGCGCCGCCAGAACCTTGTCGGCATTGGCAGCGACCGCGCCCACGGTCGGGTTGATCTGGGCAAGCGCAATGGCAAGTCGGTCGGTCATGGCAGGTCCGCGCGGGATGGCGCGACACTAGAACGGCCCCGGCGCGCCTGTCGACACGGGAACCGCACCCGGCGCAGCGGTCGCATGCATCCAGGGCACGGCAGCCATGCGCAATGTGTCCATGCAAAACGGCTCTTTGCGACCAACTCGAAAGCAGACTTATAGTAAGTATCCCTTATGAACATTCGCAAAGAACCGCGCTTCGGCGCCCTCATGATCGACGTCACGCGCCTGATGCGTGCCGAGTTCAACCGCCGTCTGCAGCCACTGGGCCTCACCCAGGCGCAGTGGCGGGCCCTGGCCAAGCTGTCGCGTGACGGCAACCTGCGCCAGAACCAGCTTGCCGAGGAACTGGAGATCAAGCCGATGACCGTGATCCGCCTGGTCGACCGCCTTGAGGAGCTGGAACTGGTCGAGCGACGCACCGACCCCGCCGACAGGCGCGCCCAGCGACTGCATCTGACCGAAAAGGCGATTCCAATCATCGACGAACTCTGGCGGCAGGCCGATAGTCTGACCGAAGAGATCCTGGAAGGTGTCAGCGCCAGCGAACGGCTTGCCACGGTCCAGGTGCTCGAGCGCATCAAGGTCAATCTCAATGCACCCTCGACGCTGTCGGGCGGTGTGTCGCAAGGCCCAGCGGGCGGACAGGATTCCTGACGTGGACGATTCCTCCGGTGACAACAAGGACGCGACCGCAACCAGTACACCCGACCCGGAGCCGCAGCCCGCAGCCGAAGCTGCGCCGCGGCGGCAACGGCGATGGCTGCGCACCATCCTGCTGACCCTTGGTCCCGTGGTGGTGCTGGTGGCCGGTTTTGCCTACTACGCCACCGGCGGGCGCTATGTCGGGACCGACGATGCCTATGTCGCGGCCAACCATGTGCTGATCGCACCGCAGGTCACCGGCAACGTCGCGACCGTGGTGGTGGAAGAGAACCAGCATGTTGAAACCGGTGACCTGCTGTTCGGGCTGGATGATGGCGCCTTCCGCATCGCCGTCGCCCACGCAGAGGCCAATCTCTCCATTGCGCGCGCCACGGTCGAAGCGCTGAAGGCTACCCTGAGCCAGGTGCGCCAGCAGCTCGCCCAGGCCAGGAACACCGCCGCCTATGCCCAGGACCAGTACGCACGGAAGCAAAGCCTGGCCGACAGCGGCGATGTCTCCGACACCGTTCTGGAAACGGCAGCCCACGAGCGTGATAGCGCGCGGCGCGGCGTTGATGTGCTCGACCAGGAGATCGCCGGCATCATCGCCAAACTCAACGGCGATCCCGACATCGCGACCAACGACCACCCCACGGTGCTGGCCGCCCAGGCCGCACTGGACGAGGCCCGGCTCAACCTGGCGCATACGCAGATCTACGCTCCCTTCCCCGGCAGCGTGTCCAACGTCCCCCATCCCGGACAGCACCTCGATGCCGGCGCCCCCGCACTGGCGCTGATCGGCGACACGCAGATGTGGATTGATGCCAACCTCAAGGAGACAGACCTGACCAACGTGCGCGAGGGCCAGGCCGTCACGATCGCAATCGACGCCTACCCCGATCACAGCTTCACGGGCACGGTCGAGAGCATCAGCCAGGCAACGGGGTCGGTGCTGTCGGTGCTTCCGGCCCAGAACGCCAGCGGCAACTGGGTCAAGGTCGTCCAGCGCCTGGAGGTGCGTATCGCCCTGGACGGCACCGACGCCGATACCCCCCTGCGCGCCGGCATGAGCGCGCTGGTGTCGATCGACACCGGTCACAGCCGCAGCCTGCCCTGGGGTCTTGACGCCCTGGCGCGCCTGCTTGGCGGCAATCCCGCCCCGTGAACGCACCACCAGCCACAACCGCCGGACGCACGGCCCGCAGCGCGGTCTCCAACCGCGCCCTGATCACCGTCTCGATCATGCTGGCCACGGTCATGCAGGCGCTCGACACCACGATCGCCAACGTCGCCCTGCCCCACATACAGGGCAGCATGTCGGCAACCCAGGACCAGATTTCCTGGGTGCTGACCTCCTACATCGTGGCCGCGGCCATCGCGACGCCGCTGACCGGTTTCATGGCCGCCCGTTTCGGACGCAAGCGCATCTTCGCCGTGGCGGTCGCCGGCTTCGTGCTCTCTTCCATGCTGTGCGGCGCGGCGACCTCGCTGGAGCAGATCATCGCCTTCCGCATGCTGCAGGGCGTGTTCGGCGCGGGTCTGGTGCCGCTCTCCCAGTCCGTGCTGCTCGATACCTACCCCAAGGAAAAACATGGCCAGGCCATGGCCCTCTGGGGCATCGGCGTGATGGTCGGCCCGATCCTGGGCCCCACGCTGGGCGGCTACCTGACCGCCGATTTCAGCTGGCGCTGGGTCTTCTACATCAACCTGCCGTTTGGCCTGCTGGCACTCCTCGGCATCCTCAGTTTCGTGCGCGAGACGCCAATCGAGAGCGCCCGGAAATTCGATGTCTTCGGCTTCACCCTGCTTGCCATCGCCATCGGCGCGCTGCAGTTCATGCTCGATCGCGGCCAGTCGCAGGACTGGTTCAACTCCCGCGAGATCGTCATCGAATGCGTGCTCTTTCTGCTCGGCCTCTACATGTTTCTGGTCCACATCACGACCAGCCGCACGCCCTTCATCGAGCCCGCCCTGTTCATGGATCGCAATTTCTCCCTGGGCCTGGTGATGATCTTCGTGGTCGGTATCATCCTGCTCGCCACCCTTGCCCTGCTGCCGCCGTTCCTGGAGGGCCTCTCCGGCTTTCCCGTGCTGCTGACAGGATACGTCCTGGCTCCGCGCGGCATCGGCACCATGGTTGCGATGTTCATCGTCGGACGCCTGATCGGCAGGGTCGACGCGCGTTTCCTGATCATCCTCGGCCTGATCCTGATCGCGGGCTCGCTGCTGCAGATGACCCGCTTCACCTCTCAGGTGCCGGTTTCCCTGATCGTGCAGACCGGAATCGTGCAGGGCCTGGGCCTGGGGTTTGTCTTCGTGCCGCTGAGCACCATCGCCTTCAGCACACTTGCGCCGCGCTTCCGCACGGAAGGGGCGTCGATGTACAGCCTGATGCGCAACATCGGCTCCAGCATCGGCATTTCCATCGTCGTCACCCTGCTGGCGCGCAACACGCAGATCAATCACGCGGCTCTCGCGGAAGCCGCCCATCCCTTCAACCTGGGTCTGCAATGGCTTGGCAGCGGCGCGGCCTGGAACCTTTCGACCACGACCGGGCTGGTGACGCTGAACAGCGCGATCACGGCACAGGCCGAAACCAACGCCTACCTCGACGACTTCATGCTGATGGCGGTCATCACGGCGGCCACGATCCCGTTGGTGCTGTTCTTCAGGCCACTGGCGCGGACCAGCGGCACCACCGCACCAGTCGTGCACCTGGACTGACGCCGTCGCAACTGCGACGGAGCCGGTCAGCACCGCCAGCCAGGCAACCTGGGGCCCGAAGGCCTCACTGGCGCCCGACCATGGACCTTGCTATGCCAATCGACGGCGCGGGACGGCTGGCGTCCCGTCCGGGGGGCCGCCATGACCACGACAACCCATGACATCGCCGAGCTCGTCGATCTCGACCGTTATCCCGTCACCGACCTGGAGACGCCGCAGGCACGGGCGCTGGTCGCGCGCGGGCGGGAACGGCTTGATTCCACGGGACTGTGCTCCCTGCCCGGTTTCCTGCGTCCCGGCATTGCCGCCCGGCTTGCCGCGGAAGCCACGGCACTGGTGCCCTGCGCCCACCGGCAGGACCACGAGGACATTGCCTACGGTCGCCACCGCGCAAATCTCGACAGTTTTCCGCCCGATCATCCGGTGCGCCACACCAGCCCGTTCCGCATGAACCTGGTGAGCTACGACGACCTGCCATCGGGCGGCGGCATCAAGCGTATCTACCACTGGGACGGCCTGACCCGCCTGATCGGCGCACTGACCGGCAACGCCACGCTCCATCGTACCGCCGATCCGCTGCTGTCCTGCAACATCAGCGTCTTGCATCCGGGCGATACGCACGGCTGGCACGTCGACGGCAACGACTTCTCCGTCACCCTGCTTCTGCAGGAGCCGGAGTCCGGCGGCCGTTTCGAATACGCTCCGGTCGCCTCGCCACAGGATGAGAACTTCGGGACCATCGCGGACATCTATCGGGGAGAGCGCGAGCATGTCGTCACGCCGGATCTCAAGGCCGGCATGCTCAGCATCTTCCGCGGCCGCTGGTCGCTGCACCATGTCACGCCGGTCGAGGGTGCGGTGACGCGCCTGCAGGTGATCTTCAGCTACCATGTCGAGCCGGGCATGGTGTTCCCCGAGGCAACCCGGCGGAACTACCTCGGGCGGGCAGCCTAGCTACGCAGCAGGAACTCGCGGCCGACCTTGACCTGCGGTTTGCCGTCGTAGGCGACAATGTCGGCCGTGGCGTAGGTTTCAGACCAGGTATCGGGCAGATAGCTGCCGGTGCCGATAACATTGATGGGTGCCTTGGCGATCGCCATGACCTTGCACTTGGCCGCACTGAAGCCGGAGCTGGCGACAATCTTGACCTTGTCGAAGCCGGCCTGGTCGAGCTGCTCGCGGGTGTGCCAGATGGCCGCGGCCGAAACGCCGGTGCCGATCAGGTAGCGCAGTTCCGTCTCCGAGCGGTAGCCGCGAATGGCATAAGGCTCGTTGCGTTCGATCACGGCGTAGCTCGACTGGGTATCCAGCCCCTCGACGTAACGTCCGCCGGCCGTGTCGAGGCGCACGGAGAGTTCACCCGATGCCGCCAGATCGGGGAAGCGGCGGCAGACTTCGAGGGCATCGGAAATCTCCTGGCCGAAGTAGTCGACCAGCACGGTCATGGGCACGCCGGGATTGGCCTCATGGAACATTTCGGCGGCGCGCACCGTGCTGCCGGCGTAGCCGATCAGGGCATGGGGCATGGTGCCGAAACCCTTTTCGTTGCCGAAGTAGTGGGCGGTGGCGTCCGTCGCATTGCCGATGAAACCCACGGCATCGGCCTTGCGCTTTGCACGTGCCGAACCGACCGAGGCGGCATAGGCCATGATCTCGGCCATCTCGGTGCCCGCGCAATGGCGCGCATCCATGGCGAGAAACCCGGTCTGGGGCAGGTCGACGCACATGGTATAGGCGTTGTAGGCGGCAACGCAGGCCGGGCCCAGCTTCTGCAGGTAGAGAGTCTCCAGATCGACCAGATCGGCAAAGGAGCCGGTCAGGTAGAGCATCGGTTCGCCCGCTCCCACCCACTGACCCTCGTGGAACTGCGGCTCGATGTGGAACCTGGCGCCGCGCGCGGCGGCCATCGCCTCCAGCCACTCGATCATCAGGCGCGGCGCGCAGACCACCGGGCGTCGCATGAACACGGCATAGGTCACCTCGACATCGCCGAAGGCCTGCACCGTGGTGCGCGTGCGGTTGAAGTAGGCGTCCGTCCACTTGCCGACATCGCTTTCGCGGGGCCAGGCGCCGGTGCTGTTCTTGCCGTCGTCCATCAAGCGCCTCCCCCGGCGCAAATCGCTACTGCGCCGCGGCAGCCCGTTCGGCTTCGCCGCGCTCCTCGCGAAGCTGCTCGGCGATCAGGAAGGCAAGCTCCAGTGACTGGCTGGCATTGAGGCGCGGATCGCAATGGGTGTGGTAGCGGTCCGAAAGATCGGCATCGGTGATCTCCTGGGCGCCGCCGATGCACTCCGTGACGTCGCGGCCGGTCATCTCGAAGTGGACACCGCCCGGATAGGTGCCTTCGGCGCGGTGAACGGCGAAGAAACCCTTCACCTCCGCCAGGATGCGATCGAAGGGTCGTGTCTTGTAGCCCGTGGAAGCCTTGACCGTGTTGCCGTGCATGGGATCGCAGGACCACACCACCGTGCGGCCTTCGCGTTCCACGGCGCGGATCAGCGCCGGCAGCTTCTCCTCGACCTTGTCGGAGCCCATGCGGCTGTAGAGCGTCAGGCGGCCGGCCTCGTTGGACGGGTTGAGGATATCGATGAGGCGGATCAGCTCGTCGGGATCCAGGCTCGGCCCGCACTTCATGCCGATGGGATTGTTGACGCCGCGCAGAAACTCGACATGGGCATGGTCGGGCTGGCGCGTGCGGTCGCCGATCCAGAGCAGGTGCGAGGACGTGTCGTACCAGTCGCCGGTCGTGGAATCGACGCGGGTCATGGCCTCCTCGTAGTTCAGCAGCAACGCCTCGTGGGCGGTGTAGAAATCGGTCTCGCGCAGCTGGGGCACCAGCTCGGGCGTCAGGCCGCAGGCCTCCATGAAGGACAGCGCCTCCTGGATGCGCTGGGCCATCTCCTCATAGCGGTGGCCCTGGGGGCTGTCGGAGACGAAGTCGGCGGTCCAGCGGTGCACACGATGCAGGTCGGCAAAGCCGCCCTGGGCGAAGGCACGCAGCAGGTTCAGCGTCGAGGCGGACTGATTGTAGGCGCGCAAGACCCTCTGAGGATCGGGGATGCGCGCGGCTTCCTCGAACTCGATGCCATTGATGATATCGCCGCGGTAGCTGGGCAGTTCGACACCGTCGATCGTCTCGGTATCGGCCGAACGGGGCTTGGCGAACTGGCCCGCCATGCGGCCCACCTTCACCACGGGACAGGCCGCGCCGAAGGTCAGCACGATCGCCATCTGCAGCAGCACCTTGAAGGTGTCGCGGATATTGTCGGGATGGAACTCGGCAAAACTCTCGGCGCAGTCGCCGCCCTGCAGCAGGAAGGCCTCGCCCGCTGCGACCCGCGCAAGCGAACGCTTGAGGTTGCGCGCCTCGCCTGCAAAGACCAGCGGCGGCGAGCGGCGCAGTTGCGTCTCGACATCGGCCAGTGCGGCGGCGTCGGGATAGAACGGAACCTGCTGAATGGGCAGATCGCGCCAGGTCGACGGGGTCCATTTCGCGGTCATCGGCTCGTCCTTATCACGTCAAAAGTTATCCACAGCCCGGGCGGGACTGGCGGGTATACGCTCCGGAATGGCGGTTTTCCAGCAAAACTGCCCGATCCGGCGTCATGCGGCGACCGGGCTTGTCCTGCCCCGACAGACACTCCAGATCGCTTCCTGCCTGCCAGAGAATGCCCAAGCTCATGCCCCAGACACCCACCATCCTGGTCAAGGAGCCCCACGAGGTCCCGGAAGGCGGCCTGGCGCCGTTCATTCATGCCGGAACCGAGATCGGCGTCGAACCCGAACGGCTGGAGCAGCGCATCAGACGCGCCCACCGCCTGATCTACCTCTTCACCGGTGAACGCCTGATCGGCGTTGCCGCCATCAAGCTTCCCGCTCCCGCCTATCGCCAGTCGATCTTTGACCGTGCCGGGGTTCGCGAATGCATGGATGCCCATCCGCTGGAGTTCGGCTGGCTGTTTGTCGTCGCCAGCGAAAGAGGCAAAGGCCACGCCGACCGCCTGATTGCCGCGGGGCGGGAGGCAGCGCCCGACTGGGGACTGTTTGCCACGGTCCGCACCGAAGCCAGGAGCCTGCAACAGGTCTTTAGCCATCACGGCTTCCAGCCACTGGGCACGAGCTACGCCTCCCAACTGGGCGATCACCAGCTCAGTCTGCTGGCAACGGCCCCACTCAGGGCCAAAGGAGACTAGCGGTCTTTACTCCGCCGCTTCGCGGGCGCCGCTGCGGGTGACCTGGCGCATGGTTACGAATTCCTCCGCCGCAGTGGGGTGAATCCCGATCGTGGCGTCGAACACCGCCTTGGTCGCCCCGGCCTTGAGCGCCACCGCCAGCCCCTGCACGATCTCGCCGGCGTCGGGACCGATCATGTGAACGCCCAGCACACGGTCGCTGCTCTGCTCCACGATCAGCTTCATCAGGGTGCGCTTCTGATTGCCCGACACGGTGTTCTTGAGCGCGCGGAACTCCGAAACGTAGATATCGAGGTTGTCGCCATGACGGTCACGGGCTCTCGTCTCGGTCAGCCCGACACTGGCGATGGGCGGCTGGCTGAAAACAGCCGAAGGTACAAGATCGTAGTCGACGGTGGTGGGAGTATCGGCAAACAGGGTCCTGGCGATCGCCATGCCTTCGGCCAGCGCCACGGGCGTCAGTTCGGGCCCTTCGGTGATGTCGCCCAGCGCCAGAATTGAGGGCACGGAGCTTCGGAAGTGCCGATCGACCTTGATCGTGCCGTCGTCGTTCATGACAACACCGGCCTCCTCCAGACCGATACCAGCGGTCAGCGGCTTGCGCCCGGTGGCGTACATGACCAGATCGGTCTCGATCTCGGCGCCATTGTCCAGGCACGCGATGGTCTTGCCGTCTTCCTGCATAACGGCGTCGAGGTTGGCGTTGAAGCGCAGGTCGATGCCCTTGCGGCGCATCTCCACCGCCAGGTGCTCGCGGATATCGTCATCGAAGCCACGCAGGAAATGGGACCCACGATAGAGCTGCGTCACCTCCACGCCCAGACCGTGGAAGATGCCGGCAAACTCCACCGCGATGTAGCCCCCGCCCACGATCACCATGCGCTTGGGCAGCTTGTCGAGGAAGAAGGCCTCGTTGGAGGTGACGACATGCTCCTTGCCGGGAATGTCGGGCACAAAGGGCCAGCCGCCGACGGCAACCAGAATGTGGCGCGCGCTGAAGCGCTGCTCACCGACAGCCACGGTGTGTGCATCGACCACAGTGGCGCGCCCCCAATGGAGATCGCAGCCGGCGTTCTTCAGCATGTGATCGTAGATGCCGTTGAGCCGCTCGATCTCCCTGGTCTTGTTGTCGCGCAGCGTCGCCCAGTCGAAGGTCGGCGTGCCGACGTCCCAGCCGAATCCCTTGGCGTCGTGAAAGTCCTCGGCGAAGTGGGAGGCATAGACAAACAGCTTCTTGGGAATGCAGCCGACATTCACGCAGGTCCCGCCCCAGTAGCGTTCCTCCGCAATGGCGACCTTCGCGCCAAGGCCAGCCGAAAAGCGCGCCGCACGCACACCGCCCGAGCCGCCGCCAATGACAAACAGGTCGTAATCGTATTGCGCCACGTCATGTCCTCCGAAATCGTTTTGTCCATATGGGGTCGAAGTTGGCCGATCCCATAGCCGGGCGCCAGCAGCCTGTTCATGGGTTGAGGCTTGCGGAGGGGCCAGCGGCGGCGGCAGAGTGCCTCGCGCCGGCGGCACTGGCCGGTTCCTCAACGCGAGGTTCTCCTTGGACACGCCTGATCTGGTGTTTCTCGTCACGCCACCGTGGCGCACGACCCGTGCAGGCGATGCCGGCGACTATCTGGCGACCCGGCGCTTCATCGAGCGCTTTCCCGACATCGAGACCCGGGTGGTCTATTTCAACGATCCCTCCAGCGAGATTACCGTGGTCGCCGACCGCACGACGCTTCGCCAGGATGGCTGCGGTACCATCAACCTGTCGGGCGCCTCGGCCTTCGTCTATTTTCCCTATTCCTTCGAGCCCGAGGATCTTGCGCTGCAACCGCCCGAGCGTAACCGGGAAGATGGTCACTGGGAGCATCGCCAGTGGCGCGCCATTCAGGCATGGATGGAGCATGCCATGCCGCTCTGGGGCCGCTGCCTCAACGCCCCCCTGAAGGCGCGCGCGGCGTCCAACAAGCTGATCCAGATGGCAGCCTTTCGCCTGCCGATGGCGGTGCCGCCGACATGGATCGGCAACGACGCCAGCGCCGCGGACTTTCTGTCCGAACGCCGCGCTGTCGCCAAGAATCTCTCGGAAGGCACCTTCACGGGCGAGCTGCTGGGCGAAGGCCGCATCCTGCTTGCCCGGCCGGCAGCGGAATGTGACGCCAAGGGCCGCGCAGCGCCGGTCATTCTGCAGGAGCGGATCGATGCCCCCGTGGAGCTGCGCGCCTATGTCATCGGCGAGCGTGTGCTGACCCTGGAGATGTCCCGCAAGGGTACCGACGAGGCACATCCCGATGTCCGCACCCGCGGCCTGGCCGCAGAGGATGTCCGCCTGTCGCAGACCTGGCAGCGATTCGACGCCGATCTCATCGCCTGCGCCCGCCGCCTGGAACTGGGCTATGCCGTGTTCGACCTGATGCCGGTGGGTGAAACCCTCTATGTCCTGGAGGTCAATGCCAACGGCGTCTGGACCGGCACCTGGGAGCAGGCCGGCGCGCCAATCCGCGACGCCCTCCACGACCACATCGCCGTGCTGGCGCGCGACCGCTAAGCCTTTTCTGCTTCGCCGGGCTCCTTGCGGATCCAGCCTTCGGGAACAGTCCGCAGATGCAAATCGCGCTGCGGGAACGGGAAGCCGATGTCGTTGGCGTGGAAGCGCTCCCAGATTTCCAGCATCACGTCGCTGCGCACGTTGGTAATGCCGTTGGCGGGGTCTTCGATCCACAGCCGGAGCTCGAGATCGACCGAGCTGTCGCCGAAGCCCCGCAGCAGGCAGCGCGGCGCAGGCTCGTCAAGCACCCGTGCGACCGCCTGTGCCGATTCCACGCAAAGCTCGATCGCCCTGGGAACGTCGCTGTCGTAGGAAACACCTACCGGAATCTTCAGGCGCACCTGGGTGCTGGAATAGGTCCAGTTCTCCACCCGCTGGGTGATGAGGTCCTCGTTGAGGATGAGGAACTCGGTGGAATCCCGCGTGATGACCGAGACATAGCGCGCGCGCAGCGAATTGATGTGGCCGTAGGTGTCGTCGATGGCGATGACGTCGCCCGGCTTGATCGAACGGTCGAGCAACAGGATGATGCCGCTGATCAGGTTGGAGACGACCTTCTGCAGGCCAAAGCCCAGCCCGACACCCAGGGCGCCCGAGAAGATGGCGAAGGCCGTGAGGTCGACGCCTGCGGTGCCCAGCGCCACGACGATCGCCAGGGCAATCAGGCCGGCGCGCACGACCTTCGAGAACAGCACCTGCAGCGAGGGCGTGATGCCGGAAGCGCCCTGCAGGCGCTTCTCCACGAAGTGGCCGACCAGATTGGCAAGCCACATGAAAACCGCCAGCGCGAGCAATCCCTGCACCACGGTCAGCATCGAGAGCCGTGACTCCCCGAGATCGAGGCCGATGGTGTCGAGCGCCCTGCGGGTCGGCTCGATCAGGTCGAGGATACTGAGAGCGGCAATGCTCCATGCGATGACGCTGACCACACGCTCCCAGAACGGATCGCGCAGCAGCCGTGCGCCAAGCTGGATGACGATCCAGGCGGCAAGCAGGCTGATGGCGATCACGAGAAGCTCGCCGCTCGAATCCATGTAGCGGGCGGTCTCCCGGCCAACCACGAGCAGCACGAGCCAGACGATCAGCCGCATGTGCCCCAGCACAGCATCGATCAGGCGCCGCAGGTTGCCGTCTTCCCGCAGGCCCGACAGCGCCCTGCCCACCATGCGCCGCACGGGCGGATCGAGCAGCAAGGCCAGCATGAAGGTGCCGATCACGATCAGCGCCTGAATCAGTGCGTCAGGCGTCATGACCTCGGCCCGCAGCCAGATCACGGCCTTCAGTGCCAGCTCGCGTGCCGTCTCGACGATCTTCTCCATCGGCCCTCTGGTCGGGTTACGTCCGGCGAACCATGGCGCGCCGCAAGCCTCACTCCTGCTCGCGCTGCTCCATGCGCCGCTCGCGCCTGTGATCGGCCCAGTCCTGGGCTTCGACGAAGATGCGCTTGACCTCGTCGTGCCTGCTGCGGATGTCGCGTTCGATTTCGGTGACCGCGTCCTCGATGTCGCCGGCACTGAGATAGGGTTCGAAATCCAGACTCAGGTTCACCAGGATGTCGCCGGGGCCAAGGTGCATGGTCAGCACCTCGTTGACCCGCGCGACGCCGCGGTGCGAGCGCGCCGCACGGCGGATGCTCTCCACCGTCTCGGGCAAGGCGCTCTCGCCGATCAGCAGACTCTTGGTCTCGATGGCCAGCAGGACAGCGGTGCCGCCCAGGATGCAGCCGATGCCGATGGAAGCGACGCCGTCGAGCACAGGCATGCCGAGCTGGTCCGAGAGCAGGACGCCGATGAACGCGACCAGCAGGCCCAGCACCGCGGCGCTGTCCTCGAAGAGAACCGTGAAGACCGTCGGGTCCTTGCTGACGCGCACGGCGTTCATGAAGGTGCCGCCCCGCTTGCGCGTACGGCTGAATTCGCGGAAGGCAACCATCCAGGCGGCGCCCTCGAAGATCAGGGCCGCGCCCAGAACGATGTAGTTGATCCAGGCGTCAGTGTGGGCATGCGGGTGCCGCACCTTGTCGATGCCTTCGTAGATCGAGACGCCTGCGCCGCCGGCAAAGATCAGGATCGCCACGACGAAGGTCCAGAAATAGAGCTCCGGTCCATAGCCGAAGGGGTGGCGCGCATCGGCGGGCCGGGCGGCCCGCTTCATGCCATAGAGCATGAGGCACTGGTTGCCGGTATCGACCACCGAGTGCACGGCTTCGCTCAGCATCGCCGAACTGCCTGTCCAGGCCGCAGCGGCGAACTTGGTGATGGCGATCAGCGTATTGCCGACAAGCGCGGCGTAGATGACTTTCCTGGATGCGTGGATGTCCATGCTTGACCATAGCCGCGCGCGTCCCCGGCGACTATCCTTCCCATGGGATAACGCGAGGAGACCAGGATGGCTGCACTTGAAAAGCTCCGTGCCGATGAGGCCGTCGATTACTCCAGGGGTGCGGCCTGGATCGACGGCGCGTTCGTCCCTGCCGCCGAGGCCAAGCTTTCGGTCTTCGACTGGGGCTTCGTGCGCTCCGACGTCACCTACGATGTGGTGCATGTCTGGCAGGGCAGCTTCTTCCGCCTCGACGACCACCTCGAGCGCTTCGAGAACTCGGTCAAGGGACTGCGCATGGAACTGCCCGTCGACCGCGAGGGTCTTGCCGCCATCCTGCACGGTTGCGTCGCGCGTTCAGGCCTGAAAGACGCCTATGTCGCCATGGTGCTGACGCGCGGCCTGCCGGATCCAAGCTGGCCCAAGCGTCTGCCAAGCAACTTCAAGGGCCGCAACAACCTGATCTGCTATGCCATTCCCTTCGTGTGGATCATGAAGCCACAGGTGCAGGAGACCGGCGCCCACATGATCGTCTCGAAGGTCGAGCGCATTGCGCCTTCGGCAGTCGATCCCACGATCAAGAACTACCACTGGGGCGATTTCACCAACGCGCTCTTCGAGGTTGAGGATGCCGGAGCCGACTATGCCGTGCTGCTGGGTCCCGATGGCTTCATTGCCGAATGTCCCGGCTCCAACGTCTTTGCCGTGCTCGACGGCGTCGTCACCAGCCCCGGCCACGGCGCGCTGGAAGGCATCACCCGCAAGGCGGTGCACGAGTTGTGCGACATCCTGGGCCTGCCCAACCAGGTACGCGACATCACGAAGCAGGAGTTTCTCGACGCCGACGAGATCTTCATGGCCTCGACCGCGGGCGGCGTGATGCCGATCCGGCGGATCGACGACCGCATCCTGTCGAACGGCGCGCCGGGCCCGATCAGCCGCGCGATCCACGCCGAATACTGGAAGAAACACGAGGAAGGCTGGAAGGCGACCCCGGTCGCCTACGATTTCTAGCGCGCAGGGGCATCGAGCCTGGCGGTCGCGAAACGGCGCCAGCGCCAGCGCACGAGAATGAGTGCGGCGGCGACCTCCAGCAGCGGCCAGACCACCGGCGGCACGGCGAAGTCGATCAGCGAGATGTTCCACACCGGCACGAAGACCGGCAGGCTGGCGTAAAGGCCCGTGGCCGCCAGGATCATCGGCACCAGGCCGTAGAGCACCGCCATCCACAGCAGCCAGGTGGCAAAGGCGCGCCGGCCGCCCTTGCCCAGTGCGGCAAAGACCAGCAGCAACAGGTCGCGGGTGACGAACAGATAGAACGCAAACAGCGTACCCGCGGCAAAGGCAAGGCCATCGATCCGCTCGATGCCCTGCCCTGCCGTATTGCCGTCGGCCGAGAGAAGGGCTGCCGACGCGATCAGCACCGCGACCAGGGCCACAACATGATTGACCAGCCACAAGGGCATGAAGCGCAGTGCCGTCCCCATGTCGCGCTGGCGCATCGCGGCAAGCAGGCGGCGCAGTCGCACGGGATCGGGCTGCTCCAGCACGGCAGGCACATATCCGGCCAGCAGGACGACGACTGCGGCGATCACGACCGAACCGACCCCATCCACGAAGCCGGCGCACCAGATTCCCGTGAAGACCGCGAACACCGGCCACAGCACCGGCCAGTTGCGCACCTGCAGCTCGACACGCATGCGCCGCCACAAGCCGACCACCGCCCAGGCGGCAAAGGCCGCAACACTGGCCACGGCAAACCACATGGCGTCGAGATCGAGACCGTACCAGAGGATGCGAGCATCCTGACTGCGGTCGCTGAAGGAACTGAACAGCATCAGGGCGGCCAGGATGACGACGATCTGGGCAATGGAGACGTCAAGCTGGCGCCCGGTCTCGCGCCGCGCCACCGCCGTCATGGCGATCAGCATGACGCTCGCAAGCACGAGCACGGCGAAGGCCAGAAGCCCCAGGATCATCTGCGCCAGCACGACCCAGAGCGGAGCGTGAAACATCAGGCCGACACCGCCATGGAACACCTGCCACAGGATCATCGAAACGCAGGCAAGGACCAGCAGAAGGAGGCAGCCGTACCAGACGAAGATCGTGCTGCCGATCAGCTTGCCCCAGGTCATCGCCCAGGCCCCGGTGGAACTCAGGCGCTGCTGGTCCCAGGTGCGGTCGGCGATCTCGCGGATCACCGCATTGGCCGAAAGACGCGCGCCCCAGAACAGCACCAGCAGGGCAAAGCCGGTGCTGCCCAGCGCCGTGAAACCCTCCAGCAGGTCCGCGCCGCCCATGGGTTGGCCGGCCTGAAAGGCCCAGGCGCCGACGAGCAACATCAGCGCGCCGATCACCAGCGGCATGGCGATCAGACGCGCCGGAGAGAGTTCCAGCCAGAGATAACGGCGCAGTTCCGGGTTCATGGTGCTCATGGCTGGCCCTCGTCGCCGCGCGCGACCTCGCGGTAGATGTCGCGCAGGCCCAGGCGGCGTTCGGCCAGACCGGCCACCGGCACCCCCTCGCCGATCAGGCGTCGCAGCAGGTCGTGGCGGAAGGATGCGCCGGCGGGTGCGCGGAAAACGGCGGTCAGCCCCTCGACCACCACGTCCTCGATTCCGGCTACGGCGGCAAGGCGCGCGGCCAGATCAACGCAGGGTGCGGCCACCTCCAGCGCCAGGGTTACGGCGGCGCCGTCGGCGCCGGCAATGGCGCGGTGTTCCACCAGGCGGCCCTGGTCCATGACAAGGACGTGGCTGGAATAGTCTTCCAGCTCGGCTAGGATGTGAGAGGAGACGATCAGGGTCATGCCCTCGTCGCGCAGGCCCAGGAGCAGATCGGAAAGCTTGTGGCGGGCAAGCGGGTCGAGCCCGGAAGCCGGCTCGTCCAGCAACACAATCGCGGGCTGGTGGACGATGGCCTGGGCGATAGCCAGACGCTGGCGCTGGCCACGGGAGAGTTCACCCGCCGGTCGCTGCGCCAGATCGGCCAGATCGAGCTGGCCGATCACGCGCTCTACGGCGACGCGTTCGTCTTCGCCGCGAAGTCCGTGCATGGCTGCGGCATGACGCAGGCAGCGCGTGACCGAAAGTTCTTCGTAGAGCCCGAAGAAGTCGGAGAGATAACCCAGGCGGCGATGCGAGGCGCGCGGGTTGTCGTGGGCGTCCTCGCCCTCAATCAGCACACGCCCGGCAAAGGGTGTCTCGAGCGCCGCCATGCAGCGCAGCAGGGTCGTCTTGCCGGCGCCGTTGGGCCCGACCAGCGCCGTCACCGAGCGCGGCTCCACGATGAACGAAACATCGTGGAGCGCGCGCAGGGTGGGATAGTCGAAGATCAGTTGTTCGACCGCGATGGCGGGCGCGGACTGCCCGGCATCCGTCGCCATGCCGCCACCGGGATCGCCCGGGAACGGCATGGCGCTTTCAGATGCAGAAGCGGTCAGCGGTCGACCCCGGCCAGGCAGATGTACTTGGCCTCAAGGTATTCCTCGATGCCCATGTGGCTGCCCTCGCGGCCCACGCCCGATTCCTTCACGCCGCCGAAGGGCGCGACCTCGGTCGAGATGATGCCGGTGTTGATGCCGACGATGCCGTATTCCAGAGCCTCGGCAACGCGCCAGATGCGGCCCATGTCCTTGGCGAAGAAGTAGCTGGCCAGGCCGAACTCGGTGTCGTTGGCGAGCGCGATCGCCTCCTCCTCGGTCTCGAAGCGGAAGAGCGGGGCGAGCGGGCCGAAGGTCTCCTCGCGGGCGACAACCATCTGGGGATTGACGTCGACCATGACCGTCGGCTCGAAGAAGGTGCCGCCCAGGGCATGGCGCTTGCCGCCGGTAACCACCTTGGCGCCCTTGGAGGTGGCGTCGGCGATATGCTCCTCGACCTTCTCGATGGCGCCCATGTTGATCATGGGACCCTGGGTCACGCCGTCCTCGAGGCCGTCGCCGACCTTCATCGCCTTGACCTTGGCCGCGAACTTCTCGGCGAAGGCATCATAGACGCCGGACTGGACGTAGATGCGGTTGGCGCAGACGCAGGTCTGACCCATGTTGCGGAACTTCGAGACCATGGCGCCTTCGACCGCCGTATCGAGATCGGCGTCGTCAAACACCAGGACCGGCGCGTTGCCGCCCAGCTCCATGGTGACCTTCTTCACGGTCGAGGCCGACTGGCGCATGAGCTGCTTGCCGATCTCGGTGGAGCCCGTGAAGGTGATCTTCCTCACGATGTCGCTCTCGGTCAGCTCCTTGCCGATCTCGGAGGATTTGCCCGACAGGATGTTGAGCACACCCTTGGGGATGCCGGCCCGCTCGGCCAGTTCGCAAAGCGCAAAGGCCGAATAGGGCGTCTCGGTGGCGGGCTTGCACACGAAGGTGCAGCCGGCGGCCAGCGCGGGGCCTGCCTTGCGGGTGATCATGGCGGCCGGGAAGTTCCACGGCGTGATGGCGCCGACGACACCGACCGGCTCCTTCAGCACGAACAGGCGGCGGTCGTGCATGTGGCCGGGGATGGTCTCGCCATAGATGCGCTTGCCCTCCTCGGCGAACCACTCGATGAAGGCGGCCGCATAGGCGATCTCGCCACGGGATTCGGCCAGCGGCTTGCCCTGCTCGCTGGTCATCAGGATGGCGAGATCCTCCTGGTTCTCCATCATCAGGTCGAACCATTTGCGCAGGATCGTGGCGCGCTCCTTGGCGGTCTTCTTCTTCCACAGCGGCAGCGCGGCATTGGCCGCCTCGATGGCGCGGCGCGTCTCTGCGGTGCCCATCTTCGGGATCGTTCCGAGCTTCTCGCCGTTGGCAGGGTTGGTGACGTCGATCGTCTCGCCGGAATCGGCGTCGCACCACTTGCCGTCGATGTAGCTCTGCTGACGGAAGAGCGAGGAATCCTTGAGTTTCATGGGCTGTCTCCTTGACCTGGGGCGCGCCCTTTGGCCGCGGCCGCGGGCGTCTGTAGGACTGATGTGGCGTGGGGCGCACTATAGGCAAGGTCAGGGGGCCATGGAAACGGGGATCGCTGGCCCTAGTCAGCCTGCAGCATTGTCGGTCGTGTCGCAGGGCCCTCGGCCTCCCAACCCTGCGCCTGAACCATGCCGGTTGCCGGGTTGAGTTCGGCGGCAAGCCGGGTGTCGCGGTTGAGGATCGGCTCCTGCAGCCAGGCAAGCTGACCCGGCCCGGACATCATCGCGGCGATCATCGTCAGGCGCTCACGGCTGTGGGCGGTACGCGGGTGGCCGATACGGTCCGGCGTCAGCCAATGGTTGGTGATGGCGCGTGGGGCTTCATGAACAAAAGCGGCATCGTGCGTTCGCTCGATGACACAGCCCTCGCCCGCATTGGGGCCGGCCAGGGTGACAAAACAGGAGGTCGCGAGCGGTGTCTGGACGATGCGGCGCCTTGCATCGTCGTAGTCGGCGGCCTCGTCGCAGACCAGGCGCAGAAGGTGGGCGGGCGGTATCTCGCGGCTGCGCCACACGACGTGCCGGTTGAGCGCCCAGTCGAGCGGCATCGGCAGGCCAAGTCCACAAACGCGCCGTGCATGCATGGGTGGCTGGTTGAAGGCGACAGCGAAACGTCCTCTGGCCACGGCCGTCAGCACACCTGCAAACCCTGGCCAGGTCAGATTGAGCCAGGGGCCGGCAGAACCTTCCATGCGTGCGGCGATCAGGCCCGATCCCAGGCCGGCGAAAGGCCAATCGAGTGTACGCAACAGGCGCATGCCTGTGCCGAAGGGATCGGGCGCCACGGCAGCACTGCAGCCCCACTCATAGGAAAGATTGAGAAGATGCGCGCCTGGGCGACCCACGGCATCGGCGACCGCCGCGATCTCGCGGCGCAACGGGTTGTCCGTGCGTTCCAGCCAGCGACGCGACAAGCGGTCCGCCAGCGCCACGCCAAGTCGCGTGAAGCGCGTCTGGGCGTCATCGATCTGCGCCTGGGCTGCCTCAGGCGCCGCCGCATAGAGCGCCAGGGCGCCGCCTCCGCGCACATCGACATGGGGAACAGGCGGCAGCATGGCGAAATCATCCATGGCAGGCATATCGGCAGGGCACAGCTGGCGTTCAAGCAACAACTGGATCGTGCTACTCCAAGCGCTGCAAGGATCGGGGGACTGGCCGAACATGACCGAATTCGACTTCGAGACGCGGATCGACCGGCATGGCACGGATGCTGCCAAGTGGAGCAGCCAGCTTGCGGCCCACGGCCAGCCTGCCCCCGGTGAAGCCTGGCTTTCCGAAGGGCTGGAGCCGATCCCGCTTTCGGTTGCCGACATGGAACTTGCCGCACCCCAGGTCGTGCTTGAGGCCATGAAGGCGCGCATCGACCACGGAATCTTCGGCTACACCATGGTCGGCGAGGCCTACCGGCAGGCAGCCAGCGACTGGCAGCGCCAGCGCCACGGCTGGGACATGCCGGGAGAAGCGATCCTCACTTTCCAGGGGGTGCTGCCGGCGCTCTACATGCTGATCCGGGGCATGGTGGCGCCCGGCCGCAAGGTGCTGCTGCAGACGCCGGCTTTCCCGCCCTTCGTCGATGCCATCACCCAGAGCGGCGCCGTCGTCACAACCCACGAGCTGACCCTGGGCGAGGACGGGCGCTACGGCATGGACATGGCAAGCCTGGAGGCACGGCTCGCCGACCCGGACGTCGCCATGTTCGTGCTGTGCAACCCGCACAATCCGGTGGGGCGCGCCTGGGATGGGCAGGAACTGGAAACCATCGCCCAGCTCTGCGAGCGCCATGACGTGCTGGTCTTTTCCG
Organism: uncultured Rhodospirillaceae bacterium; assembly: GCA_937880925.1. Taxonomy (GTDB): domain Bacteria; phylum Pseudomonadota; class Alphaproteobacteria; order SP197; family SP197; genus CALGGB01. Next base: position 16,559 of record CALGGB010000138.1, on the reverse strand, counting down.
ACGAGATCCACGGCGACCTGATGATGCCCGGCCACCGCTTCACACCCTACGCTTCCCTGGGCGTGCACGCCGCAAAGCGCGCCATCATCGCCAACGGCCTGTCCAAGACCATGAACCTTGCCGGACTGCACCTGTGCAATATCGTGGTTCCCGATGCCGGCCTGCGCGAGCGCGTGGAGGAGCTTTCCAACGCCGCGGGCCTGTTCGGCGTCAACCCGGTGTCCCAGGCCGGGTTCATCGCAGGCTGGCGCCAGGGCGGACCCTGGCTTGATGCCCTGATGGCCCATATCGCGGGCAACCGGGAGCACATGGTCGGCTTTCTGGCCGATCGCCTGCCCCAGATCCGCGCCATGCCGATGGAGGCGACCTATCTGGCCTGGCTCGATCTGCGCGGCCTTGGCATGGCGCCGGATACCATTGTAGAGCGTCTCGTTGCCCGCGCCCGCGTACGCCTGGAAAACGGCGCGGCATATGGCCAGGGCGGAGCGGGATACTTCCGCGTCAACCTGGCCTGTCCCCGCGCCATGCTGGAGGAAGCACTGGAACGCATCGCCACAGCGCTGGGTTCCAACCGCTGACCGCTTCAGTGCATGGCGACGAGCTGGCCGCCTCCGCCACGCTTGGCGGCGTAATGCGCGCGTTCGGCGCGTGTCAGGACCGCCTGGGGGTCGCCATCCTCGCCTGAGCCGGCCACCAGGCCAAAGCTCGCCGTCAGCGCCACATTCTTTGAAGCAGTGCCATGGCGGCCCTCGTTCACTGCCTGCTTGAGCCTGCCGGCGAGTTCCTCGGCCTCCGACGAAGGCGTGTCGGCAAACAGGACAGCAAATTCCTGGCCGCCAAGGCGGAACAGGGTGTCCTGGGGGCGCAGCCGTTCACGGCAGGTCCGTGCGACGGCGGCAATAACATCGTCGCCCCCGTCGTGACCGAGGGCATCGTTGACCCGTTTGAACTGGTCCAGATCGAACTTGGCGAAGCTGAACTGGGCCCCCTCGCGCGCGCAGCGTTTTGCCTCCTGTTCCAGCATGTGCAGGGCGACCTTGCGGTCGAGCGCGCCGGTCAGGGAATCGGTGGTCGCGATACGGTGCAGTTCAAGTTCACGCGTCGCCAGCATCGCCAGATCGTTCAGCGCCGATTTCTGGCCGTCGGAAAGCTCGCGCGGCTTGAGGTCGAAGACACACAGGGTACCGATGTTCGCGCCGTCCTCCACAGTCAGGGGAATACCCATGTAAAAGCGGATGCCGGGAGCCCCGGCCACCAGGGGGTTGTCGGAAAAGCGCGAATCGGCGGTGGCGTCAGGCACCAGAAGCGGCCCATGATCCAGGATTGTGTTGCCGCAGAACGAGAGTTCCCGCGGCGATTCCAGCAGGTCGACGCCGACCTTGGCCTTGAACCAGTGGCGCCCGGAATCGATCATCCCCAGCAGGACGATGGGGCTGTCCGTGACGATGCCGGCAACACGCGAGATGCGGTCGAAGGCGTCCTCGCCCTGGGTGTCGAGCACGTCATGGCGGAACAGCGCCTGCAGGCGGGCAAGCTCGTTGGCGGGCATGGCTGGGGCGGGCATGGTCTTCCCTGTCTAACCTAACTGCGACATCAAGATACGCTTCGGCGATGGGCGGCACGCGATCGGGGCCACACGCACGCACAAGGCCAAAGGAACGTCTAACCGGCGACTTGCACCCTGTTGCGACCCTGATTCTTCGCCTCATAAAGCGCCTTGTCGGCACGCGCGACCAGAGCGGGCGGGGCGACATCGTCCTCGCGGTGCTCGGCCACACCGATACTTGCAGTTACGCTGATCATCTCCGTTCCGATCAGAATCGACTGATCGGCCAGAAACGCACGGATCCGCTCGGCCGCTTCGGCTGCTTCCGCCATCGGCGTATCGGTAAAAAGGATACCGAATTCCTCGCCACCCAGGCGAAACAGCGTGTCCTGACCACGCAGGCAGGAATGGCAGGCCCGCGCCACCGATTCCAGCACCAGATCGCCGGCATCGTGGCCCCAGGTGTCGTTGATCGCCTTGAAGCGGTCGAGATCGAGCATGGCGAAGCTGAAGGTTTGGCCCGGATTGCGCGCGCACCGGCTAGTTTCCTGGCTGATCAGGCGGAGCGACATGCGGCGGTTGAGCGCGCCGGTCAGGGCATCGGTCGTGGCGGCCATGCGCAGCTCCATCTCGCGCACGACCATCATGGCAAGGTCGTGCAGGCACGCCTTCGTCGACTCCGAGAGTTCCCGGGGCTCGCGGTCGATCACGCAGAGCGTGCCGATCTTGGGTCCCTCGGGTACTTCCAGAGGAATGCCCATGTAGTAGCGGATCCCCGGCCCCCCGGTCACCAGCGGGTTGTCGGCAAAGCGCGCGTCCTTGGTGGCATCGGACACAATGAAATGCCCATCCTCAAGCAAGGCATGGCCGCAGAACGAGATGCTGCGCGGCGTCTCGCGGACATCCAGGCCGACCTTCGACTTGAACCACTGGCGATCGCCGTCGATCAGGCTGATGAGGCAGATCGGCACCTCCGCCAGCGCGCTGGCGACACGGGTGATGCGGTCGAACACCTCCTCGGCAGGTGTATCGAGCACATCATAGCGGTACAGCGCCTGAAGGCGCTCGATCTCGTCGGGTGGCAGCGCCGGTTCCAGCATGCCAAGACGCTATGCAGTTGATATCGGTTGTGCAAGCAGGGACGACTTTCCCACCTACTCCACGGTGACGCTCTTGGCCAGGTTGCGCGGCTGGTCGACGTCGGTGCCTTTGCGCACCGCCGCGTGATAGGCCAGCATCTGCACCGGCACGGCATAGGTGACCGGGCTGATCAGAGGATTCACCGTCGGCATGACGATGACGTGCTCGGGCAGGTCGCCGGCCTGCCGGGCGCCCTCCTCGTCGGTGATCAGGATGATCCGGCCCTCGCGCGCGGCGGCTTCCTGGGTGTTCGACATGGTCTTCTCGAACAGCTCGTCGCTCGGGGCCACCACGATCACGGGAACATGCTCGTCGATCAGGGCGATGGGGCCGTGCTTCATTTCACCTGCTGCATAACCTTCCGCGTGTATATAACTGATTTCCTTAAGTTTAAGCGCACCTTCCATCGCCACGACATAGGAGGTTCCGCGTCCCAGATAGAGCACATCGCGGGCGTCCGCGATGACATTGGCGATGGCCTTGACCTCTTCCTCCATGCGCAACGCCTTGCCGATCTGGCTCGGCAGGCTCGCCAGCGCCTCGACCGCCGCGTGCAGCTTGTCCCCCTCCAGCGCGCCCCTGGCCTTGCCGCAGGCGATGGTCAGCGCCAGCAGCACCGAAAGCTGGCAGGTGAATGTCTTCGTGGCGGCAACGCCGATCTCCGGCCCGGCATGGGTCGGCAGCACCACGTCGGAGGCGCGCGCCATGGTGCTGGTTTCGGTATTGGTGATGGTGACGATGGTCTGGCCCTGGCTGCGGGCGTAGTTCAGCGCAGCCAGCGTGTCCGCGGTCTCGCCGGACTGGGAGACGAAGATCGCCATGCCGTCTTCAGGCATCGGCGCGTTGCGGTAGCGGAACTCCGAGGCGACATCGACCTCCACCGGCATGCGCCCGACCTGTTCCAGCCAGTACTTGCCGATCAGGGCGGCGTAGTAGGCCGTGCCGCAGGCCACCAGCGTGATGCGCGGCACCGCGGCAAGATCGCTCTCAAGCCCCGGCAGGCGCACTTCCCGCGCCACCGGATCGAGGTAACGCGCCAGAGTCTCGCCCACCGCAGTAGGCTGCTCGTAGATCTCCTTTTCCATGAAATGGCGGTGATTGCCCTTGCCGATCGAGGCGCCCGAAAGCTGGGTGTTCACCGGCGCGCGCTGCACGCGATTGCCCTTTGCGTCGAAGAAGGTCGCGCCGTCGCGCCGAACGACCACGAAGTCGTCCTCGTCCAGGTAACTCACCTGCTGGGTGAAAGGCGCCAGCGCAATGGCGTCGGAGGCCAGGAACATCTCGCCCTTGCCCCATCCCACGGCCAGGGGTGCACCGCGGCGGGCGCCGACCAGCACCTCCTCGTCACCCGCGATCAGGAAGGCGAGCGAGAACATGCCCTCGATCTTGCCCATCAGGGCAACCATGGCCTTTTCGATCGAAAGGCCCTGCTCCAGCAGGTCATCCAGCAAATGGGCCACGACCTCGGTATCGGTCTGGCTGGCGAAGGTCACGCCCTTCTGGGCCAGTTCGGCGCGCAGCGCGCGGAAGTTCTCGATGATGCCGTTGTGGACCACCGCAACGCGGCCGGCGACATGGGGGTGGGCGTTGGTCTCGTTGGGTACGCCATGGGTCGCCCAGCGGGTGTGGCCGATGCCCACGACACCCGCCAGCGGCTCCGCGCGCAGCTTCTCATCCAGGTTATTGAGCTTGCCCGGCGCGCGGCGGCAGCCGATGGCGCCATGGTCGAGCGTTGCGACACCGGCTGAATCGTAGCCGCGGTATTCTAGGCGACGCAGCCCGTCGACCAGCATGGGAGCCGCAGGATCGTTGGCGATGACGCCGATGATGCCGCACATGAACTAACGTCCTTCCTTCTTCCGGTTGGCCTTTTCGGCCGCCTTGGCTTCGCGCAGGGAGACGGCACGGCCGTCGTGCGCAACCTGTTGGGAGCGCTCGACCGCGACCGCATCGGCCGCAACGTCGCGCGTGATGGTGCTGCCCGCCCCGACGATGGCGCGGTCGCCGACGCTGACCGGAGCCACCAGCGCCGTGTTGGAGCCGATGAAGGCCCCTGCGCCGATGTCGGTGTGGTGCTTGAGATAGCCGTCGTAGTTGCAGGTGATGGTGCCCGCGCCGATGTTGGCGCCCGCACCGACCCGGGCGTCACCGATGTAGCTCAAATGGTTGGCCTTGGCGCCGGTCTCGACCGTGGCGTTCTTGATCTCGACGAAATTGCCGATGTGGGCATCCTTGCCGATCCGGGCCCCTGGCCGCAGGCGGGCGTAGGGGCCGATGATCGCACCCTGCTCCACCGCCGCACCTTCCAGATGGCTGAAACTGCGGATTGTCACATTGTCGGCGATCGACACACCGGGCGCGATCACCACGTTGGGCTCGATGGTGACATCCTGCCCGATGCGCGTGTCCCAGGAGAGGAACACCGTTTCGGGTGCGATCAGGCTGGCTCCCCCGGCCATGGCACGCGCGCGCAGGCGACGCTGCATCGCGGCCTCGAAGCGGGCGAGATCGGCACGGTCGTCGGCGCCGATCAGATCTTCGGGGTCATCCAGTTCCAGAACCGTGCCTTGGCGCCCGCGATCCCGAGAAATCTTAATGATATCCGTTAGATAGAATTCACTCTTCGCATTCTTGTTCTCGACTGCATCGAGAAGCTCAAACAAAACATGAGCATCGACCGACATCATTCCGGAATTATAGAGATTTATGGCTTTCTCGGCGTCATTCGCCTCGCGAAATTCGACGATCCGTTCCAGGTCGCCCCGGGCGTTGGTCACCAGGCGCCCATAGCGGTTCTCGCCGGGCACCCGCACGCCCAGTACGGCGACTGCGGCATCGCCTGAGCGGCGGGCAGCGACCAGATCGTGCAGGGTCTGGGCTGCGATCATGGCGGCATCGCCAAAGACGATCACCACGTCGGCCGGCGCCTTTCCTTCGGGGAAGCCTGAAAGAGCCTCGCGGGCGGCAAGCACGGCATGGGCGGTGCCCAGAGCCTGGGTCTGGACCGCGGTCCGCGCCGGGGCGACCGCAGCCACAAGATTGTCCATGCCGGGCCCCACGACCACCACCGTGCGCTCCGGCTGCAGGGCAGCGGCAGCGGCCAGCACATGGTTCACCATCGGCCGCCCGGCGACCGGGTGCAGCACCTTGGGCAGGGCGGACTTCATTCGTGTGCCAAGGCCCGCACCCAGAACGACGACAGCGACACCGGGCAAGGCGAGAGAATCAGGCATGGGACCTCATGAGGGGGCCGGAAAGCGGCTCGAACGTGCCATAGCGGCACGTCGCCAACCAATTCAAACTGTGTTGCAAAGGCTTACAGCAAAAGGCGGGCCGCTGCGCGCTCCGTGCGGTTCCCTCGCCTTGCGTTCCGCTCTACGTTGCCCGCCTGCCAGCCGGAGCGCCCGACTTGTCCCAGCCTCATCGTTTCCGCGCCGTGGTCTTCGACCTTGACGGCACCCTGATCGACAGCGCGCCCGACATTGCCGACGCGCTCAACATGGTGCTGGCCGAACTCGGCCGCGTCGGCCTGACCGAGACGACCGTGCGCAACATGGTGGGCAGCGGCTGGCATGGCCTGCTGGAGCGCGCCATGAGCATGACCGGCGGCCAGCCCGAGCAGGGCCTGGACTGGGTCACCGAGCGCTTCCGGGACTTCTACCTGCCGCGCAGCACACGCCTTTCCAGCGTCTATCCCACGGCGATGGACACCATCAAGGCGCTCCACGGCCAGGGCGTGAAGCTGGGCATCTGCACCAACAAGCGGCAGTCTGCGACCGACATCGTGGTCGAAGGGTTCGGTCTCTCCGCCTACATGGATGCCGTGGTGGGCGGCGACAACGGCGTCATGAAGCCCGACCCCGGCCATATCGCCAAGGTGCTGGAGAAGCTCGATATCGCGGCCGCCGATGCCCTGATGATCGGCGACAGCAAGGCCGACGTCGATGCCGCCCGGGGCCTTGCCATGCCCGTGGTCCTGGTGCGCTACGGCTATACCGCCATTCCCGTGGAGGAACTGGGCGGCGACCGGCTGATCGACCGCCTGGATGAACTGCACGCGGTGATGCCCGGGCTCTGACACCACAATCGGTAAGAATCGGCAGATCCGACTTGATAACGTGCCGATTCAGCCTCAGAACATCGTGAAAGTTGCGATTTTATTGGTTCCGCCCTCGCGGCCCCGCGACCCGCGACAACAACAAACAGAGGCTTCGCCATGCGCTTCGTCATTTCGCCTTCCGAACCGGTCTGCCTGACGATTTCGGGCAGCGACGAACTCTTCCCTGTCAACCGCGCCTTCTGCATCGGGCGCAACTATGCCGACCACGCGATCGAGATGGGCGGCAATCCCGACCGCGAGGAGCCGTTTTTCTTCATGAAGCCGGCCAGTGCCATCGTGCCGGGCGGCGGCCGCCTGCCCTATCCCACGGCCACGGAGAACCTGCATCATGAGGTCGAGCTTGTGGTCGCGCTGGCCAAGGGGGGCCGCGACATCTCGGTCAAGGGCGCGCTCGACCTGGTCTACGGCTATGCCGTGGGCATCGACCTGACCCGCCGCGACCTGCAGGACGTGGCCAAGAAGGCCGGACGCCCCTGGGACATGGCCAAGGGCTTCGATGCCTCAGGCCCCGTGGGCGCATTGACCCCGGCGGCCACCTGCGGCCATCCCGAAGACGCCGCGATCACCCTTTCGGTGGGCGGCGAGGCACGCCAGTCGGGCAACATCAACCAGATGATCTGGAAAACCGCCGAGGCGATTTCCTATCTCTCCAGGCTGGTGGCACTGAAGCCGGGCGACCTGCTCTTCACCGGCACCCCGGCGGGCGTCGGTCCCATCGCCAGGGGTGAACGCGTCCACTGCGAGATCGCAGGCCTGACGCCGCTGGACTGCCAGCTGGCCTGATGTCGAGCCGGTTCACGGTCCCACGCCAGGGGCCGTGAAGCAGCCTTACACCTCGATACGCGCCAGGGGCGGGCGGCCACGCATGGCGTCGCTGATCTTTTCGGCCATCATCACGGTCGGGGCGTTGGTGTTGCCGGTGACCAGAACGGGCATGAGCGAGGCATCGACCACCCGCAGGCCTTCGACGCCGCGCACCCGGCCCTCCTTGTCGACCACGGCCATGGCGTCGCTCTCGATGCCCATCTTGCAGGTGCCGACCGGGTGGTAGCCCGAGATCGCCGTCCTGGCGACGCCCTCCAGGATTTCCGCATCGGTCCGGGCCTGCGGTCCGGGCTGGATTTCCTCGCCGCGGAAGGGCGCCATGGCGGGCTGGGAGACGATTTCGCGCGCCCATTTCACCGCCTCGATGAACTCCTTTCGGTCGCGCTCAGTGGAGAGATAGTTGGGCTCCATCACCGGATGCTCGCGCGGATCGGTGCTCCTCAGTTTGATCCAGCCGCGCGAGTCCGGATGCATCTGGTTGACGTCGAGCTGGAAGCCCGAGATGGCCGACTTCTTGTGGGTCTGGGGGTCCTCGACCACGCGCATGGGCGTGAAGAAGACCTGGAACTTGGGAAACTCGGGATCGTCGGCCTCACCCCGCGAGAAGGCGCCGGCCGACCAGAAGGCGTTGCCGCCCGGCCCCAGCTTGCCGCCCGACAGGAAGTAACTTGCCCCCAGCAGCAGCGCGCGATGAGGGCGCGCCCACTTGTCGAAGGTGGCATTGGGATCGCTGCAGGCAAACTGCACCGAGACGTTGAGGTGATCCTGCAGGTTCCGGCCGACGCCCGGCAGATCGGCGACGACATCGATGCCCAGTTCGCGCAGATGGTCGGCCGGGCCCACGCCCGAGAGCATCAGGAGCTGGGGCGAACCGATGGCGCCCTGGCAGACGACGACCTCGCGTTCGGCGCGGGCCTCCTCGTTGCGCCCCTCGCGTGTATAGGCCGCCCCCACGGCGCGGCCGTTCTCGAACAGGATACGGGTGACGAAGCAGCCGGTCCGCACCTCCAGGTTGGGGCGCCCCATGGCCTTGCCCAGGTAGCAACGCGCCACGGAGGAGCGCTTGCCGTCGCGGATGGTGAAGTCGAAGAGGCCGGTGCCGACCTGGCCCTTGCCGTTGAAATCCTCGTTGTCGGGCAGACCGGTCTGCCTGCAGGCCTCGACGAAGGCATGGTCGATGGGCAGCGGATTGCCCGCCTTGCCGGTGAGCAGCGGCCCGGAATCGCCACGATAGCTGTTGCCGCCCTGCTGACGGCTTTCGGCGCGCTTGAAATAGGGCAGCACGTCGCCGTAGGCCCAGCCATCCAGGCCGAGCTGGCGCCAGCCGTCGTAATCGCGCGCGCTGCCGCGAATGTAGATCATGCCGTTGATCGCGCTGGAGCCGCCCAGGCCCCTGCCACGCGGCCAGTAGATCCGGCGATTGGCCAGATTGGGCTGGGGTTCGGTGTAGTAGTTCCAGTCGAACTTCGGGTTGCCCAGCGCCATGGCGTTGGCCGTGGGCATGTAGACGCGGAAGTCCTTGTTATCGGTGCCGGCCTCCAGCACCAGGACACGGACCTCGGGGTCCTCGCTCAGACGGGTCGCTAGCACCGAGCCTGCCGAGCCGCTGCCCACGATCACGTAGTCGTATCCACCCGCCATGTTCTGCTCCCTGGTTCGCGCGGCAATCTGGACCGGAACGGCGGCCCGGGTCCATCCATTCGGACCGGAAATTGTCAGGAAAACGAACGACAGATGCCCACACCAGGGCTTCGCACGGGCAACTATTCCAGATGCCGGTATCGTCCCATGCCAGCGGACCGGCGCGTGTCCGGGAATTGGCTCTTGCCCCCAGGCTCGCCACACCGCCTTGTTGCGCACTAGAGTTCAGGCGAGTTGTTGGGGAGTGACATCCATGGCGGGCGAACGCGAGATCATCAAGACCACCTGTCCGCGCGACTGCTACGACGGCTGCGGCATCGCGGTGGTCAAGCGCGGCGGCAGGATCTCCAAGGTGCTGGGCGATCCCGACCACCCGACCGCCCGCGGCGCGCTCTGCGGCAAGTGCGCCGTGGCCTACAACGGCGTCTGGCTCGATCCGCAGGCCCGCCTGCTCCACCCCATGAAGCGCACCGGCCCCAAGGGCAGCGGTCACTTCACGGCGATCTCCTGGGACGAGGCGCTTTCGACCATCGCGGAGCGCTTCAAGGCGATCGGCCGCGAGAGCGGCTTCGACCGCATCGTTCATACCCACTACACTGGCACCTGCTCCTCGCTTGCCATCGGCTTTCCCGGCCGTTTCTTCGCCAAACTCGGCGCGACCGAGGCCGAACCCGACACGATCTGCAACAACGCCGGCCATGTCGCCTGGGGTTATGTCTTCGGCGACAGCCACATCGGCTTCGACCCGCGCACCGCCCGGGACAGCGCCTGCATCCTGGTCTGGGGCGCCAACCCCAGCCACTCCGCCCCCCACGCCCACAAGCACTGGCTGAAGGAAAGCCCGGCGAAGGTGATCGTTGTCGATCCCGTGCGCCACGAAACCGCAGAGGCCGCCGACCTGCACCTGCAGCTTCGCCCGGGCAGCGATGCCGCGCTGGCCTTCGGCCTGGTCCACGTGATGAAACGAGAGGGCCTGATCGATCAGGCCTACATCGATGCCCACGTCCTGGGCTGGGACGAGCTGCAGGCCGACATCGACGCCGCCACCCCGGCATGGACCGCCCGACAGACCGGCCTGAAGGAGGCGGACATCGAGGCCGCCGCCCGCCTCTACGGCGCCGGCCCCAGCCTGCTCTGGCTCGGCCAGGGCCTGCAGCGCCAGCCCAGCGGCGGCAACATCTTCCGCGCCTGCGCCATGCTGCCCGCGGCCAGCGGCAACATCGGCAAGCCCGGCGCGGGGTTCTACTACCTCAACGACAGCATGGGCATCGTCGCACGCAAGGGCGCGGCCCCCGCATGGGAGCCGCCCGCGGAGGGCGCGCCCGAGGACATGCCGAGCGCCCCGCCCAGCGTCAGCCAGATGGACGTGCCGGACCTGCTTAACGATCCCGCGCGCATCCGCTCCTACGTCGTCTGGAACTGCAATCCGCTCGCCTCCAACCCGGCCCAGGCGAAGATGCGCTCAGGGCTCGAACGCGAGGATCTCTTCACCGTCGTCATCGACTGCTTCCCCACGGACACCGCGGCCTATGCCGACATCGTGCTGCCCGCCGCGAGTTTCCTGGAGTTCGACGACATCTCCACAAGCTACTTCCACTTCACCATCGGCGCCCAGGCCAAGGCCGCCGAGCCGATGGGCGAAAGCCTGCCCAACCAGGAGATCTTCCGCCGCCTCGCCACCGCCATGGGTTTCGAGGACAAGCACCTCCATGCCCAGGACGGCGAGATGCTGGAGAAGATCATGGCCCGCTCGGGCACCGGCCTCAGCTTCGCGGAACTGAAGGAAAAGGGCTGGACCTGGGGCACGCCCGAACCGCTGGTGCTGTGGAGTGAAGGCAGCTTCCCCACGCCCTCGGGCAGGATCGAACTCGCCAGCGACCGCGCCGCCGCCGACGGCCACCCGCGTTTGCCCACGCCAGAGGCCGATGCTCCGCCCGCGCAGGGCCGCCTGCGCCTGCTTTCACCGGCCGGCAAATGGCTGATGAACTCCCTCTACGGCAACGACCCGCGCATCATCGAACTGATGGGCGAAGCCACCGTCGCCATCCACCCCGACGACGCCCGCCGCCACAACATCACGGACGGCGCCGACGTCACCCTCTCCAACGCCGCCGGCAGCCTCACCCTGAAGGCCGTCGTCTCCGACATCATCCCCGCCGGCGCCCTGCTCACCGACAAGTCCCGCTGGCCCGGCAAGGAAGGCGGGGTGAACGTGAATGTGCTGCATGTGCCGCAGAAGACGGACATGGGCGAAAGCACGAGCGTGCATGGGGTGGAGGTGACGCTTTCGGCGGCGTGAGCCGCTGGCGCACCGGGGCGGGGATGGAAAGTCATGAGCATACAGGACGTTGCAGACTACCTCTCCGGACCGTTCACCGAGATCGATGGCTGGTGCGATCCCTATCTTTGGCAGGTGCTCGCGCCGCTGCATGAAGCCCAGGAGGCGCTTGGGGTCTCTGGGCCCGTGGCCGAGATCGGCGTGCATCACGGCAAGCTGCTGATCGGTCTCATGAAGACCAAGGGCAGCCCCAGCGGCAACCTGGCGATCGATGCCTTCGACCTGCAGCAGTTCAACATCGACGGTTCCGGGGAAGGCAGCATCCAGATGCTGCAGGACAATCTGGCGCGCTGCGGCTATCGCGCAGATGCATTGCGCCTCGTGCGCGCCGACAGCCTGACTCTGGGAGCAGCCGACGTTCCCGACCTGCGCGCCGATGCGCCCGAGGGTTTTACGTTTGTTAGCGTCGATGGCGGCCACGAGGTCGAGTACGCTCTGAGCGACATCCGCCTGGCCATGGCACTCGCGATGCCAGAGGGCATCATCCTGGTCGACGATTTCTTTGCGCCCGACTGGCCCGGTGTGACCGAAGCGCTCGCCCGGCTCTACCTGCACGACAGGCCGCAGTTCGTGCCCCTGCTGGCCGGCTACAACAAGCTGCTGCTCTGCCATCGCTCGCACCGCCAGGGGTTTTCGCGGACGCTGGTCCAATACATCAAGGACCACCTGAACACGCGCGTACACGCCAAGGTCGTCACTCTGTTCGGGTACAGGTTGATCAACGTCGAGCCGGACCGATCCCAGCCTTTCGAACCGATTGTTCAGTGACCCGTCCTGAGCACGCTGGCCCATGGCGCCGCGCGCCATAGTAACGAGGACCTGCACGGGGACTCCATGACCGGCACGCCGGAAGCCATCACGGCAATGCAGCTGGCCGATTGAGGCAAGCGGCTTGCACCCTGCCATCGCGCTCAGCATGATCCGCGGGCCAAGCAGAAGCTGGAACCATCGTGACCAAACGCCTGATGACCGCGGCCCACTGGGGCATCTACGAGGCCGAGCGTGACGACGCCGGTGAGGTCAGCATTCGGCCGTTGCGGGGCGATCCCTCACCCGCCGTTATCTCCGACGACCTCAAGGACCTCGGCCGCCGCAAGGCGCGCATCGCGACGCCGCTGGTGCGCGAGGGGTATCTGGCGGACGGGCCGGCGAGCCGGGAGGCGCGGGGGACGGAGAGGTTCGTGCCGGTGTCCTGGGACACCGCGCTGGATCTTGCTGCGCGCGCCCTGCAGGAGACGCGGGACCGGCTGGGGGCCGACGGCATCTATGGCGGCAGTTATGGCTGGGCCTCGGCGGGGCGGTTTCATCATGCCCAGAGCCAGATGAAGCGGTTCCTGAATCTCAACGGCGGCTTCGTGCGGGCGGTCAACACCTACAGCTCGGCGGCGGCCGAGGTCGTGGTGCCGCATGTTTTCGGCTCGGGCGACATGATCAACACGGGCCATCCCTGGCCGGTGATCCGCGAGCATACCGAGCTGCTGGTCGCCTTCGGCGGCCTGCCCTTCAAGAACACGCAGATCGATGCCGGCTCCACCGGCCCCCATGTCGACCAGATCGGGCTCGATGCCTGCCTGGAAGCGGGCATGGAGGTGGTCGCCGTCGGCCCCATCCGCCACGGGCCGGAGAAGGCCGAGGGGGTTTCCTGGCTGCGGCCGCGGCCCAATACCGATGTCGCCCTGATGCTGGGCCTCGCCCATGTCCTGGTCTGCGACGGCACGATCGATCAGGACTATCTCACCCGCTGCTGCACCGGCGCCGACCGGCTGATCGCCTATATCGACGGTTCGGCCGACGGCGTGGTGAAGTCGCCGGAGTGGGCCGCCGGGATCACGGGGCTGGAGCCCGAGGAGATCGTCGCGCTGGCGCGCCGCATGGCGAAGAGCCGCACGCTGATCGGCGTCGCCTGGGCGCTGCAACGAGCCGACCACGGCGAGATGACCTTCTGGATGGCCGCGGCGCTGGCCGCCCTGCTCGGCGGGCTGGGCAAGCCGGGCCAGGGGGTCGCCTATGGCATGGGCACGTTCAACGACTACGGCGCCGGGCGCGCGGGTTTTCGCTGGGCGGCCTTCCCCCAGGGCCAGTCGTCAGCCAAACGCATCATCCCCGTGGCGCGCGTCGCCGACATGCTGCTGCATCCGGGCACCACGATCCCGTTCAACGGCGCGGAGGTGACCTTCCCGGAGATCGGGCTGGTCTGGTGGACCGGCGGCAACCCCTTTCACCACCACCAGGACCTGCACCGCCTGGTCCGCGCCCTGCGCCGGCCCGACACGGTGATCGTCAACGACAGCTTCTTCCAGCCGACCTGCCGTCTGGCCGACATCGTGCTGCCGGCGACCACCTTCCTGGAGCGCAACGACTGGGCGGGCAGCGCGCATGGGGGTTATGCCACGCCCATGCACAAGCTGGCCGAACCCTTCGCCGAGGCGCGCGACGACCACGCCATCTTCGCCGCCATGGCGGAGCGTTTCGGCATCGGTGAGGACTTCACCGAAGGGCGCGACGAGATGGGCTGGATCCGCCTCATGTGGGGCATTACCCGCGACAACGCCCGGCGCGCCGGGGTGGACCTGCCGGCGTTCGAGGATTTCTGGAGCGGTGGCATGGTCGACGTGCCCGCGGTCAACCAGAGCAGCGAGCGCCTGGCGCGCCAGCGCGCCGACCCGGAGGGCCAGCGCCTGCACACCCCCTCGGGCAAGGTGGAGCTCTACAGCGAGACGGTGGCGGGGTTCGGCTACGACGACTGCCCCGGCCATCCGGCCTGGCTGGAGCCGAGCGAATGGCTGGGCGCGGACAAGGTGGCGCGCCATCCCCTGCACCTGATGTCGGACCAGCCGCGCGGGCGCCTGCACAGCCAGCTCGATCCCGGCGAAGCCAGCGCGGCGACCAAGGTGCGCGGGCGCGAGCCCCTGCTGATCCACCCCGACGATGCCGCCGCGCGCGGCATCGCCGAGGGCGACATCGTGCGCGTCTCCAACGACCGGGGCGTGTGCCTCGGCGGCGCGGTGGTGAGCGAGGACATCATGCCCGGTGTGGTCGCCATGGCGACCGGCTCCTGGTTCGATGCCGAGACGCCGGGCGATCCTGGCGCGCTGGAGCGCCACGGCAACCCGAACGTGCTGACCCGCGATGCCGGCTGCTCGGCGCTTTCCCAGGGGCCTTCGTGCAATTCCTGCCTGGTGGAGGTTGCCCGTTTCACCGGCAACCTGCCGCCGGTCGAAGCCTTCGACATTCCGCTGGCGCAGTAGGCGCGCCGATTGCAGCTTACGGGGTTGTCAGCTTCGCGCATACACGGAATGATAGCGCTGGCGCCCTCGGCACATCCGTTCTGTTGCGCTTCCATCCCACCCGCATGGAGAGCGCCCATGCCGATGCGTATCGCAATATTCTTCCTTCTGGCCGTTCTGGCCAGCGGCTGCACCAAGCGGCTGATGCCGCCCGACGACTTCCAGATCACCGAGGTCGTGGTCAACGTGCCCAGCGGCCTGCAGGGCGGCAGCCCGAACTTCCCCGAGGCGATGCGCGTCAACATCCAGAACGAGGCCTATCGTTTCTCCGAGGTGGGCACCGAAAAACGGCTGGAGGTTACCGTCTCGGGCATCCGCCTCTACGATCCCCTGCGCACCATCCTGGTTTCCGGCACGACCTATGTCGTGGGCATGGTGAAGGTCTATGACGTGGCGAGCGGCAACATGGACACCAGCTTCAAGGCCCAGGGCGTGCTCGCCGGCCAGGGCGGGCTGGTCGCGGCGATCATCATGCTGATGCTGGCCGACCCCTATGACGAGGAGCAGAAGCTCGCCAGGCTGTTCGCCGTCGATACGATGAACAAGCTCTACGGTTCCTCCTACGCCCAGTCGGTCGCCTTCCGCGAGCCCACCCAGCAGGCCGTGCCCAACTACCCGATCTCCTACGAGCTGATCCGCCAGGAGCAGGAATGCGCCTCGCGCCAGGCGCGCAGCGAACGGCCCAGCAACTCCCGCGACGATGCGGTCAACCAGGAGCCCGAGCCCCTGCCCGCCTACTGCGCCCAGTTCGGTTATCAGGTGGAGGGCTGAGCGCGGCGGTACATTTCCGCACCGGCCGCCCCTTCCGCGACAAGGGGCAGAAAACCGGCGCCGATCCGGCATCGATGACGTTCAGAGTCGATTTTGGCAACGTCACGAGCAGGAAATCCCGGCTGGGCCATCTTAAGGTTGCGCCCATGTGGATTGGAATCATCGTGCTGTGCACCTTCGGCGCAGCGGCGCTCGTGTCCGCGTTCTTTGCGATACGTTGCGCCTTTCACGGTCAGTGGCACATGACCATTGGCCTCTCTGTTCCCGCCGTCGTCATCGGCGGGGCGCTCTGCGTCATCGTAGGCCCGACAATCTGGCTTGAACTCGCCGGCAACCCGGAGCTCGACGACCTGCCCGGGGAGGCACGCATGCTCACGGGCAGCGAGCTGGCCGATCTCTACAGCGGCAACACCGTTGAAGGGCGTTACTACGAGGATGGCGCCTGGCAGCTCTTCACCGAGAGTTACGAGCCCACAGGCGAGCTCGCCGGCGCAGGCGGGCCGCCCGACGATCCCACGCGCCATTCCTGGCGTGGCGAATGGAAGGTCGAGGGCGACGAGATCTGCTTCAATTACGACGCGGAATTTTCCTGCGGCGCGGTTTATCGCCTGGGCGAGGACTATGTCGCTGTGAACCACCGCGACGAAATCGACAACCGCTTCCAGCTTGCCGCACCTGAGCCTGAGGAAGCCGCCGACGCCAGTTGAGGCAGGGCTCCAGGCCGGCCCCGGCAGGGTCCGGCCTGCCCGGCCCGCACGCACACGCTTGACAGCCAGGGGGCCCGGTTCCTATATGCGCCCCTTCCCGAAAGTGGGGCGCGTAGCTCAGCGGGAGAGCACTGCCTTCACACGGCAGGGGTCACAGGTTCAATCCCTGTCGCGCCCACCACTT
>CALGGB010000137.1 GCA_937880925.1 uncultured Rhodospirillaceae bacterium | reverse complement strand
CACCGGCAAGCCGATCCACCGCGCCATCGTCTGGCAGGACCGGCGCACCGCCGAGACCTGCCGCGGGCATCGCCAGGAGGATGCCGCCGTCCTTGTGCGCGAACGCACCGGCCTGCTGATCGATCCCTATTTCTCGGCGACCAAGATCGCCTGGGTTCTCGATCATGTGGAGGGTGCGCGCGAACAGGCGGAGCGCGGGGAACTGGCCTTCGGCACGGTCGACAGTTTCCTGCTCTGGCGCCTGACCGGCGGCAAGGTGCATGCGACCGACGCGACCAACGCCAGCCGCAGTCTGGTCTTCGACATCCACCGCCAGACCTGGGACGACGAGCTTCTGGATTTTTTCCGCGTGCCTGCCGCCCTGCTGCCGGAGGTTCGTGACAGCGCCGATGACTACGGCACGGCCCTGCCGGAGCTGTTCGGCGGCACCATCGCCATCGGCGGTATCGCGGGCGACCAGCAGGCCGCCACCGTCGGCCAGGCCTGCTTCGAGCCGGGCATGGCGAAAAGCACCTACGGCACCGGCTGTTTCATGATCGCCAACACCGGCACGCGTGTCGCGCAATCACGGGCCGGCCTGCTCTCGACCGTCGCCTATCGCCTCAACGGCACGCCGACCTATGCCCTGGAAGGCAGCATTTTCGTTGCCGGCGCGGCGGTGCAGTGGCTGCGCGATGCCTTGCGCCTGATCGGCAGTGCCGCCGAGACCGAGGAGCTTGCGACCCATGCCGGCGAGGATGGCGTCTACATGGTACCGGCCTTCACCGGCCTGGGCGCGCCGCACTGGGACCCTCATGCGCGCGGTGCTCTGATCGGCCTGACGCGCGACACCGGCATTGCCCAGATCGCGCGTGCCGCGCTCGATGCCGTGTGTCACCAGACCCACGATCTGATCCGCGCCATGGCTGCCGATGGCGCGCCACAGGCGGTATTGCGCGTCGATGGCGGCATGACCGCCAACCGCTGGTTCCTGCAACGCCTGGCCGATCTCACGGGCCTTGCCGTGGAGCGTCCGGCGCTGGAGGAATCCTCCGCCTTGGGTGCGGCCTGCCTTGCCGGCCTGCAGGCGGGCGTGCTCGGCGGCACCGATGAGATCGCAGAACGCTGGCGCGCCGATGTCGTGGCGCAGCCGGCCATGGATGACGCCGACCGGACGGCGCTTTATGAAGGATGGCAGGACGCGGTCGGCCGCGTCCTCACGCACCAACGAGGGGACTAGGGGACGATGAAGCGACCTGCAGCAAAGAACGCCAAGACCATTGCCTGTGTCGGCGGCGGCTATATCGGGGCGGGATGGGCGGCCTATTTCCTGGCCCAGGGCAAGGACGTGGTGCTGAGCGATCCCGGCCCCGATGCCGAGGCCAAGGCGCGCGTCATCATCGACCAGGCTTGGCCTTATCTGAAGAAGCTGGGTCTGGCCAAGGGTGCGAGCAAGAAACGCTTCCGCTTCGCAGGCTCGGTCGCCGAGGCCGTGGCCGATGCCGATTTCGTGCAGGAAAGCGCGCCCGACCGCGAGGACCTGAAGATCGCGCTGTTCGCCGAGATGGACGCCCACGCCCGGCCCGACACCATCCTTGCCAGCTCCTCCTCGGCCTTCCTGCCCTCGCGCCTGCAGTCCAGGTGCAAGCATCCGGACCGCGTCGTGATCGGCCATCCCTTTGCACCGTCCTATCTGGTGCCTCTGGTCGAGGTCGTGGGCGGCAAGAAGACGTCCAGGCAGGCGATGCAGTGGGCCTTCGACTTCTACGAATCGATCGGCAAGAAGGCGATGAAGCTCAACAAGGAGATCGAATCCTACGTCGCCAACCGCATCCAGCATGTCGTTTTCGAGGAGGCCGCATCCCTGGTCGACCAGGGCATCTGCACCTATGACGACATAGATACGGCCGTGGCCTATGGCCCCGGCATGCGCTGGGCCTTTGCCGGGCCGAGCACCTGCTACCATCTGGGCGGCGGCAAGGGCGGTATCCGCCACATGATCGACCACTTCGGCTGGAAGCGCGGGCCCAAGGCCAAGAAGGCGCTGATCGGCTCGATCGACGGGCGCTATGGCCATCTGGATATGGCCGAGCTCGAGGCATGGCGCGACGACAACCTGCTCGCCATCATGAAGGGGCTGAAGGCGGTGCCGGCGAAGAAATCGGGAGCTGCCAAGAAGGCCGCCCCGGCCAAGAAGCCCGCCGCCAAGAAGAAGGCTGCGGCGAAGAAGTCCACCACGAAGAAGAAGGCCTGATCCCATGGCACAACCTGCTCCCCAGGATGTCGCGACCATCGCCTGTGTCGGCGGCGGCACCATCGGCGCGGGCTGGGCCGCGTGTTTCCTGGCCCACGGAAAGGATGTCGTGATGAGCGACCCCGGCCCCGATGCCGAGGCCAAGGCGCGGGGCGTGATCGACCAGGCCTGGCCCCATCTGGAGGGGCTGGGTCTTGCCGACGGTGCGGACCGGGGGCGGTTCCGCTTCGCCGGTTCCGTCGCCGAAGCGGTGGCCGATGCCGACCTGGTGCAGGAAAGCGCGCCCGAGCGCGAGGACCTGAAGATCGGCCTCTTTGCCGAGATGGACCGCCACGCCCGGCCGGACACGATCCTCGCCAGTTCGTCCTCGGCCTTCCTGCCGAGCCACCTGCAGTCGCAGTGCGAGCACCCGGAGCGGGTGGTCATCGGCCATCCCTTCGCCCCTTCCTACCTGATGCCCCTGGTCGAGGTGGTCGCGGGAGAGAAGACCTCGCAAGAAGCCATCGCCTGGTCGCGCGACTTCTACGAGACCGTGGGCAAGCGCTCCGTGGTGCTCAAGAAGGAGATCGAGGGTTACATCGCCAACCGTTTCCAGATGGTGGTGTTCGAGGAGGCCCTGCGCCTGGTCGAAGACGGCATCTGCGACTGGGAGGCGATCGATCTTTCGATCACCGAGGGGCCGGGCCTGCGCTGGCCGTTCCTGGGTTCGCTTTCGACCAACCATCTGGCAGGCGGCAAGGGTGGCCTGGCCCACGCCATCGACATGTGGGGCTGGCAGGGCAGCGAGGAGAGCAGGGCCTCGGCCCTGGCTTCCATCGCCGAGCGTTTCGGCCACATGCCCATGGCGGAGCTGGAATCCTGGCGCGATGACAACCTGATGCGCCTGATCAAGGGCCGCCGCGCGGTGCCGCCCGCCAAGACGTGAGCGATTCCCTGCGCCAGGGCTGGGGACGGGGCAGCGCCACGTTGGAGGTTGCCCCGGAGGCCCTGGCGGGGCTGGCCGCCGAGCTCTTCGACGGCGCGGCGGTCACCGGCAGCGCCATGCTCTCGGGGGGGCTTGCCAACACCAACATCCGCCTCGATCTCGCCCGGCCGCCCGGCCGCGTCGTGCTGCGCCTGGCACAGCGCGATCCCGGCGCCATCGAACGAGAAGCCGCCCTGCTGCGGCTTGCCGCGGAACGCGGCATTCCGGTGGCGCCCCTGCTCCATGCCGAAGCTTCGGACATGCGCCTGGGCGCACCCTTCCTGGTGCTGGGCTTCGTCGAGGGCGTGATGCTGGAAACCGCCCTTTCCGACGCCGACGACTCGGTGCTTGCCGATCTGGGCTATGCGGTGGGCGAACTGCTGGCGGGCGTGCACGCCGTCGCCTTCGACAACACCGGCTTCCTCGACAATGCCCTTCGGGTCGCCACCCCGCTCGACATGGGCGGGGAGGGGCTCAAGGCCTTTGCCGCGACCATGAGCGCCGATCCCCTGGTTGCCGAGCGTCTGGGCGCGGCACGCCTGGCGCGGCTGCAGGACGTGCTTGCCGAGCAGGCCGGGCGGCTCGATGGCTGGCAGGGCTTGCCCTGTCTTGCCCACTCAGATGCCAACGGTTCCAACATCCTGGTCGCCGATACCGGCAGCTACTGGCGGGTCACGGCCCTGCTCGACTGGGAATTCGCCTTTGCCGGCACGCCCTTCTTCGATCTGGGCAACGCCATCCGCCCGCCCGCGGGCGATCATCCGCTCTGGCTGACGGGCATCGACGGCGGCTACCGCAGTGCCGGCGGCACCCTGCCGGCCGACTGGCCCGAGCTGGCGCGCCTGACCGATCTCACCGCCTGGCTCGACTTCGCCGCGCGCAGGGAGGCGACACCTGGACTGATCGCCGATTGCTGCCGGATGATCGATCGGGTCGCCGGAGCAGGCTGAAGACAAAAAGGGGCGCCCTCGCGGGCGCCCCCTTCTCGTTTCAGCCCGGTGGCTTGCCGCTCAGGCGGCGATGGCCTTGTCGGCGGACACGTAGTTGTAGTTCAGAGCCTCGGCGACCGCCTTGTAGGTCACCTGACCCGCGTGCACGTTGAGCCCCTCCTTGAGGTGGGGATTGTCCGCGCAGGCCTTCTTCCAGCCCTTGTCGGCAAGCTGGACGGCAAACGGCAGGGTCGCGTTGTTGAGCGCGAAGGTCGAGGTCCGCGCCACGCCGCCGGGCATGTTGGCGACGCAGTAGTGGACAACGCCGTGCACCCGGTAGGTCGGCTTGGCATGGGTCGTGGCGTGGCTGGTCTCGAAGCAACCGCCCTGGTCGATGGCGACGTCGACCAGAACCGAACCGCGGCGCATGCGGCGGATCTGGGCATCGGTCACCAGCTTGGGCGCGGCGGCGCCGGGCACCAGCACCGCGCCGATCACCAGATCGGCGTCCAGGACATACTCCTCGACCGCATCGACGGTCGAATAGAGGATCTTGGCGCGACCCTCGAACAGGTCATCGAGCTGGCGCAGGCGGGGCAGGGAGCGGTCGAAGATGGTGACGTTTGCGCCCAGGCCCACGGCCATGCGCGCGGCATGGGTGCCGACGACACCGCCGCCGATCACAACAACCTTGCCCGGAGCAACGCCCGGCACACCGCCCAGCAGCACCCCGGAGCCCTTCTGGGCCTTCTCGAGGCAATGGGCACCGGCCTGGATCGACATGCGTCCGGCAACCTCGCTCATGGGCGCCAGCAGGGGCAGGCCGCCATGGGCATCGGTCACGGTTTCGTAGGCGATCGCCGTGCAACCCGATTCCATGAGCAGACGGGTCTGCTCGGGGTCGGGCGCCAGGTGCAGGTAGGTGAACAGAAGCTGGCCGGGCCGCAGCATGCGGCACTCGTTGGGCTGGGGCTCCTTGACCTTCACGATCATCTCCGCCTTGGCGAAGATCTCCTCGGGCGTGTCAATGATCTCCGCACCCGCCTTGATGTACATCTTGTCATCCAGGCCGATTTCACGGCCCGCGCTCTTCTGAACCATCACCTTGTGGCCGTGGTGGATCAGTTCCCGAACGCTCGCGGGCGTCATGCCCACACGATACTCGTGGTTCT
>CALGGB010000136.1 GCA_937880925.1 uncultured Rhodospirillaceae bacterium | reverse complement strand
GGTTCACTGCCCTGCCTGATACGCCTCGTCGCCCGTGCCCAGCCCCTGGAAGGAGTTGAGATAGCGCAGGAAATCACCGTCGGGCGACATCACGATCGTGGTGTCGTCGCCGTTGAGCGCGTTCCGGTAGGCCTGCATGGTGCGGTAGAACGTGAAGAACTCGATGTCGCGGCCGAAGGATTCGGCGAAGATGCGCACAACCTCGGCATCGCCCTCGCCTCGCAGGATTTCCGACTGGCGGCGGGCCTGCGAGATGAGCACCGTACGGGTGCGGTCTGCCTCGGCGCGGATGCGCAGCGACTGCTCCTCACCCTGGGCGCGGATCTCGGAGGCCTCACGCTGACGCTCGGTCTGCATGCGGCTGTAGATCGCCTCGCTGTTCTCGGTCGGCAGGTCGGTGCGCTTGATCCGCACATCGACGATTTCGACGCCCAGGCCATCGACGGACTGTTCGTTTTCGCCACCGCTGCCTTCCAGCACGATCTCGCCGTTCATGGCCGAACGCACCTGGTCCATCAACGCCTGGCGTTCGCCAGAGACCACATCGACAAGGGGCACCCGGCCGATCGCCGAACGCAGGCTTGCGTTCAGCGCCGCCTGGATCAGGCTTTCGGCGCGCGCCACGGTGCCCGCGGCATTGCGGAAGGCGAGAGGATCGACGATGCGATAGAGCGCATAGGCATCCACGACCAGGCGCTTCTGGTCAGAAGCCGTCACCTGTTCCGGGCTGCCGTCGACCTGCATGACGCGCTTCTCGTAGAGCGCCACGCTGCGCCAGGGGAACTTGAAGTGCAGTCCCGGCTCGGTGACGGAGTATTTGTAGGCGCCGAACTGGAGCACGAGGCCCTGCTCGCGCTGGTTGATGGTGAACATCGACATCGCCGCGCCGATCAGGACAAGGCCGACGAGGACAAGAATGATGAAGCGACGAATGTTCATTGGCCGCTCCCCATGTTGCCGCCGCGCTGTAACTGATCCAGCGGCAGATAGGGCACGATGCCGCCATCGCCACCAACGTTGGTGTCGATGATCATCTTGTTCATGCCGTTCAGGACCTCTTCCATGGTCTCCAGATAGAGGCGCCGCTCTGTGACGTCCTTGGCCTGGATGTACTCGTTGTAAACCGACAGGAAGCGCGCGGCGTCACCCTCGGCATCGTTGATCACCTGCTCCTTGTAGGCCTCGGCCTCCTGCAGCAGGCGCTGGGAATCGCCTCGTGCAACCGGAACGATCTGGTTCTGATAGGCCTGTGCCTCGTTGACCAGGCGCTCCTGGTCGGCGCGTGCGGCCTGAACGTCGCGGAAGGCATCGATCACCGCTGCGGGCGGATCGACGTTCTGAAGCTGAACTTCGCGGATGCGCACACCGGCGCCGTAGTCATCAAGCATCTGCTGCATGAGCCCGCGGGTCCTCTGCTCGACCTCGCTGCGCCCTTCGGCAAGCGCCGTGGCCAATGCCGTGCGGCCGATCACCTGGCGCATCGCGCTTTCGGCGGCAGCCAACGTGACCGCCTCGGGATCCTTCACATTGAAGAGGAACATGCCGGCATCGGCGATCTGCCACTTCACGACAAATTCAACGTCGATGATGTTCTCATCACCCGTCAGCATCAGGCTCTGGCTGGCGGTAGCGCCGACCTCGAACTGCTCGACCTGATCGACCGTGGGCGTGAACACCTGGCCGATGGGGGTGGGCCAGTTGTAGTTGAGGCCTTCCTCGGTGGTGGCGACCCACTTGCCGAAGACCAGTTCCACGCCCTGCTCGTTGGACTGCACCTGATAGAAGCCCGAACCAAACCAGATCGCGATCAGCACCACGGCGATCAGCGCTATGACACGGCCGCTGCCGAAGCCGCCGGGCACAATGCCACGGCCACGCTCCTGGAGACGGCGGATCAGCGCTTCCAGATCGGGGGGCTGGCCACCGCCACCACCACCGCCGGAGCCGCCGCCGGGACCACGGCCCCACGGTCCGCCATTGTTGTTGCCGGGGCCTTGCCAGCCCCCGCCTCCGTCATTGTTGTTCCAGGGCATGAAACTCGCTTTCCCATGGGTCGCGACGCCTGCCACCCGACGTCTCGTTCCGCTTAGGTGTGGCTTGCCGAGCCGAGATCAAGGCTTATATGTCATGGCGCACGCACCCGCAACGCGGCCCGATGGCCGTATTCCCAAGAATTCCAGGAGTTTCCATCATGGCAAGGGTCACTGAAGACGAGGTACGCGCCGCCCTGGCAGGCGTGTCCGGCGTCGAGAGCGACATGGTTTCGGGCCTGGTGGTCAAGGACGGCAATGTCGGTTTTGCCCTGGAGGTCGATCCCGACCGGGGGGCGGCCATGGAGCCTGTGCGCAAGGCCGCCGAAGCTGCCGTGGCCGCGCTGCCCGGCGTGCTTTCGGTCACTGCCGTGCTGACCGCCCATCATGCGGCTGGCTCGGCCCCCGCGCCCAAGGCCGGCGGCCACGATCACGGCCACGCCCATCCTGCCCCGCGCGGCGGCGGCGGTGAGCGCGCCGGCACCGATCCGATTCCCGGGGTCGCCGCCATCGTGGCGGTCGCCTCCGGCAAGGGCGGCGTCGGCAAATCGACCACCGCGGTCAACATTGCGCTGGCGCTTTCCAGCCTGGGCCAGAAGGTCGCCCTGCTCGATGCCGACATCTACGGCCCCTCCGTACCCCGTCTGCTGGCGCTCAAGGGCAAGCCGGAAACCGACGGCAGGATGCTCTGGCCCAAGGAGGCCTTCGGCATCAAGGCGATGTCGATCGGCCTGCTGATCGAGGAAGACCAGCCCATGGTCTGGCGCGGGCCGATGGTCCAGAGCGCGCTGGAACAGATGCTGCGCCAGGTCGCCTGGGGCGAGATCGACGTCATGATCGTCGACATGCCGCCGGGCACGGGCGATGCCCAGCTCACCCTGACCCAGCGCACGCCGCTGTCGGGCGCGGTCATCGTCTCCACGCCCCAGGACCTGTCGCTGATCGATGCCCGCAAGGGCCTCAACATGTTCAAAAAGGTCGATGTGCCGATCTTCGGCATCGTCGAGAACATGAGCTATTTCGTCTGCCCGCACTGCGGCGGCCGCACGGAAGTGTTCGCCCACGGCGGCGCGCGCCAGGAGGCCGACAAGCTGGGCGTGCCGTTCCTGGGCGAAATCCCGCTCGACATCGCGATCCGCGAAACCAGCGACGGCGGCAACCCTATCGTGGCTTCCGAGCCCGACGGACCCCATGCCGAATCCTACCGCAACATCGCCCGCGCCATCCTCGACCAGCTCGCAGCGCCCAAGCGCGCCACGCCGAAGTTCGTGGTGGAGTAACTCCACCCAAATTTATAGTCGTCATCCCGGCCCCCGCATCGCGTGCGGGGCAGGCTCCGCCCGAAGGGCGGAGAGCCGGGACCCATGCCGGAACGCTTGTCACAGACCCCGTCCTTTTGGAGATGCTCCGGCATGGGTCCCGGATCGGCGCGCCTGCGACGCTTGTCCGGGATGACAACGGAGAGTTTGATCTCCACGCTGTGCGCGACAACCGCCGCCAGCGAGAAACCATGACCGCCCCCTCCTCCGATCCCCTGCTCCAGCCCCTGCGCCTGGGCCACCTGACCCTGAAGAACCGCATCATGAGCACCAGCCATGCCTGCGGTCTGGAGGAGGGCGGCCTGCCGCTGGAACGCTATCAGGCCTATCACGAGGAAAAGGCCAAGGGCGGCTTGGCGCTCACCATGTTCGGCGGCTCGAGCAACATCGCGCCCGATTCGCCCAACGTCTTCCGCCAGCTCAACGTCGGCACCGACGCCATCATCCCGCACTTCCAGAACTTCGCGCGTCGGGTCCACGGCCAGGGCGCGGCGCTGATGGTGCAGATCACCCATCTGGGGCGCCGCGGCGATGCCACCATCGGCGATCACCTGCCCACGATCAGCCCCTCGCCGATTCGCGAGACCCTGCACCGCAGCTTTCCCAAGGAGATGGACCGCCACGACATTGCCCGCGTCGTCGCGGCCTATGCCGACGCCGCCGCACGCTGCAAGGAAGGCGGGCTGGACGGTCTGGAGACCCTGGCTGGTGGTCACCTGATCGGCCAGTTCTTCTCGCCCGTCATGAACCGGCGCAGCGACGCCTATGGCGGCAGCCTGGAGAACCGCGTCCGCTTCGGCCTGGAGGTGCATGAGGCAATCCGCAAGCGGGTGGGCGAGAACTTCCTGGTCGGCATGCGCCTGCCGGTGGACGAAGGCCAGGAAGGCGGCCTCACCTTCAAGGATTGCGTCGCGATCGCCGCAATCTTCGAGCGCGAAGGCCTGCTCGACTTCTTCAACGCCATCTACGGGCGCATGGACACGGCAATCGGGCTGTCGGTCGACAACATGCCGGGCATGGCCTCGCCCATGGGGCCATGGCTCGACAAGGCCGGCGCCTTCAAGCGCGAGGTCGGCCTCCCGGTCTTCCATGCCGCGCGCATCGCCGACCTGGCGACAGCCCGCCACGCCATCCGTGAGGGTCTGCTCGACATGGTCGCCATGACCCGGGCCCAGATCACCGAGCCCCATCTGGTGGCCAAGCTGATGCGCGGCGAGGAAGAACAGATTCGGCCCTGCGTCGGCGCAACCCATTGCCAGGGCACCGCGCGCCCCTCCTGTGTGCACAATCCCTCCACCGGACGGGAAACAACCCTGCCCCACGCCATCCCCCGCACCGATGGTCCCGCGCGCAAGGTCGTGGTGATCGGCGCCGGTCCCGCCGGGCTGGAGGCCGCGCGGGTTGCAGCCGAGCGCGGCCACGATGTGACGGTCTTCGAGGCGGCCGAACGGCCCGGCGGCCAGGTGCTGCTGGCGGCGCGGGCAAGTTGGCGACGCGACATCGTGGGCCTGATCGACTGGCGCGTGGCGGAACTGGAGCGCCTGGGCGTGACCCTCCATCTCAACCGCTTTGTCGAGACCGGCGATGTCATGGCCCTCGAACCCGACCACGTCATCGTCGCCACCGGGGGCGTGCCGGACCTCGACTGGATCGAGGGCGCCGAACACGTCACCAGCGCCTGGGACATCATCGCAGGGGCGGTGCCCCCTGGTGAGGACGTCATCGTCTGGGACGGCAGCGGTCGCCATGGCGCCATCACCGCGGCCGAGGCCATTGCGGCGGCCGGTCGTTCGCTGGCCTTTGCCACCATCGACGACCAGCTCTCGGCCGAGATGACCTATGCCGAGCGGGTGATCTGGAAGAAACGCGCCTACGAACTGGGCTTTCCCGTGGCTTTCGACCAGCGCCTGGTACGTGTCGCGCGCGAGGGCAACCGGCTGGCCGCGACCTTCGCCAACGAGGTGACGGGCCAGGAGGAAACCCGGAAGGCGGCACAGGTGGTCGTGGAACACGGCACCCTGCCCGCCGACGCGATCTTTCACGAACTGGCGCCGGCCTCGTCCAACGACGGTGTTACCGACATCGACGCCCTGCTCGCCTGCAAGGCACAGCCCACCGGCGAAGGATTTTCCCTGCACCGCATCGGCGACGCCGTCGCCAGCCGCAACATCCACAATGCCGTGCTTGACGCCCTGCGCCTGGCCCGGACCCTGAACTGAATCCCCGTCAGGGAGTCAGGGTGTGGGTCCAGTCCGACGTGTTGCCGGTGTCGATCTCGATGAAGTTCACGCTGCAACCGTAGTTGCCGTAGATCGTGAAACCGTTGTTGGGCTCTATGCAGAAGGGCTGGGTGCCGACCCAGACCGTCGAGGCGTCATCATTCTCGCCGTAGAGATACATGAAGCGCTGGGGCAGCGGCCCCTGATAGACCACCGTGCACTGGCCGGGATCGACACTCCACCAGCCTTCCGACAGATAGTCGGAGCCGTCGTAGTAGCCATAGGCCACATAGATGATCTCGCGGTACTGGCTGCAAACGGTAAAGTCGGCCGATGCCGGACGCGACGTGAAGGCAAACGCCGAAACGACGGTCGCCAGGGCCAACAGGCCAACGAACTTCTTCATCCCTCTTCCCCTCAAGCGAAGATCCGGCGCCATTCTTCCCCAGCTTGAAAAATCGGGCAACGGCGGCTTGAGCAAGGGTGATCGCGATCACGCACGCGCGAGCGATTCCAGAGTGTCGGCGGCAACACCCACGCGCCCGCCGGCGGCAATGAAGTTCGCCCATGCCTGGTCCGCCAGAGGGACGCCGTGCTCAAGGCGCTCGGCGCGGGCGCGGCGCTCCGGCTCCCCGGCCAGGATGACGCTCTCTTCCCCCGGCGCGGGTGGCGCGGAGACAACCCAGCCGTAGAGCGCATCGATCTCCTCGCGCAGGCCGGCGAGGTCGCCCAGCGCCGCGGGATCGATAATGATCGAAAGCATGCCGTTGGTGGTGGTTTCCTGGGTGATCCGCTCGGGCCGGTTGGCGCCACTGCCGGTCAGCGCCCCGCCCAGCAGCTCGCAAAGGATGGAGAGGCCGAAACCCTTGTGTTCGCCCATGGTCAAGAGCGACCCGCCGGTGGCGTCGGGAATCATGGTCCCCGGTTCCAGTGTGGGCACCCCATCGGTATCGATCATGGCGCCCGCCGGTAGGGGAACGCCCTTGTCGTTGGCGACATGGACCTTGCCGAAGGCGATCTTGCTGGTCGCGAAATCCAGAATGAAGGGCGGGTTGCGGTCGGTCGCGGGCACCCCGGCGCAGAACGGGTTGGTTCCCATGCGCGCGCGCATGCCGCCCCATGGGGCGACCAGCGGCTGGTGGCCGTGGACGTTCACGAAATGCAGCGAGACCAGGCCCTCGAGCAGACAGGCCTCGGCCCAGTGGCCGATCCGTCCCAGGTGATGGCTGTTGGCCGTGGCGACCAGCGCAATCCCGTGCGCCTTCGCCCGTTCGATACCCGCGGCCATGGTCGCCGCGCCGACCACGGCGCCAAAACCCATGTGACCGTCGAAACGGAGCACGGCGCCACCGTCGAGCACCAGTTCAGCCCGGGCGGCGGGATCGAGCGTGCCGTTGTTGAGGCAGTCGACGTAGTAGCTGACCATCTGGATACCGTGGCTGTCATGGCCCGAGAGATTGGCCTCGACCAGCATGTCGCCGACGGCGCTGGCGGTGGCGTCGTCGGCCTTGCCCGCGCGAAAGACGGCGGCGATGGCGGCACGAAGGTTCTCGTGGCCGTAACGCTTGAGTTCGCTCACGTCCGTATTACCGCCTGGAGTTCGTCCCACACCCGCGCGGACAATCCGCTCGATTCCCTGGTCACTTCTTCGCCGGCCAGCATGCGTTGCAGCACGGCGATCTGCCCGGCGGTCATTGAGGCCCCACCCATGCGGTTTTCCATGAAGGCGTCATAGGCCAGCGGCACCCAGCGCTTCACCGTTTCGAGCATGGCGTCGGCATAGACACGGATCTCGTACTGGGCGTGGGGATCGGCGCGCAGCGAGAGGAAGTGGAACAGGTTGTGGAGATCCACCTTCCAGTACCACTGGGTGTAAATGTTGAGCGGCAGGTTCATGCGCGCGAGTTCGCGCGCCAGACCGGCGCGATCGGGATCGGCGCCCTCACCCTCGTTCAGCATAGTCTCATAGTGGTCGTAGGCGGTCTCGGCGTCGCGCCGCAGGGTATCGAGCACCCATGCGGCTTCCTCGCCCTCCAGCACGTCACCGCGACCCTGGCGGTTGGCGGTCGACTGCGCGGCAAGCTGGGCGGGAGCGGGAATGTAGAATTCCCGGTCGAGGATGGAGTAACGCGCGGAATACTCGTTCACGTTGGCCGTGCGGTGACGGATCCACTGGCGCGCCACGAACACCGGCAGCTTCACATGGTACTTGATCTCGCACATCTCGAAGGGGGTCGAGTGGCGGTGGCGCATCAGATAACCGATCAGCCCGGCATCGTTCCTCACCGACTTGGTGCCGCGGCCATAGGAAACCCGCGCCGACTGCACGATCGCCTCATCGTTGCCCATGTAGTCGACCACCCGGACGAAACCGTGGTCGAGCACGGGCAGGGCCTCGTAGAGAATCTCTTCCAGCTCGGGCGAAACGGCGCGCCTGGTGGGCGCGCTCTGGGCGCGCTGGGCGTCGATATCGGCGGCCTGTTCGGCTGTCAGCGGCATTCCGGTGGCTTCCGGTCGGTCTGGAGAGTGATTGGCGCACCATACCGACGGCCTGCCCTGCGGCCAAGCACGTTGGAAATCCCGTCAGGATCGCCTATATCTGCAGTGTTCGGCTCGCCGGACTATGGCGATAAACGCCACGTGAAATAAGTGTTGCGGACGCGGGGGCAGTACCCGCCGCCTCCACCATTTCTCTCTTGGGGGGCGAACCAGGCTCGACGTGCACGGTAAAGACGTGGTTTTTGCCCGGTATGATTCCGCCGTTATCGGGTCAATGACAAACGCCAACGACAATGAGGCGTACGCTGTCGCTGCGTAAGTAGCGATAAGCGCGGTTCGGAGGGCACCGGGCAACAGAAGCCCTCCACTCATTTCCGGTCCGCAAGGGGCAGGACAGCGCATGGCCGACAACGAACTGTTCTACGACCACATGGTTGACGAGGCCCTGCGCGGCGTCATGGTCAAGGCCCTGCGCCATGCCGAACAGTTCGGCCTGCCCGGCGACCATCATTTCTACATCACCTTCCGCACCGACCATCCCCGGGCCGTGGTCAGCGCCGATCTCAAGGCGCGCTACCCCGAGGAGATCACCATTGTCCTGCAGCACCAGTATTGGGACCTGAAGGTCGACGATTTCGGGTTCTCCGTCGGGCTTTCCTTCAACCAGACGCCCCAGATCCTGGTCGTGCCCTATGGCGCGGTGACCGCCTTTGTCGATCCCAGCGTCAAGTTCGGCCTGCAGTTCCGTCCGCAGGTCGAGGACGGCGACGGCGATGACGGTCAGGCAGCACCCGAGCCGGCCGGACAGATCGCGCCCACCGAAGACGACGCGGCGCCGCCCACCGCGGCATCCGACAATGTCGTTACGCTCGACCGCTTCCGCAAAAAGTAAGGCCGACTTCGCCGCCCGCGCCGTCGATGCCCTCATGCCGCTGGGGCCCGTGGTGGCGCGCCGCATGTTCGGCGGCCACGGCATCTTTCTCGACGACGCCATGGTTGCGCTCACCTTCCAGCAGACCCTGTGGCTGAAAAGTGACCCCGAGACCCGCGCCATGTTCGAGGAAGGCGGCGCCCGGCCCTTCGTCTATCAGCGCCAGGGCAAGCCGGTGGAACTCTCCTTCCTGTCGGTGCCCGACGAGGTCTGGGCCGACCGCGCGCGCCTGATCGACTGGGCCGAAGCCGCCCTGCGCGCCGCCAGGCGGGCGCGGGCCAAACGACGCAAACGCTGATCCCCTCCCCTTGCACCACCGTGATGTGATAGGCAGGGCGCAATGATCCCCGGACCTTGAGGATAGCCATGGCCGCCACCGGCAAGTTTCGCATCGAGACCGATTCCCTGGGCGAGATGGAGGTTCCCTCCGACCGCTACTGGGGCGCCCAGACGCAGCGTTCGCTGCAGAATTTCAAGATCGGCGGCGAGCGCATGCCCCAGCCGCTGATCGCGGCCTACGGCACGGTCAAGAAGGCCGCCGCGCGGGTCAACGAGAGCCACGGCCGCCTCAAGGGCGATCTTTCCAAGGCGATCCAGCAGGCCGCCGACGAGGTGATCGCGGGCAAGCTGGAGGATCATTTCCCGCTGGTCGTCTGGCAGACCGGTTCGGGCACCCAGACCAACATGAACGTCAACGAGGTCGTCTCCAACCGGGCCATCGAGATCATGGGTGGCGAGATCGGCTCCAAGAAGCCGGTCCATCCCAACGACCACGTCAACATGAGCCAGTCGTCCAACGACAGCTTCCCCACGGCCATGCACATCGCCGTCGCCGTCGAGATCGACCGCCACCTGCTGCCCGCCCTGACCCACCTGCACAAGGCGCTGGACGACAAGGCCAAGGCCTTCGCCGAGATCATCAAGATCGGCCGCACCCATCTGCAGGACGCCACGCCGCTCACCCTGGGCCAGGAGTTCTCGGGCTACGCCAAGCAGGTCGAACTTGGCATTGCGCGCATCAGGGACACCCTGCCCCGCCTGCATCGCCTGGCCATGGGCGGCACGGCCGTGGGCACCGGGCTCAACAGTCCCAAGGGGTTCGATGAGGAGTTCGCCGCGGCCGTCGCCGAGCTCACCGGCCTGCCCTTCGTCACCGCCGACAACAAGTTCGAGGCGCTGGCCGCCCATGACGCCATGGTCGAAGTCTCAGGCGCTGCCAATGTGCTGGCGGTCAGCCTCAACAAGATCGCCAACGACATCCGCCTGCTGGGCTCGGGCCCGCGCAGCGGCATCGGCGAACTGAACCTGCCGGCCAACGAACCGGGCAGCTCGATCATGCCGGGCAAGGTCAACCCGACCCAGTGCGAGGCCATGACCATGGTCTGCGCCGAGGTGATGGGCAACAACGTCGCCGTCACGGTGGCCGGCGCCCAGGGCCATTTCGAGCTCAACGTCTTCAAGCCGGTGATGGTCTACAACGTGCTGCGCTCGATCCGCCTGCTGGGCGATGCCTGCATGAGCTTTGCCGACAACTGCGTCGTGGGTATCGAGGCCAACACCGACCGCATCGCCGACCTGATGGGCCGCTCGCTGATGCTGGTGACCGCGCTCAACCCGCACATCGGCTACGACAACGCCGCCAAGGCGGCCAAGAAGGCGCACCAGGAAGGCACCACCCTGAAGGAAGCCGTGCTCGCCCTGGGCCTGCTGACCGCCGAGGAGTTCGATCGCTTCGTGCGCCCCGAAGACATGGTCCACCCGGCCGGTTGAGCCGGCCGGCGCCATGACCGAGGCCGGATCGCCCGTCGCCCACAGCGCCCGACCACGGGCGGCCAGCGGGCGTACCTGGCCGCTGACCGCGCTGACCCTGCTGGTCGCCGCGCTGGTGGCCCTGCCGATCCTGTCGGTGGTCGCCAATGTCTTCGTCGACACCGGCGATGTCTGGGGCGACCTGGTCGGCACGGTGCTGGCCGACTATCTGGTCAACACCGTGATCCTGATGGCCGGCGTCGGCCTGGGTGCCGGCGCCATCGGCACGGGCGCGGCATGGCTCGTCACCATGTGCCGCTTTCCCGGTCGCGGCATCCTGGAATGGGCGCTGCTGCTGCCCTTTGCCGTGCCGGCCTATGTGCTGGCCTATGTCTATACCGACCTGCTCGACTACGCCGGGCCGGTGCAGACCGCGCTGCGCGATGCCTTCGGCTGGACCCGACACGACTACTGGTTCCCCGACATCCGCTCGGTGGCGGGCGCGGTCGCCATGCTGGTGCTGGTGCTCTACCCTTATGTCTACCTGTTGGCGCGCAACGCCTTCCTCAACCAGTCGGTCGCCGCGCTGGAGGTGGCCCGCACCCTGGGCCACGGCCCCTGGCGCAGCTTCTTCCGGGTCGCCCTGCCGATGGCGCGGCCGGGCATCGCCGCCGGCCTGGCGCTCGCCCTGATGGAGACTCTGGCGGATTTCGGTACGGTCGATTTCTTCGGCGTTCGCACCTTCACCACCGGCATCTACCGCACCTGGTTCCTGCGCGGCTCGCCCGAGGTGGCGGCCCAGCTTGCCACCATGCTGATGGTCTTTGTCGTCGCCGTGTTGGCGCTGGAGCGCGGCAGCCGCGGAAGCGCCCGTTTCCAGGGCGGGAGCGCCCGCTTCGTGCCGCTGCCCACCTACCCGCTTCGCGGCGGCAAGGCTCTGCTCGCCGTCGCCGCCTGCCTGCTCCCGGTGATTTGCGGCTTTGCCCTGCCCGGTGCTCTGTTGCTGGATCTGGCGATCACGCGCGGCGACCCGCTGCTGGGCACGGCCTTCCTGGGATATGCCGCCAATTCGTTCACGGTTGCCGCCCTGGCCGCCGTGCTCGGCATCGGCGCGGCGCTGGCGCTGGGTTATGGCGCGCGCATGGCGGCCGGCCCCCTGGCACGCCAGGCGGCGCGTTTTGCCTCCATGGGATATGCCATCCCCGGTTCGGTGATCGCCGTGGGCGTGCTGATCCCGCTGGCCTGGTTCGACAACACGCTTGATGCCTTCATGCGCGATACTTTCGGCATCTCGACGGGCCTGCTGTTGACCGGCTCGATCGCCGCCCTGCTCTTTGCCTATGTCGTGCGTTTCCTGGCCGTGGCCTATAACGCGGTCGATGCCGGCCTATCCAAGATCACACCCTCCATGGACGGGGCATCGCGCACCCTGGGCCACGGCCTGGGTTCCACCCTGTGGCGCGTCCATGTGCCGCTGCTGCGCGGCAGCCTGCTGACCGGCGCGCTGCTGATGTTCGT
Source organism: uncultured Rhodospirillaceae bacterium (assembly GCA_937880925.1). Lineage (GTDB taxonomy): Bacteria > Pseudomonadota > Alphaproteobacteria > SP197 > SP197 > CALGGB01. The sequence goes on along the minus strand of CALGGB010000136.1, from coordinate 33,063 downwards.
CGATGTCATGAAGGAGTTGCCGGCGACGCTGATTGTGCGTCCCTTCAACTTCGATACGCTCGCGGTTCGCGTCTATCGGCTCGCCGCCGACGAGCGCCTGGCCGAGGCTTCAACCGCCGCGCTGGCGATCGTGGCGGTGGGCATCGTTCCCGTGATCCTGCTCTCGCGTCAGATAGGTCGCTCGCGGCCCGGCAATGCCGAGCCGCGAGACGACGGATAATGCAGGTTACTTCCAGCCGTTGGCTTCCATCAGGGTCAGCGCCTCGCTGCGATGGCGGCCGAACTCGGCCGGGCTGACATCATCCTCCTTGAATTCGCCGTAGAGCGTATCGAGCACCTCGGCGTGATCCAGGCCATCGACCACCGGCCACTCGTTGTTGGCCATGGCGAAGATCTCCTGGGCCTCGTCGGAGGTCAGGAACTCCAGGAACAGCACCGCATTGTCGCGGTTGGGGGCATGCAGCAGCACACCCGCGCCCGAGACGTTGATGTGAACGCCGCGATCGCCCTGGTTGGGCATGATGACGCCGATCGACTCGGCGACCGCGACGTCGGCCGGATCGTCCGAACGCATCAGGCGGGCGAGGTAGTAGGTGTTGGCGACGGCGATGTCGCACTCGCCGGCCGCGACGGCCTTGATCTGGGCGGTATCGTTGCCCTCGGGCTCACGCGCGAAGTTGGCAACCACGCCCTGGACCCATTCGGCCGTGGCCTCCGGACCGTCGGCGACGATCAGGGAGGAGACCAGCGACTGGTTGTAGACGTTGCCGGAGGGGCGGATGCAGATCATGCCCTGCCACTTGGGGTCGGCGAGATCCTCGTAGCGCGTGAGGCCGGTCACATCGACGTCGGCCTCACGGTACATGATCACGCGGCCGCGCTTGGTCAGCGCGAACCACAGGCCCTCGGGATCGCGAAGGTTCTCGGGAATGCGGCTTTCGAGCACTTCCGATTCGACCGGCTGGAAGATGCCGTGCTGGGCGGCGTCCGACAGGTTGCCGGCATCGGCGGTGAACATGATGTCGCCGGGGCTGTTCTCGCCCTCGGCCTTGATCCGCTCGATCAGCGAACCGTCCTTGTCCTCGATGACGTTGACCGTGATGCCCGTCTCCTCTGCGAAGGCATCGTAGAGAAGCTGGTCGCTGTCGTAGTGGCGTGCCGAATAGATGTTCACCACCTCCTCGGCCTGCGCCGACACGATGAGTGAGGTCGAGAGCATGAAAGCCAGAGCCAGGCCGGCAGGTTTGTTGCGCATGATGTCTCCCCGTTACTGTCGAACGTGCGAATGATTGTCAGTCTCACGAAGGCACTTGTTAACCCGAAGCAGGGCGGGGCGGCAATCAAATCCGTGCGAGGCGTCTAATTGCCCAGGGATTGCAGCAGGTCCTGGAGCAGGGCGTCGCCGTTCAGGCCGGTATCCTGCGAAGGCTGCTGGTCCTGCGCCGGCTGTTCAGGCTCGGGCGCGGCAGGTGCCGTCCCACCCGTCAGCAGATCGAGCAGCGAACCGCTACCGCCGCCGCTACCGCCCCCCTCAACCGCGGGCTTCTGCTCGGGCACTGGCGCAGGCTCGCTCGTCCCGGGCGCTGCCGTATCCGGCGCATCCTCGGCAGGCGCCCCTTCTTGTGGCGTGGCTTCCGGTGGCGGGTTCCCGGCAGACGGCGCCTCCGGCGTGCTGCCGGTCAGCAGGTCCAGCACGGCGCCTGCCGCACCGGCGGCCTCGCTGTCGCCACCCAGCTTGCGCAGTGCCGTTTCGGCAGCACGTGCGGCAAGGAAGGACTGCAGCGCTGAGGTATCGAGGGTTTGCGTGGGGCCATCGATCGGTCCCCGCACCGTGATAGGGATCGTCGGCGCAGCGGGGTGGGCGCTCAGGCGGGCCTCACCGCCCAGATCGATCCACCAGCGCGGCAGATCGGCGGTCATGGTGAAATCAGCCTTGCCGCCCTCCAGCACGACCGCGAGATCGTCCGATGTTGCAACGCCATCCTGCATCGAGAAGGTGCCATCGGCAGCCAGGATCGGGGTCTCACCACCGCTGCTGGCCTCCAACAGCATGGTGACGATCGCGGCCTCGTCGTCGAGATTGCCCAGACGGTCGCTGATCGCGCCAAGATCAAAGCCCTCGACCGCGCCATCACGCAGGGAAAGCTTGCCACTTCCCGCAAGGGACTGGATCAGGTCGCGCTGTGACAGACCGGCCGTCTCAACCGTAGCATCGATAAACAGGCGTCCGCTGATACGGTCGCTGTCGGCGAAGTGTCCCAGGACCTGCCGCGCATCGGCATCGGCCAGAGCAAGATCCAGCGACACCCGATGCGGCACGCCCGCGATGACCTCCCCGGTCATCGAAACACGCCCGTCGAACAGACCGCCGTCGAAGCGCTCAATGGTCAACGCTCCCTGCTTGAGGATCGCCACGATGGTCGGCCCGGAAAGGGTCATACCCTGGAGGCCAGCTTGTTCCGCGGTCAGTTCCAGGCGGCCGTCGACCGCATCAAACAGCGCCAGATCCATGGGCTCGCTCGACCAGCGCCCCACCGAGGCGGCCTCCCCGTTCGTCTGCTCGCCGCTGTCCGGCGTCACATCGCCCAGGGTGCCGCCCGAAGAAAGGGCAAGGAACGGGTCCAGGGCCAGGCTGCCGGCCTGCAGGCGAACCTGCGCATCCGGGCGCTCTCCCGTCAGGTCGAGTGCCATGGTGCCGCGAAAGCTGGAGCTGCCCAGCGTGGAGGGCGCGAGCGTGAAATCGGCACGCTCCATGTCGCCGCTGGCCGTGAGATCAAGCTTGAGGGCGCCAAGCTGCGCCTGGCTCGGCGTGCCGAAGGCTGCCATCAGATCGGCGAGTTCACCGTGCTCGGCGACCAGCCGCAGGTCGTAGGACGCATCACCCTGGATACCCTCGGCGTTGCCTGTCGAGCGCGCCGTCAGCCCCAGCACCTCGAGCACCGCGTTGCTGTCGAGGATGTCGCCGTCGGTCGTGATATCGGCGGCGAAGGCAATCTCGGAATCCTCAATCTCGGGCAGAGTCAGGTCCAGGGCCTGGGCAAGGGCGCGGTAGCTCGACGCGCGCAATCCGATCCGGCCATCGAAACCTGGCGAGCCCAGGACATCAAGCAGCGTGCCGTCGATGCTGGCCTGGCCAAGCCCGGTATCCAGCCGCTGACGCACCAGGGCCTGATCGGTGCCACCGCTGATCTCGCCCGTGAGCTCGATGCGGCCCAGGCGCGAAGGCGCGATGGGCAGAGTGATGCCGAGCAGGCGCATCAGGTCACCGGCATCCTCTGCCTGAACGCCCAGCTTCAGGTCGATAAGACCCGCTCCGGGATCGACCGTACCCGAGGTGCGAACCGTCGCACCGGCGATGTCGGCGGCTCCCAGGCTGTCGATGGCCAGTGCGCCGTCACGCAGAACGCCCTTGGCCACCACACCGCCAACCGCCACACCGTTGTAGGTAAGCTGTTCGACGCGGGCGTCGAGATCGAGGTCGAGATCGGGCAGCACAGGCATGGTGAATGCGGCACCGTCTGCGCTTGCCGTATCCTCCTGCACGGAAGGGATCAGATAGGCATCGAGATTGATCCGATCCAGCACGATACGCGCCGTGATCGCCTGCTGGCCGTCCAGGCGTGCCGCCAGACTGCCGGTCAGGCGGCTGGAGTCGAACCGCAGATCGATGCCGGTCATGGCCAGAACATCCGGCTGCACCACGAGATCGGCGACCACATCGACCCGGCGCAGCCGATCGGCAGGAACCCAGGCCAGATCCTCGCCAAGCCAGGCCAGGGTAGCGCGCAGATTATCCGAGGTGGCTTCCAGCGGCCCCCTCAGGACCGCCACGCCGTCCTCATTGGTCACCACCCCGGCAAGCGCCACATCGGTGCCACCGGGCATCTGGCCGCTGGCCTGACTGATAGCCAGTGTGCCGGCCTCAAGAACCGCGATGACATGGGCCTGGCGCAGAGCCTGGCCACGATAGATTGCCGCATCGATCGAGATATCGAGCGCGACATCGATGTCCCGAGGCAACGCGAACGGCGGCATTTCATCCACCGTCGCATTACCGCCGGACGCAGCCTCCGCAAGCAGGGCATCGAGGTCGAGCCGGCTGACATCCAGAACGATATCGGCGCCTGGGCGCTGCCCAAAGGTCAGGGAGCCCTCGCCGAAGGCCCGCGTCTCGCCCAGGACCAGGGCGGCATCGGCCAGCATCACGGCATCGGAAGAAACCGAAACACCGGCATCCAGGGAGATCGGCTGATCCCGCAGCCCCTGTGGCAGGCCTGCAGCTTCCACGCCCGTCAGGGCCAGAACCGCGCCCAGTGTCTGTCCCTCAACCTGCATCTGGCCGCCAAAGGCCGGCATGGCTCCTGAAAAATCGACACTGCCGGCCAGGTTGAAGTGGTCGCCGTCGGAACCCAGGGTGACATTGATCGGCACCTGTGGACGTGACGTGCGCCCGACATCGGCCGAGATCGTCCACGACGTTGCGCCATGGAGGAAGCTGCCCGTTGCTTCGAACGGCCCCTCCAGGCTGAGCGCCGAGGCAGCGAGCGTGACATCGCTGAACTGCTGCTCCCCGCCGTCGCCGCGCCAGATCACGGTGCCGCCTTCGATCTCCAGGCTGTCGATGCTGACGCTCATGGCGCCCGGCTGGCCGTCGCCTGCCGTGGCGAATTCCCAGCTTCCGCGCCCGTCCGCGCCGCGCTCAAGCACCACCATCGGATCGACCAGCCGGATACGCTCGATCTGCACCTCACCCGAAAACAGCGGCAACAGGGCGACCACCGCCTGGGCGCGCGGCAGGGAAAGCAGGGGCTCGCCGCTGCCTTCCGCCAGACCCGCGATGCGCAGATCATCGACCGCCAGGGCGAGGGCAGGCAGGACCGTGAAGTGGATGTCGCCGCCGATGACGACATCACGGCCGGTCGCGGCTTCCAGCTCGGCCTCGATCTCCGGCTTGTAGCCGTTGAGGTCGAGCGTCAGCAGAAGAATGACCACGGCGGCCACAGCCAGGGTCAGAACGCCCAGGAATCCGTAGATCAGCTTGCGCACAAGAAAGCCTCCGGGAGACGTTGGGCGAACGCTTTGGCACCGCCCGGCGTTCCGTTACTCTAAAATTGCGGCGGGATGGTAACAAACCTGAGGTGACCACACGAACCATGGGTGAGGTGATCGATCTGGAGACCTGGCGGCAGCAACGCCAGACGAAGGAACCCGGGCGCCCGAGGCGGCGGCGCACGCCGGGTGGCCGGGGATTTGACGAGGACCCCACCCGTTATCTCTCCAGCGGCCTGCCGCTGCCCGAAACGGGCGGAAACGACGACGACGCACATTGAACGATCCGGGCAGAGAGCATTTCCGGGAACGGGTCCGGCGCACCTATAGTGGTCCGCAACGGACCCAGACACCTGCCTGGTGGCAATGACGAGAATCCTGGATCGCACGATCGGCCTTGTGCGCGGCGAGCAGACCCGCATTGCCCTGCTTGCCGTCCTGATCGGGCTGGCAGCAGGTTACGGCGGCATCGCCTTTCGCCTGACCATCGACGCGGTGCAGGAGGTTTTCTACGGCTCCAGCACCGCGAACCTGGCGAGTTTTGCGGCCGGCCTGGCCTGGTGGCACGTTCTGCTGGCCCCGGCGCTGGGCGGCCTGCTGGTCGGCCTGTTTCGCTACTTCCTGGTTCCCGACCGCCGCTTCCATGCCGTGGCCGATGTCATCGAGGCCGCCGCGCTCAAGGGCGGGCGCATCCGCCTGCGCGACGGCATCGTCGCCGCCATCGGCTCGGCGGCATCCCTGGGCACGGGCGCGTCGGCGGGACGCGAGGGGCCGGTCGTGCATCTGGGCGCCACGATCGCCTCGGTGACGGGGCAGGCGATGGGCCTGCGGCGCAGCGCCACGGTGACGCTGCTGGGTTGTGGCGTCGCCGCCGGGATCGCGGCCTCGTTCAATGCGCCCATCGCGGGCGTCTTCTTTGCCCTGGAGGTGGTCGTGGGCCATTACGGCCTCACCGCCTTTGCGCCCGTCGTGCTTGCCTCGGTCATGGGCACCATCGTGACGCGCATCCATTTCGGCGACTTTCCCGCCTTCGATGTCTCCAGCCACGCCATCGTCTCCTTCTGGGAGATGCCGGCCTTCGCCCTGCTCGGGCTGCTCAGTGCCGGCGTCGCCTGGGCCTTCATGGCGAGCATCTACACGGTGGCCGATGCGGTGCGCACCCTGCGCATCCCGACGCTCATCGCCCCGGCCATCGGCGGACTGGGCGTGGGCGCCATCGCCGTCGTCCTGCCCGAAGTCCTGGGCGTGGGATACGAGGCGACCGATCTTGCCTTGCGCGGTGGTCTTGCATTCTCCCTGCTCGTGGCGCTGGCGCTGGCCAAGACGCTGGCGACGGCGCTGACCCTTGGATCAGGCTTCGGCGGCGGCGTCTTCAGTCCTTCGCTGTTTGTCGGCGCCATGGTCGGCGGCGCCTTCGGCATCGTGGCCGCATCGGTCCATCCGGAAGGCGCCAGCACAGCATCGACCTACGCCATTGTCGGCATGGCGTCGGTCGCGGGCGCGGTGCTGGGCGCGCCGATCTCGACCATCCTCATCGTTTTCGAACTCACCGCCAACTTCGACCTGACCATTGCCGTGATGATCGGCGCGGCGCTCGCCTCTCTCATCACCAACCATGTGGTGGGCCGATCCTTTTTCACCTGGGTGCTGGAGTACCGCGGCATCGATCTTTCGGGGGGAAGGGCGCGGCAATTGCTGAAGGGCCAGCGGGTGCGCGACATCATGGCGAGCGCCTATGTCACCCTGCCCCAGGAGGCCGACGGCGATGCCATCCGCCGCGAACTGCGCCAGCATCCGCGCGGCAACTTCCTGGTGCTGGACGGCGAGCACCGGCTGACCGGCGTGCTGACCCTGGAAGACCTGCGCCCGCTGCTCTACGGCGAGGAGGACGACGCCGAACGCAAGGCCAGCGCGGGCGCCCTGATGCACGCAGCACCGGTGGTGGTGACGCCCGAGGACGATCTCGACATGGCGCTGGAATGCATGGCGGCCAGCGACGACGACTTCCTGCCCGTGGTGCGCACCAGGGACGACCACCGCATCGCCGGCGTCCTGAAGCAGCGCGATCTCACCCTTGCCCACAACCGGGCGCTGGCCGAGGCCGGTATGGAGGCGCGCGGGAGCACCTGAGGGGCTGTCATGGTCACGTTTTGTGCTAGGTTGCCCCGACCATGAACGAGACCAGCCAAACCATCGCCCCGCCGAGCGTGGCGAGCCACCTGCTCGACCGTCTGAACGAGGCCCAGCGCGCCGCCGTGGAGGCCGCCGACGGCCCCGTGCTGGTGCTCGCGGGCGCCGGCACGGGCAAGACCCGCGTTCTGACCGTGCGCCTGGCCTACATCCTGGCGACCGGGCGCGCCGCACCCGGCCAGATGCTCGCCGTCACCTTCACCAACAAGGCCGCGCGCGAGATGAGCGAGCGCATCGGTCACCTGATGGGCCGCCCAACCGACGGCATGTGGCTTGGCACCTTCCACGCCATCGGCGCGCGCATCCTGCGCCGCCATGCCGAGCTTGTGGGCTTGAAAAGCAACTTCACGATCATCGACCAGGACGACCAGCTGCGCCTGATGAAGCAGATCATCGAGGCCGCCGGGATCGACGAGAAACGCTGGCCCGCCCGCATGCTGACCACCATCGTCGCGCGCTGGAAGGACAAGGGCTGGATGCCCGATCAGGTGCCCACGGCCGAGGTCGGCGACTTCGGCCACGGCAAGGCGCTCGACCTCTATCGCGACTATCAGACCCGCCTTGGCGAACTGAACGCCGCGGATTTCGGCGACCTGCTGCTGCTCAACCTGAAGCTCTTCATGAAGCACCCTGATGTGCTCGCCGACTATCACCGGCGCTTCCGCTACATCCTGGTCGACGAGTACCAGGACACCAACGTCAGCCAGTACCTGTGGCTGCGCCTGCTGGCTCAAGGGTCCAAGAACATCTGCTGCGTCGGCGACGACGACCAGTCGATCTACGGCTGGCGCGGCGCAGAGGTCGGCAACATCCTGCGCTTCGAGGAGGATTTCCCGGGCGCCAAGGTGATCCGTCTGGAGCGCAACTACCGCTCCACACCCAATATTCTGGGCGCAGCCTCCGGCCTGATCGCGCACAATCAGGGCCGTCTGGGCAAGACCCTTTGGACCGAGGCCAAGGACGACGAGGCGGGCGATCCCGTAAAGATCCAGGGCGTATGGGACGAGGCCGAGGAGGCCCGCACGGTCGGCGAGCACATCGAGGACCTGCAGCGCAAGGATGCCCGGCTCGACAGCATGGCGATCCTGGTGCGCGCGGGTTACCAGACCCGCGCCTTCGAGGAGCGGCTGATCACCATCGGCGTGCCCTATCGCGTGATCGGCGGCCTGCGCTTCTACGAGCGCCAGGAAATCCGCGACGCCATGGCCTATTTCCGCCTGATCCGCCAGGGCGACGACGATCTGGCCTTCCAGCGTATCGTCAACACGCCCAAGCGGGGCCTGGGCGACAAGTCGCTGCAGCAGCTCTACACCATCGCGCGCGGACGGGGTCAGTCGCTGCTCTCGGCCTCCGAGGAGATCGTCACCACCGACGAACTGCCGCCCCAGCGCCGCGCGGGCCTGCGCGAATTCGTGGAGTCGATCCACCGCTGGCGCGCGCAGGCAAGCCACCTGCCGCCTTCGGAACTGGCCGAGATCGTGCTCGACGAAAGCGGCTACACCGGCATGTGGATGGTCGACAAGTCGGTGCAGGCCCCCGGCCGCCTGGAAAACCTGAAGGAACTCGTGCGCGCGATGGCCGAGTTCGAAAGCCTGGACGAGTTTCTCGACCACGTCAGCCTGGTCATGGACATCGACAACAACAGCGCCGACGACATGGTCAATGTGATGACGCTCCACGCCGCCAAGGGCCTGGAGTTCGACACCGTGTTCCTGCCCGGCTGGGAGGAAGGCATCTTCCCCAACCAGATGGCGATCGACGAGAACGGCTACAAAGGCCTGGAGGAGGAGCGCCGCCTGGGCTACGTCGGCCTGACGCGGGCCAGGAAACGCGCCTTCGTGCTCTATGCCGCCAACCGCACGGTCCACGGCCAGTGGCAGAACAACATTCCCAGCCGCTTCATCGACGAACTGCCCGACGACCATGTCGAACGCGGCGAGGCGGCGGGCTACGGCTTTGTCCAGGACGAGGGCAGCCTGTGGCAGATCGCCATGAAGCGCCCGGCCTACGGCAACCGCCAGAGCAACTACCACCGGGTGATCGAGGCGCGCAGCCAGCGCTTCGGCGATGGCCAGGAGGTCTATGTCCCGGTCGGGCGCGGCCAGGGCGTGCCGCAGACCGGCGACCGGGTGTTCCACGAGAAGTTCGGCTACGGCATGGTCAAGGGTACCGACGGCTCCAAGCTCGACATCGCCTTCGACAAGGCCGGTCGCAAGAAGGTGCTGGCCGATTTCGTGAAACCGGCGTGAGGCGGCTACCTCCGTCCCTTGCCCCCTGGCGGGGAAGGGAAAGAACCAGAGGTATCGATAGTTGGAACCCGACATGAGCGAGAAGAACGACGGCATCTGGGAAGTGAGCCTGACGCTCGACGCCGCAGCCGTCCCCACGGTCGATTCCGCCTTCGAGGCGGCCGGTGCGCTCTCCGTGGCGAGCTTCGAGATCGAGGAGGGCGGCGCATGGACCATGACCGCCCTGTTCGAGGGGCAGCCCAGCGTCGAGGAACTGTCGGCGAGCCTCGCCCAGACCCTGGGCGGCACGGCCCCTGCCCTGTCGCTGGCCGCCGTCGAGGACAAGGACTGGATCGCCGAGACGGTGCGCGCTTTCCCGCCCCTGCCGATCGGTCCCTTCTGGGTCCATGGCGGCCATGTGGCACCGCCCGACGAGACGCGTATTCCGCTGCTGATCGATGCCGGTATCGCCTTCGGCTCGGGCGAACACGCCACCACCGAAGGCTGCCTTCTCGCGCTCGCCCGCCTGGGCAAGGAGGGCAAGGCGCCCACCCAGGCGCTCGACATGGGTTGTGGTTCGGGAATTCTCGCCATCGCCGCGGTCAAGCTCTACGACTGCACCGTGCTGGCGGTCGACATCGACGAGGCATCGGTGGAGTTCGCGCGTGAAGCGGCCATCGGCAACGGCTGCGCCGCGCGCATCCTGCTCCAGGCGGGCGACGGTTATGCCGCGCCGCAGGTAGGCCGTCGCGCACCCTTTGACCTGGTGATGGCCAACATCCTCGCCAACCCGTTGATCGCCATGGCCCCGGAACTGGCCAAAGTGCTGGCGCCGGGCGGCACGGCCATTCTTTCGGGCCTGCTCGTCGAACAGGCGCCTGCCGTCATCGCCGCCCACGAGGCCGCGGGCCTCTCCCTGGTGCGCCAGGACGACCTGCGCGGCTGGACCGCGCTGGTGATGGCCAGGGCCTGAACGTGGCCCACGGTCAGGCTCTGCTCGTCACCGGCGCCTATGGCGCAGGCAAGACCTCGGTGATCGACGAACTGGCCGAGCGCATGGAGGACCAGGGGCTCTCCTACGGCGCCATCGATCTGGACTGGCTGCTGTGGTTCGACGCCGATATCGATGACGCGCGGCGCCAGGAGGTGTTCCTGGCCAATCTCAAGGCCGTGGCCGGGAACTACCGCGATGCTGGTGTGGCCCGCCTGATGCTCGCCGGGGCGATCCGCGATGCCCAGGCCCTGGACGGACTGCGTGCCGCCTTGCCGTTTCCCCTGCGCGTGGTGCGTCTGACCTTGCCCCTGGCGGCCACCCGGACGCGTCTGGGCAGCGCGGTGACCTCCGGCAGGGCCGACGATCTGGCCGCCGCCACTGACTGGATCGCGCAGGACATCGGCGTCGGCATGGAAGACATTGCCGTCAGCAACGACCGCCCCCTGCGCGAAACCGTGCAGGAGATCACCGACTGGCTGGGCTGGATGGCACCGCAGCAGCGCTGAGCCTCCAGGGAACCCAACGGTAATCCTTATACGGCGGCATCGGTCAGCCAGCAGACCTCGGTTTCCAGGCTGCCATCCTCATGCAGCGTCAGACGTCGCCAGGCCGGCGGTTCGGCCGTCCGCGTGAAGCCCATCTCCGGGCGCGCATCGAACTGGATGCAGGTCGAGGGTGTGCCCAGGCGGCGCACGCCGTTGCGGGTGCTGTCGTGAATGTGGTGGTTGTGGCCCCAGACCATGGCGCGCACCCGCTGGTGGCGGTCGAGCACGGCATTCAGCGCCTCGGCGTCCATCAGGCCGACGTCGTCGAGCGGGCTACCGATCGGGGCCGGCGGATGGTGCAGCGCGATGAGAAGATGGGGCTCGGTCGCGGCGGCAAGCGCCGCATTGAGGGCGGCAAGCCGCTCCGGCCCCAGGTGGCCGTGGGGCTCGCCCGGCACCAGGGTGTCGAGCAGGACGACATGCCAGGCGCCAGCCGCGACGCAGGGGCCGACATGGACGTTGCCGCCGGCAAGGTGTTGGGCCATGGCGGCGGGATCGTCGTGGTTGCCCGGAATGGCATGGACGGGCGCCGGCAGGCGGCGCAGCAGCGGCGCAAGACGCCCGTAGGAGGCCGGGCTGGCGTCGTCGACGAGATCGCCGGTGGCGAGCACCAGGTCGGGCGCGGGGCCCGCGGCGATGGCGTCGATCACCGCTGCGAGGGTGGCGTGGGTGTCACGCCCGCCCGAACGCGCGCCAGGCTCGGCGCGGATGTGGAAGTCGGTGATCTGGACGACGTGAAGGGCGGCCATGCGGATTCCCGGACAGGACGGCAGCATCCTACATCGCAATGCAGGTTTTGATGACAAGGGCAGGCCGGTCAGGAACGGGCTGGCGAGCGGTCACGGGCAGGCGCATGCTGGGGCCGGTGATCAGCTCGGAGCCCGGGGATGCCTCAGACCACACACACCGACAGCCATGCGACGGACACACTCGCACGGATGCCGTTCGGCACCGCGGTCGCCGACGTCATGGCGGTCATCGCCCGCGACGGCGGGGTGGTGCTGACCGGGGCCGTCACGCGCGAGCAGGTCGCCGCCATCAACGCCGAGCTCGATCTCGTCATGGGTACGGCCGATGGCCGGTTCGGCATGACCGAGGACAACTATCTGGCCAAGTTCATGGGCGCGCACACCAAGCGCCTGCAGCATTGCATCAAGTACAGCAGAACCTATCGCGAAGCCTTCGTCGCCAACGACACCCTGGCCGAATACGTCGCCGCGCTGGTCGACGGCGGCATCGGCGGGCAGTCGCTGTTTTCCAGCCATGCCATCGAGATCCATCCGGGCGAGCAATGCCAGGAACTCCATCGGGACGGACGCGGCTTTCTCGCGCGCCTGGACATCGACCGCCCCGGCGGCACCGAGATCCTGGTCAACACGCTGCTGGCGCTGACCGACATCACCGAGGACATGGGCGCCACACGCGTCATCCCGGGCAGCCATCGCTGGGAGGACTACAAGGCACCCGGCAGCCAGGAGCAGACCGTTCCCGCACTGCTGGACGCCGGCGACATCCTGATGCTCAACGGCCGCGTGCTGCACGGCGGCGGCGCCAACGTCACCGCGAACCGCGCGCGCCGCCTGATCGCGACATCCTGGGTGATGAACTTCATCGTGCCGGAGGAAGCCTGGCCCTTTGCCCTTTCCATCGACGAGGTGCGCGCCTATCCGCCGCGCCTGCAGGCCTTCCTCGGCTTTCACTCCTTCAGCTACCGCGGCGAACATCCCGGCTTCCTCTGGCGCGTCGACAACCGGCCGCTCGAGGAGGTGCTGGGCCTGACGGGCGAGGACGCAACAGGTCAGGACTAGGTTCCGACGGCCTCACTGCGGAACCGGGCATTATCCTGGCGCGCCACCGCCCGCTAGAGCAAATCACCTTTCTGCGGAATCGCTTCGCGATTGCGCAGAAAGGTGTGAATTTGCTCTATCTTGTTGATGTAGAGCGGATCACGATGACCCGGAACCATGAAGTGGTTCCGGGTCATCGTGATCCGCTCTAAAGTGCCTGCAACCATGCAGGAAACGACATGAGCGGCCATTCGTACAGTACCCCCCAGGGCCCCTACCCCGGCGACGCCGCCCTCGCCCGCCTGCTGGCGCGTGCGCGGGCGGGCATGTCGGTGGCGGCGGTGAAGGACCTTGTCGCCGGCGCGCTGGCGGCACCGGCGGGGTTCGATGTCGAGGGCTGGATCGCGCTGGTGGTGCCCGATGCGGAGCCGGAGCTGGCGGATGCGCTGAAGGGCCTCAAGGAGGCCATGGCGAGCCGCGTCAACGACGGGCTGGAGGCCGGACCGCCGGCGCCGGCGTGGCGACTGAAGGCGTTGCGGGGCGAACTCGCCCGCCTGGGGCTGGACGGTTTCGTGGTGCCGCGCGCTGACGAACACCAGGGCGAATACGTCCCGCGCAACGGCGACCGGCTGCGTTGGCTGACCGGGTTTTCGGGCAGTGCGGGTGTCGCCATCGCGATGGCCGGAACGGCCGCGATCTTCGTCGACGGGCGCTACACGCTGCAGGTCGAGGACCAGGTGCGCACCCAGGACTGGGAACGTCACCATGTCACCGAAAGCCCGCCCGCGGCCTGGATCGCGGCGAACCTGAAGGGTGGCAGGCTGGGCTACGACCCATGGCTGCACACGCCCGCGGGCGTGCGGCGCCTGGAGGCGGCCTGCGCCAAGGCGGGCGGCACGCTGGTGCCGGTGGAGCCCAATCCGCTCGACACCGTGTGGACCAACCGTTCGCCCGCCCCCCTGGCGCCGGTGATCCCGCAGGCAACCGAACACGCCGGGCGCGCGGCAGAAGAGAAGATCGCCGAGGTCTGCGCCCTGCTGGCGGCCGACGGCCAGGCGGCCGCCGTGCTGTCCGACCCGGCCTCGCTCGCCTGGCTGCTCAACATCCGCGGCGGCGACGTGCCCAACACGCCGCTGGCCCTGGCCTTCGGCATCGTCGAGGCAGACGGGCGGGTCGGCGTCTATGGCGACCGGCGCAAGTTCGGCCCGGCGGTGGAAGGCCACCTGCCCGAGAACGTGACGGTGATGCCACGCCTGGCGCTGGCACACGCGCTGTCGCGGGTGGCGGCCGATGGCGCCGTGGTGCGCATCGATGCCGACACGACGCCCCAGTGGTTCGCCGCGCGCATCGAGGAAGCCGGCGGCAAGGTGGTGGAGGCACAGGACCCCTGCGCCCTGCCCAAGGCGGCCAAGAACGCGGTGGAGATTGCGGGCACGCGCGCGGCCCATGTCCGCGACGGCGCCGCGCTGACCACCTTCCTCGCCTGGCTCGACGGCGCGACACGGCCGGGCAGCAACATCGAGATCGATGAGCTGGAAGCTTCCGGCAAGCTGGAGGCCTGCCGGCAGGCGGTGCCGGGTTATCGCGGCGGCAGCTTCGACACCATTTCGGGCGCCGGACCCAATGGTGCGGTGGTCCACTACCACGCCACGGCGCGGACCAACCGGAAGCTGGAGGCAGGCAGCCTCTATCTGGTGGATTCCGGCGGCCAGTATGCCGACGGCACCACGGATGTGACACGCACGGTCAGCGTCGACGAGCCCGACGAGGACCAGCGGACCTATTTCACCGCCGTGCTGAAGGGCCACATCGCACTCGCCACCGCACGTTTCCCGCGCGGCACCACGGGCAGCCAGCTCGACGCCCTGGCGCGTGCACCGCTTTGGGCGATCGGCGCCGACTTCGACCATGGGACCGGTCACGGCGTCGGCAGCTATCTGGGAGTCCATGAGGGGCCGCAGCGGATCTCCAAGATCGGCAATCCCACGGCCCTGCAGCCGGGCATGATCGTCTCCAACGAACCGGGCTACTACCGCACCGGGGCCTGGGGAATCCGCATCGAGAACCTTGTGGTGGTCGAGGAGGACGAGGGGCCGAGCGAGAGGCCGATGCTGCGCTTTTCCACGATCACCAGGGCGCCCATCGACCGCCGCCTGATCGACGCCGACCAGTTGAGCGAGGCGGAGGCCGCTTGGCTCGACGCCTACCACGCGCAGGTGCGGGAGGTGCTGATGCCGCTGGTGGATAGCGAGACGGCCAAGTGGCTGGAACAGGCGACCCGGCCGATTGCAGAGGGTGCGTGAGGGGCATGTCCCTTTTCCGACCGTCATCCCGGCCCCCGCATCGCTGTGCGGGGCAGGCTCCGCGAAGCGGAGAGCCGGGACCCATGCCGGAACGAAGCAACACGCGCCGGCGGAATGACCGACGTTCCGGCATGAGTCCCCGATCTGCGGCGCTACGCGCCTTGTCCGGGATGACGGTATGTTGCAGGGCGGTGGCCCGGCCATGAAACATGCAGGCTCCGATGCGCTCGATGATCTGGAGCCGCTGGTGGCGGCGATCCGGGGGCTGGCGGGGCTGAAGGAGAAGCAGCGCGGGGTGTTCTACCGCAGGGGGCGGGCGTTTCTGCATTTCCATGAGGATGCAGCGGGGCTGTTTTGCGATGTGCGGCTGGAACCGGCGGAGGATTTCACGCGGTTCAGGGTGTCGAGCGCGAGCGAACGCAAGGCGCTGCTCGCCAAGGTCAAGGCTGTGCTCGACGCCGACGGTGCCGCCCGCCGATAATCCCCGCTGACGCCGCGTCTTGTTTTGAGGGGAGAACACCATGACCAGCCCGCTGCTTGCCACGCCCGCCGGAAAGACCCGAGCCAGGGCGCTGGGCATTCCGTTCAACGGAACGCCGGGGAAGAACAATGCCATCACCGACGTCGCCGGGGTCGAGGTCGGCTACTGCGCCCTGATCGAGGGGGAGGGCAAGCTGGAGGTCGGCAAGGGGCTGGTGCGTACCGGCGTCACCGCAATCATCCCGCGCGGCAAGGCCAACGCCGGCGGCGCGGTCTGGGCCGGCCAGACGTCTCTCAACGGCAACGGCGAGCTTTCGGGAAGCTGGTGGGTGGAGGAAGTGGGCCATTGCGATGGCCCCATCACGATCACCAACACGCACTCCTGCGGCGTGGCGCGCGATGCAACCATCGAATGGCTCTACGCCAACACCGCGAAGTACGGCGACGGCCCGAGCTGGGGCCTGCCGGTGGCGGGCGAGACCTATGACGGCTGGCTCAACGACATCAACGGCTTCCATGTGAAGAAGGAGCATGTCTTCGAGGCGATCTCCTCGGCCAAATCCGGCCCGATCGAGGAAGGCAGCGTCGGCGGCGGCACCGGCATGATGCTCTACGGTCACAAGGGCGGTTCGGGCACGGCCAGCCGGGTGATCGACTACGAGGGCCGCACCATCACCCTGGGCGCCTTCGTGCAGGCCAACTTCGGCCTGAGGAGCCAGCTCACCATCGCCGGCATCCCCATGGCGCAGCACCTGCCGGGCAGCGACCCCTACAACAGCGACACCGGCTCGATCATCGCCGTGGTCGGCACCGACGCGCCGCTCGTCTCGCACCAGTTGAAGCGGCTGGCGCGGCGCATCAGCCTGGGTGTGGGCCGGGGCGGCTCGATCAGCGGCCACGGCTCGGGCGACATCTTCATGGCCTTCACCACGGCCAACGAGAAGGCGCTGGCCAGCCACGACGCCATCGTGCCCCTGGAGATCATGCCCGACCACCGCATGGACCCCTTGTTCGAGGCGGTCATCCAGGCGGTCGACGAGGCGATCATGAACGTGCTGGCGGTCAGCGAACCCATGACCGGCATCGACGGCCACCACGCCGAGGGCCTCGACCGGGAGCGGCTTGTGGCGACGCTGAAGCGCTTCGAGCGGTGGGTGGAGCCGGAGGGGTAGGGGTTAGGAAAGAGAAAATAGAAAATAGGAAATAGGAGACAGGAGAGGGAGCCCTTGCCATCTCCCACCCCAAAAAATCGATGTCACCCTCCGGTCAAGCCGGAGGGTGAGAGTGAATTTGGTAAGGTGGGATCCTAATGATCGCCTAAAATCTCTCTTCCTATTTCCTATTTTCTATTTTCTATTTTCTACCTACTAATCCCTACCCGCCGATCAGCGCCAGCCACTCCTCCTCGGTCATCACGGTGACGCCCAGTTCCTGGGCCTTCTTGAGCTTGGTGCCGGCGCCGGGGGCGGCGATGACGATGTCGGTGCGGGGGGAGACGGAGCCGGCGACCTTGGCTCCCAGAGATTCGGCGCGGGCCTTGGCTTCCTGGCGGGTCATCTTCTCGAGCGAGCCGGTGAAGACGACGGTCTTGCCCGAGACCGGGCTGTCGCCGGACGCCTTCTCCATGTCCTGCACGGTCAGGCGTTCGGCGAGGCCGGCGACGATCTGCTGGTTGTGGGGCTCCTGGAAGAATTCGACGATGGCTTCGGCGACGGTCTCGCCGATGCCGTCGATGTTGTTGAGCTCCTCCCAGAGTTCGCCCTCGCCGACCTGGGCGCCCTCCAGCTTCAGCACCTCGGCGAGCGAGCCGTAGCGGCGGGCGAGCAGACGGGCGGTGGTTTCGCCGACGTGGCGGATACCCAGCGCGTTGATGAAGCGGTCGAGGCCGATGGTGCGGCGTTCGTCGATGGCATCGAACAGGTTGCGCGCCGAGACCTTGCCCCAGCCCTCGAATTCGGCGACGGCATCGCCCGCGTTTTTCTCCAGATCGAAGATATCGACGGGATTGTGGATCAGCTCCTTCTCCCAGAAGAAGCGGATCTGCTTGTCGCCCAGGCCCTCGATGTCGAAGGCGAGACGGCTGACGAAATGGCGCAGGCGCTCGACCGCCTGGGCGGGGCAGACGAGGCCCCCGGTGCAGCGGCGCGCGGCATCGGGCTTGCCGGTCTTGGGGTTGATCTCGCGCACGGCCGAGCTGCCGCATTCGGGGCAGGTCTCGGGGAAATCGTAGGGTTTGCTGTCGGCGGGGCGCTTGTCGAGCACGACCTCGACGACCTGGGGGATGACGTCGCCCGCGCGCTGGATCACGACCGTGTCGCCGACGCGGATGTCCTTCCTCTCGATCTCCTCCTGATTGTGCAGGGTGGCGTTCTGCACGACGACGCCGCCGACCGTGACGGGTTCCAGCATGGCGACGGGGGTGAGTGCGCCGGTGCGGCCGACCTGAATGCGGATCGCCTTCAGCACCGTCTGCGCCTTCTCGGCGGGAAACTTGTGGGCGATGGCCCAGCGCGGCGCACGGCTGACAAAACCCAGGCGCTGCTGCCAGTCCAGCCGGTCGACCTTGTAGACGACGCCGTCGATATCGTAGGGCAGCCCGGCGCGGGCCTCGCCGATGGCGCGGTAGCGCGCCAGCATGTCGTCTGCGCTGTGGCACAAGGCGATCTCGGGATTGACCGGCAGGCCCCAGGATTCATAGGCCTTGAGCACTCCGCTGTGGGTCTCTGCGGGAAGCGCCGAGACCTCGCCCCAGGCGTATAGAAAGATCTTCAGCGGGCGGGCGCGTGTCACCTCGACATCAAGCTGACGGAGTGAACCTGCGGCTGCGTTGCGCGGATTGGCAAAGCGCGCATCGCCCGCAGCCTCCCGGGTTTCGTTCAGCGTGAAGAAGTCGTCGCGCCGCAGATAGACCTCGCCGCGCACCTCGATGACGTCCGGGATGTTCTTGCCGGTCAGTTGCTCGGGCACACTCTCGATGGTGGCGACGTTGGCGGTGATGTCCTCGCCTTCGTTGCCGTCGCCGCGGGTGGCGGCACGCACGTACCTGCCATTCTCGTAGCGGATGGAAACGGCCAGGCCATCGATCTTGGGCTCGGCGACGATGGCGACATCCTCGTCCTCCTTCAGGCCCAGGAAGCGGCGGATACGCTCCAGGAAATCAACCACGTCCTCGTCGGCAAAGGCATTGCCCAACGAAAGCATCGGCACGCTGTGCCGCACCGTGCGGAAGCCGGATGAGACCTTGGCGCCTACCCGCTTGCTGGGGCTGTCATCGCGCACCAGTTCGGGAAAGCGTTTCTCGATCGCCTCATTGCGCTGGCGCAGGGCGTCGTATTCGGCATCGGTGATCTCGGGCGCGTCCTTGCCGTGATAACGCTCGTCGTGGTGGGCGATCTCGCCTGCCAGCAGAGCCAGTTCCTCGGCCGCCTCCTCGACCGTCAGGTCCTCGACCAGGCGTTCGCGCAGGGCATCGCTCATGGCGCACCGGCTTTGAGCAGACTGGCGGCGGCGGCGCGCGCCTCATCGGTGATGGTGGCTCCGGCAAGCATGCGTGCGAGTTCCTCACGGCGGGCATCGGCGTCGAGTGGCACGGCATCGGTCGCCGCGCTCTTCCTGCCGCTGGTCTTGACGATGCGGATGTGGCTGGCGGCACGGGCGGCAACCTGGGGCGCGTGGGTGACGACCAGGACCTGGGCGCTCTGCCCCAGCTTCTGGAGCCGCTCGCCAACCGCATCGGAGACCGCGCCGCCGATGCCGCTGTCGATCTCGTCGAAGACCAGGGTGCGGCTGCCTGCCGCACCGGCCGAGACGACCTTGATCGCCAGCATGAAACGCGAGAGCTCGCCGCCCGAGGCGATGCGATTGAGCGGCCCGGCAGGCGCACCGGGATTGGTGGCGACCTGGAACAGCACGCGCTCGGCGCCCTCACGCCCGCGGTCATCGGGTTCGCGTGGCAGCAGGGTGGTTTCGAAACGGGCCTTGTCCATGCGCAAAGGCGCGAGTTCGCCGGCAACGGCCTTGTCGAGGCGCGCCGCGGCCTTGCGCCGCGCAGCACTCAGCTTCTCGCAAGCGGCATCGTAGGTGGCCCGGGCTGTGTCGGCTTCTGCGGCCAGGCGAGCCAGCGAACCTTCCCGGTCCTCCAGCATGGCCAGCTCGGCGGCCAGGCGGTCGCGCACGGCGGGCAGTTCGGCGACCGTGGTGCTGTGGCGGCGGGCGGCCGCGCGCAGGGCAAACAGGCGCTCCTCGGTGGCCTCCAGGCGACCGGCATCGGCATCGAGGTCGCGTCCGACACGGGCGATGCCCTCCTGGGCCTCGGCCAGTTCGAGCAGGGCGCGGTCGATCGCGGCGAGCGTTTCATCGAGAGCGCCGCCTGCGACATCCCGTACCCGTGCCAGTTCGCCCGAGGCGTGGCGCAGGCGCCGTTCCGGGCCATCGCCCTCCTCCATGGCTTCGCTCGCCACGCCGAGGGCGGCGGCGATCTTCTGGGCATTGCCCAGACGCGAGCGCAGCGCCGCCAGTTCGTCCTCCTCGCCAGGCAAGGGGGCCAGCTCATCGAGTTCCTCGACGTCGTGGCGCAGCACGGCCTCACGCTCGGCCAGGCGATCGGCATCGGCCTGCATGGCAGCGAGGCGTTCGCCAGCTTGACGCCAAGCGGCATGGGCCGAGGCAACGGCGGCGCGCGGCGCGTCGTGGCCGCCGAAGGCATCGAGGATGGCGCGGTGGGCTTCCGGGCGCATGAGGTCGCGCTGATCGTGCTGGCCGTGGACCTCGACCAGGGCGGCGCCGAGCTGAGCCAGCAGCGCAACGCCGACAGGCGCGTCGTTGACGAAGGCGCGGCTGCGCCCATCGGCGCCGATCTGGCGGCGTATCAGGATCTCGCCCGAACAGGCGATGCCGGCCTCCTCCAGCAGGGCGACGGCCTCATGGCCGGGCGCGACCTCGAAGACGGCGGCGACGGTTGCCCGCTCGGCGCCGCTGCGGACCAGGGCGGAATCGGCGCGCTGGCCAGTGGCCAGACCGAGGGCATCGAGCAGGATGGACTTGCCGGCGCCGGTCTCGCCGGTCAGCGCGGTGAGGCCGGGACCCAGTTCCAGGGTCACGGCGTCGATGACGGCAAGGTCGCGGACGTCAAGGGAGACGAGCATGACGCGCCGCTCCGCGCTTCAGTACGCAGGCTCGAGCGCCGGCGCGACGATTTTGTCGGTCTCGATCAACTCCTGCTCCTCGACCGTACCGTCCGACAGGACCTCGACATCGGTCACGACCTCAGTCTGGACCGTGATGTCGGAACTCTGGTCGAGCTGGGGGATGAGGCCATGCTCGCTCAGCAGGTCGAAGGCTGACTTGTACCAGTGGCTGCCCGGGAAGTTGTAGCCCAGCACCGCGGCAGCATTCTGCGCCTCGCTGACCACGCCCAGCGCCAGGTAACACTCCACGATACGCAACAGGGCCTCGGGCACATGGCCCGTCGTCTGGAAGTCATAGAGCACCGAGTGGAACCGGTTGATCGCCGCAACATATTCCTCGCGGCCCTGGTACCAGCGGCCAATCGCCATTTCCTTGCCGGCCAGCTGGTCCTGCGTGAGTTCCACCTTCAGCTTGGCATCGCGGCCGTATTCGGAGTCGGGATAGAGGCGCAGGACTTCCAGAAAAGCGTTCTGGGCGAGCTGGGTCATGCGCTGGTCACGCTGCACATCCGAGATCTGCTCGTAATAGGACTGGCCAATCAGGTAGTAGGCATATGCCGCATCGGGATTGCCCGGATGGAGCTGGATGAAACGGTCGGCCGTCAGAATGGCCTCGTCGTAGTTGCTGTTCTGGTAATACGCAAAGGCAGCCATCACCTGGGCGCGGGTCGCCCATTGGCTGTAGGGGTGCTGGCGCTCCACCTCGTCGAATTCCGAGGCGGCAGCGGAGTAGTTGCCGGCCTCCAGAAGATTGAGGGCGTTGTTGTAGATGTCCTCTACCGGGCGCTCGATATAGACTTCGGGCTCGGCGGCGCATGCGCCAAGCCAGAGAGCAGCCGCAATCGCGGCAGCCGAGGTCAGAGCCCGCAACGCACGCGCCATCAGGGGCATCTCCATTCTGGTTCGGGAACGATTCGGCGCAAGATAGCACCGCTAACCGGGGAACGCACCGATCAGGGCCGGCAGTTCTCTCAGGTCCGAAAACAGGCTCTGCGCGCCCCTTTCCAGCAGTAGCGGGCCATGATGGGGGCCACAGTGGCTGCCACCTGTGAAGCCCAGCACCGTCATGCCCGCGGAGCGCGCAGCCTCCACGCCTGCGGTGCTGTCCTCCACCACCAGACAATCGCCCGGCGCGGTCTTCATCGCCTGGGCAGCATGCAGGAAAAGATCAGGTGCGGGCTTGCCGTGCGCCACCATGGTGGCGCTGAAAACGCGGCCCTCGAAATGAGGCCACAGCCCGGTGAGACCCAGGGTATGGCGCAGGCGCGGCGGCGAACTGCTCGAGGCAACGCAATCGGACCATCCCGCCGCGGCAACCCCGGCAATCGCCTCGGCAATGCCGGGCATGGGCTGCAGCTCTCGGCTGAAGACCTCCATCAGCCGCTGATGGGTCTCTTCGATGAAGCCCTCAGGCAACGGGCGGCCGATGTGGCGCTCGACCGTGGCAAACATCTCCGCACCGGACTTGCCGACAAAATCGCGCGCGATGTCCTCGACCGTGCAGGGATATCCCACGGCTGTGAGTTCCTCGGCATCCAGACGGCAGGCGATCAGCTCGCTGTCGATCAGGATGCCGTCGCAGTCGAAGATCAGGAGAGGCATGAGAACCGTGATCCGTCACCGGCACGCAGAACGGCTGCGACCGGAGCGAACCCTTCGCCCGGGATTCAGGCCGTGGCGGCCAGCGGAAGTTCCGGCCAGGTCGCCGTCGCCGCGCCGCTGTCCCAGCACCAGGCCTCGTCGTTCTCGAACAGGGCCTTGAGCAGGCGCACGTTGAGTGCATGGCCCGAGCAGTAGCCTTCGAAGGCGCCAATGATCGGGGCACCGGCCAGGGCGAGATCACCGACGGCGTCGAGCACCTTGTGGCGGGCGAACTCGTTGTGGAAGCGCAGGCCACCCTCGTTCATCACCTTGTCGCCGTTGACGACGACCGCATTGTCGAGCGAGCCGCCCAGAGCCAGGCCGTTGGCGCGCAGGCCATCAACCTCCTCCATCAGGCCGAAGGTGCGCGCGCTGGCGACCTCGTCCTTGAAGGTCTCCGAGGTCATGACGAAGCCGGCGCGCTGGCGCGAGATACGGGCGTTGTCGTAGACGATTTCGCAGGCGATCGAACGCAGGCGCGAGGGGCGCAGTGTGGCGCGCTTGTCGCCGTCCACCACCTCGACCTCGCGCAGAACGCGCACGGCGCGGCGGGGGGCGGCGCACTCGACGATACCGGCACACTCGATCAGGAAAACGAAGGCCTCGGCGCTGCCGTCCATGATCGGCAGTTCGGGGCCGGAGACCTCGACCAGGGCGTTGTCGATGCCACAGCCAGAGAGCGCGGCCATGACATGCTCAACGGTCGAGAGCGTCGCACCCGAAGCATTCTTCAGGGTGGTGCAAAGGAAGGTGTCGGCAACGTAGTCGTAGCGCGCCGGGAACAGGCGCGCGCCGTTGCTGAGGTCGGTGCGCTCGAACAGGATGCCCGTATCGGGGGCAGCCGGACGCAGCGTCATCGAGGCTTTCTCGCCAGAGTGCAGGCCAATGCCGTTGCACGAAATGGCGGTCTTGAGAGTGGTTTGTCTGGCGCCAGTCACGCGGGATACCGTTGTCCGTCGCTGTGGCCGCGGAGGCGGCCTGTTGAGCCGGAAGCGGCCCTTAAGGAGTACTAACGCTTCGCCTGCGCTTATGTTCTTGATTCCCCGATGAGGGGGAGCGGGCGAGCGCCTCGGGATAGGGTGTAACAAAACCTTCCCGAGGCGCTCAAGTCACTCTTTCTTTCAGGATGTTTCAGCGCAAAACAATCCTGATTTCAGGTACTTAGTTCGCCTGGCGACGGAGGAAGGCCGGGATGTCGAGAACGTCGTCCTCAACCGCCTGAACTTCCATTCTGGCTTCTGCCTGCGGCGCCGGCTGCGGGGCCGGACGCGGAGCAGGCTGGGCTGCCGCCGGGGCGGGACGCGGGGCAGCAGCCTGCTGGATTTCAGGCTCCTGACGCGCAGACTCGCGGTGACGGCCCTGACCGGTCATCCGCTCGAACAGCGTGGGCTTGCGGGCCTCCTTGGCCCCATTGTTGGCAAGCGCTGCCGAACCCATCGGGTCGGCCTGCTGCGGCTGGACCGCAGGCTTGCGCGGCGCCGCGACCGGGGCTTCGGGGATGAAGCTGTCGCCTTCCGCCTTCTCGGATTCCGCCTCGGGACGGGTATCGGTGCGTCCAAGGAAGGAGAAGGCACGGGGAGCCGGGGCAGCAGCAGGCTGGGGCGCGACGGCAACCGGCTCGGGCGCTGGGTTGTCGGCCACTTCCTGCAGTTCAGCCTGCTCCTCGGCAACCGCCGAGGTATCGAGCGCCAGGGCATGCTGGCCCTGGGTCTTGGCCGCGATCACATTGGCCGCCATGGGTGCGGGCGAAGCGACCCGCTGAGCCTGGCCGCCGGCGATGGCGGTCAGCGCGGGACGGCCGACCGGATTGGCGGCCATGCCCTCGGCCTCGATGCCGGTGGCAACCAGCGAGACCCGCATGGAACCGTTCATGCCTTCGTCGAACGCGGCGCCGAAGATGATGTTGGCGTCGGGATCGACCTCCTCGCGAATCCGGTTCGCGGCCTCGTCGACCTCGAACAGGGTCATGTCGGAACCGCCGGTGATGTTGATGAGCACGCCGCGTGCGCCCTTCATCGAAACCTCGTCGAGCAGCGGGTTGGCGATGGCGGCCTCGGCGGCCTCCAGCGCGCGACGCTCGCCCTCGGCCTCGCCGGTGCCCATCATGGCCTTGCCCATCTCGCTCATCACGGTACGCACGTCCGCGAAGTCGAGGTTGATCAGGCCGGGCTGGACCATGAGGTCGGTGACGCCGCGGACGCCGGCGTGAAGCACGTCGTCGGCCAGCTTGAACGCGTCCGCGAAGGTCGTCTTGTCATTGGCGACGCGGAACAGGTTCTGGTTGGGGATGATGATCAGGGTATCGACGAACTGCTGCAGCTCGCGCAGGCCTTCCTCGGCCAGACGCATGCGCTGGGCACCCTCGAAGTGGAACGGCTTGGTGACGACGCCGACCGTGAGCATACCCTGCTCGCGCGCGGCACGCGCCACAACCGGGGTCGCACCCGTGCCGGTGCCGCCGCCCAGACCGGCGGTGACGAAGACCATGTGCGAGCCGATGAGCTGCTCCATGATCTCTTCCATGGCCTCTTCGGCCGCGGCCTTGCCGATGTCGGGACGCGAGCCTGCGCCCAGGCCCTGCGTGATCGACACGCCAAGCTGGATACGCCGCTCGGCCTCCGAATGGGCAAGAGCCTGCGCGTCGGTGTTGGCGACGACGAAATCGACGCCGTTCAACCCGCTCGCAATCATGTTGTTGACCGCGTTACCGCCGGCGCCACCGACGCCGATGACGGTGATACGCGGCTTCAGGCATTGGGTTTCGGGCAACCCGAGATTGATGGTCATTCCTTAAGCCTCCAGCGCTTGAGTGACTGCCCTTGAACCGACGGCCCGCCCGTCGGCAAAAAAGGAACTCCGCAGGGCATTGCGGAACCTCCTCATCACAAATTCTCCCTCAGCCACTGACCGAGACGTCCGAAACGGCCGAAGAGGCCGCCGGCGTTCTGCCATTGGGCGATATCGATTTCGGTGTTCTCGCGGCCGCGCGCGGCATGGCGCAGCAGGCCCGCGCAGGTCGCAAAGGCCGGGCCAGAGGTCGCCTGCGCCAGGCCCTTGAGCCAGAGCGGCTGGCCGACACGGACCTGCTTGCCCAGAATGTGACCGACCAGATCGCGCGCGCCGTGCAGCTGCGCGGCACCACCGGTGAGCACCAGGCGGCGGCCGCCGAGCTTGTCGAGTCCGGCGGCGGCAAGGCGCGTCCTCACCATCTCTACCGTTTCCTCGATGCGCGGCCGGATGATGCTGGTGAGCATGGAACGCGGAACCTGGTTGATGCCCGAGCCTTCGGCCTCGCCGATCAGCGGCACGTCGATCATTTCGCGGTCGTCGTCGGCGCAGCCCAGCGCACTGCCGTAGAGCGTCTTCAGCCGCTCGGCCTTTTCGGCCGGGGTCGAGAGCACACGGGCGATGTCGTTGGTGACGTGCTGGCCGCCGACGGGAACCATGTCGACGTGGATGCAGTCGCCATCGAAGAAGACCGCGACCGAGGTCGTGCCGCCGCCCATGTCGAGCACCGTGACGCCCAGATCCATCTCGTCCTTGACCAGGGAGGCCAAGGCAGAGGCATAGGGTGTGGAGACACGACCCGCGATATCGAGATGGCAGCGCGAGACGCAGGTCTCCAGGTTGGCGAGCGGCCCCTCGCCCACCGTGACCAGATGCACGTTCACGCCCAGACGGTCGCCGACCATGCCGCGAGGGTCGCGGATGCCGCGGTTGCCATCGATGGAGTATCCCACCGGCATGGCGTGAATCACGGCGCGTTCGGTGGTGTCGATGGCCTGGCGGCTGTGCTGCATGATGCGGCGCAGGTCGGCATCGCCAACGGCGTGACCGGCGATCGTGACATCGACCGCGACGGAGCTGGAGCGCGGCTGGCCGCCCGAAACGTTGAGCCAGACCTGGCGCAGGGTTTCGCCCGCCATCTCTTCGGCGGCGTTGACGGCCGCTGCGATGGACTGCTCGGCAGCCTCCATGTTGACGATGGTGCCTGCCTGGATCCCGCGCGAAGCCTGACAGCCGATGCCAACGACACGCAGACCGCCGTTGTCGTCGGCGCGCGCGACGAAACAGGCCGTCTTGGTGCTGCCGACATCAATGGCTGCGATGGGTCCGAGGCTCGTCACGTCGTTCTCCTCATGTGTCCTCACCCTCGACCTCGGACCGGGCCATGCGGGCTTGTGCATCCGGCGTCAGGCGCAGGACCAGGCGGTCGGGCAGGCGCAGATCGACCGACTGGACATCGCGCGCCAGAAGCTGTTCGGCGCGATCCAGATCGACCAGCATGCGCCAGGCCTCGCCCAGTTGGTCCTCGGGGAGCTGCACCTCGATGCCGTCGTCGAGCTTCAGGTTCCAGCGGCGCCCCCCGACCCGCACCGCCGCGGTGACGCGGGTGCTGAGATCGGGCGTACGGGCCATCACGGCCAGCAGTTCGGCGGCCATGGCCGGGGCATCGGGGCCGACGACCAGCAGCAGCTCGGGGAAATCGCGGGGCCGGGCGCCGTCGATCACCTGGCCATCGACATCCACGACCGAGATCGCACCCTCGTTCTGCCAGATCGCCAGTGGGCGGCGCTCCACGATACGCACCAGCAGCGTATCGGGCAGGCGGCGTTCCACGGTGACCTCGCGAATCCACGGCAGGGCACCGACACGGGCGCGCGCCGTGCCGATCTCGACGCCCAGGATCGGCGCGCCGATCTCGACACCCAGGGCATCGATCAGCGACTGGCGATCGGTACGCAGGCGCCCGTCCACCAGCACACGCTCAACCGTGAGACCGGCGTCGGCCGCAACCTCGTCGAACAGCCTCGCAGCGGCATCCATGCGCTGCTGGCCAACGCCGCCCAACACGACCCAGCCGGCGAGCACGAGGGCGGCCAGCACCGGCAGCCCGGCAGGCAGGGCACGCAGCAGTCGACGGCGCCAGACCATGGTGGCGCTGCGCTCGCGGGTTGCGGCCCTGGCGGCCTTCTGCGTCTTTCCCATCAGGCGTCGCATCGCGCATGCTCCACCATCCAGGACACCAGTTCGCCGAACGGCATGCCGCCGTGTGCAGCCTGCTCGGGCACCAGCGAGGTCGGCGTCATGCCGGGCTGGGTGTTGATCTCCAGCAGGCAGAGACGGCCGGGTTCGCCGGCGGTGTCGTCGTAACGGAAGTCGGCACGGGTGACGCCGCGGCAGTCCAGCGCGCGATGCGCGGTGAGCGCATGGTCCATGGCAGCGCGGTAGGCATCGGCATGGATCGCGGCCGGCACGACATGGCGCGAGCCGCCGGGGGCGTACTTGGCGCGGTAGTCGTAGAAACCCTCGTCGGTGACGATCTCGGTGACGGCAAGCGCCTTGTCGCCCATGACGGCAACGGAGAGCTCCCGACCCGGAACATAGCTTTCGACCATGACCTCGTCGCCATGGCTGAAGTCCTCTTCCAGCAGACGGTCGTCGTTGTCCTGGCGCAGCACCAGGCGGACGCCGACGCTGGAACCCTCGCGGTTGGGCTTGACCACAAAGGGTCGCGGCAACGGCGCGGTCTTGCCGAGCTGGTCCCGGGTCACCACCACGCCTTCTGCGCAGGGGATGCCGGCACCGACGAAGACATGCTTGGCGACTTCCTTGTTCATCGCCAGGGCCGATGCCATCGGCCCGGAGTGGGTATAGGGCAGCCCCAGGATCTCGAGCAGACCCTGGATGCAGCCGTCCTCACCCCAGCGGCCGTGGAGGGCGTTGAAGACCACATCGGGGCGGCAGTCGAGATCGCTGAGCGTTCGCGCGATATCGCGATCGACATCGATGGACGTGACGCGATAACCCGCCCGCTCCAAAGCCGCGGCACAGGCGCGCCCGCTGACCAGGGAGACTTCTCGCTCGGCGCTCCAGCCGCCCATGAGCACGACGACATGCTTGCTCATCCCACGCCTCCCGGCCCGGGACGGCGGCCGATGCGGCGGATCTCCCAGTCGAGCACAATGCCGGTGGCGTCGGCGACACGGCGGCGCACCTCCTCGCCCAGAGCCTCAAGCTCGGTGGCCGTGGCGCTGCCGGTGTTGATCAGGAAGTTGCAGTGCTGCTCGCTGACCATGGCGTCACCGCGGCGCAGGCCTCGGCAGCCGGCGCGCTCGATCAGTTCCCAGGCCTTGTAGCCTTCCGGGTTCCTGAAGGTGCTGCCGCCGGTGCGCGAACGCACGGGCTGGGTCTGCTGGCGGGCGTCCTGGATTTCGGCCATGCGGGCCTGGATCGCGGCGGCAACGCCGACCGTGCCCTGCAGCACCGCCTGGGTGAAGATCCAGCCTTCGGGCACGCTGCTGGAGCGATAACCGTGGCCGAGATGTTCGGGGTCGAGTTCGTGGCGGCCGCCGCGGGGATCGACCGCCCGGGCGCTGACCAGCACATCCTTCAGCTCGGCGCCGTAGGCACCGGCGTTCATGCGTACCGCGCCGCCCATGGTGCCGGGCACGCCGACGAGGAATTCGAGACCGGCGATGCCGGCATCGGCCGCGACCCGAGCGACGTTGAGATCGAGCGCGCCGGCGCCGGCAACGACCCGCGTGCCGTCGGTTTCGATCTCGGCGAAGCCCCGGCCCAGGCGGATAACGACGCCCGGGATGCCGCCGTCGCGCACCAGAAGATTGGAGCCGACTCCGATGACCGTGACCGGCAGGTCGAGCGGGCGGTTGGCCATGAAGGTGGCGAGATCGGCCTCGTCGGCCGGCTTGAACAGCACCTCGGCCTTGCCGCCGACGCGGAACCAGGTGGTCGCGGCCAGATCGGCATGGCTGCGATAGGCACCACGGACCACGGGCAGGCGGGTGAGGATGTCGTTTGCCACGGCGGCCATCACGATGCCTCCGCGACGGATGCGGAGGCCTTGAGCGCGCGCAGGTTGGCCGGAAGGGCATTGGCCCAGGCGCTGATGGAGCCGGCGCCCAGGCAGATCACCGCATCCGACGCACTGGTCAGACGCGCGATCAGCGCGGGCAGATCGGCGGGGTCGGCAAGGGATTCGACATGGCGATGACCGCGGGCGCGCAGGGCATCGACGAAATGCTCGCGGTCGATGCCGGCTATGGGCGCCTCGCCCGCCGGATAGACATCGGCCACGATCACCGTATCGGCATCGTTGAAGCAGGTGCAGAAATCATCCCACAGACCCGAAAGGCGGCTGAAGCGATGGGGCTGCACAACAGCCACGACACGCCCCTGGAAGGCCTCGCGCGCAGCACCCAGCACCGCGGCGATCTCCACGGGATGATGGCCGTAGTCGTCGATCACGGTGACGCCGCCGACCTCGCCGGTGCGCGTGAAGCGACGCTTGACGCCACCGAAGCTTGCCAGCGCGTCGGCCAGCACCTTGTCGGGGATGCCGAGTTCCTGGGCGGCAACGACGCAGGTCAGCGCATTGGTGACGTTGTGCTGGCCCCACATCGGCAGGTAGAGGCCCTTGATGGTGCGCGACTTGCGCGTGACGCGGTCCGTCAGCACGGCATCGAAGCTGTAGCCGCCGTTGCACAGCTTCAGATTGGCGCCGCGCACGTCGGCCTGCTGCGAAAGGCCGTAGGTGACGATGCGGCGGTCCGTGACGCGGCCGACCAGGGCCTGCACCTCAGGGTGGTCGATGCACAGCGCGGCAAAGCCATAGAACGGGATGTTGCCGACAAAGGCGTCGTAGGCATGGCGCATGTCGTCGAAGGTGCCGTAGTGCTCCAGGTGTTCGGGATCGATGTTGGTGACGATCACCGCCGTCGCAGGCAAACGCAGGAAGCTGCCGTCGGATTCATCGGCCTCGACCACCATCCACTCGCCCTCGCCCAGGCGTGTGTTGGAACCATAGGCATTGACGATGCCGCCGTTGATCACGGTCGGATCGAGCCCGGCCTGATCGAGCAGCCAGCCGATCATCGAGGTGGTTGTCGTCTTGCCATGGGTACCGCCCACGGCGATCGCCCGCTTCAGACGCATCAGTTCGCCCAGCATCTCGGCACGGCGCACCACCGGAATCCAGCGACGGCGCGACTCCTCGACCTCCGGATTGCCGGCCTTGACCGCAGAAGATGTCACCACAACCGCGGCCTCGCCAACGTTTTCGGCGGCGTGTCCGATGGCCACCTCAATGCCGAGGTCGCGCAGGCGCAGCACGTTCGCACCGTCGGCGACATCGCTGCCGGTGACGCGGTAGCCCAGGTTGTGCAGCACCTCGGCAATGCCGCTCATGCCGATGCCGCCGATGCCGACAAAGTGGATGGGGCCAAGATCTGCCGGACGCTGTCTCATGCCGCGGCCTTCCTGATCGTGGGGCCGTGGTTGCCGTTGGCCGGGATCAGGCGCTCGACCGCATCGGCGAGCGTGGCGGCGGCGGCAGGACGGCCACGGCGATGCGCCGCGTCGGCGGCTTCGACAAGCTGGCGCGGACAGGCGACCAGGGCCTCGAGGCGCGCGGCCACGGCCTCGGGCGTGAAGGCGTCCTCGGGCATCAGCCAGGCCGCGCCATCGGCTTCGGCCGCACGGGCATTGGCGGCCTGATGGTCGTCCGTGGCAAAGCGGTACGGCACCAGAAGCGCGGGACGGCCGGCGGCGGAAAGCTCGGCCACCGTCGAGGCGCCGGCGCGGCAGATGACAAGCTGGGCAGCTTCCAGCCGCGCGGCCATATCGTGGAAGAAGGGCGCGATATCGGCAGCAACGCCCAGGCGAGCATAGGTCTCCGCGACGGCCGCGACATCCTCCGGGCGGCACTGCTGCACCAGGACGAAGCGCTCGCGTGCTCCGGCCGGAAGCGTTTCCAGCGCAGCCGGCATGACCTGGCTGAGGATACGCGCACCCTGGCTGCCACCGAACACCAGCACACGCAGGCGGCCGTCGCCGTTGGGTGCCCGGTAGGCACCATGATGAAGCGCGGCGATCTCGGAGCGCACGGGATTGCCGGTCAGCATCACGCGCGAGGCGGCGGCGCCATCAAGGCCGGCGGTGGTTTCAAAGGATGTCGCAATCAGGTCGACACGGCCGGCGAGCAACCGGTTGGCGCGACCCAGCACAGCATTCTGTTCATGAATGGCGGTACGGATGCCCAGGCGCTGGGCGGCATACAGCGGCGGCACGCTAGGATAACCGCCAAAGCCGACCACGGCGGAGGGTTGCAGGCGGCGCAGCAGGCGGCGTGCCTCCAGGGTGCCGATCAGCAGATCGACCGCACCGGAAATCTTGCCCGCCAGACCGCGGCCCGACAGGGCGGAGGCGCGCAAGCGGTGAACCGGCATGCCTTCCAGGCCGTTGGCGATGTCGCCACCGCGCCGGTCGGTCACCGCGACAACCGCACGGCCGCGACCCAGCAGCTCCTCGGCCAGCGCGCGGGCGGGGAAGAGATGGCCGCCGGTTCCCCCGGCTGCAATGATGACGGGTCCGCTCATGCCGATATCCCGTGTTCGGGCCGGCGGCGGGTCAGCGCCAGCATCATGCCCATGCCCAGAGCCACCGAGATCAGCGACGAACCACCATAGGAAACGAAGGGCAGGGTCATGCCGGTGGACGGCACCAGACGCAGTGAAACCGCCATGTTGACGATCGCCTGCATGCTG
The DNA here is from genome assembly GCA_937880925.1 of uncultured Rhodospirillaceae bacterium. Taxonomy (GTDB): domain Bacteria; phylum Pseudomonadota; class Alphaproteobacteria; order SP197; family SP197; genus CALGGB01. The sequence continues at coordinate 1,094 of CALGGB010000136.1, read as the reverse complement.
AACTGGATGAGCAGTCCGGCGACGGCGAGCATGACGAAGAGATCCTTCTCCTGCGTCATGCGGTTGAAGCCGCGCAGGGCGATGAAGGCGAAGAGGCCGAGCAGCAGGAGACAGGCCAGCAGGCCGAACTCCTCACCCGCCACGGCAAAGATGAAGTCGGAGTGGGCGTCGGGCAGAACGTCCTTGACGACCCCCTCGCCCGGTCCGCGACCCAGCACGCCGCCGGACTCGAAAGCCCGGATCGCCGTGTCGATCTGGTAGTTGTCGCCCGAGGCAGGGTTGAGGAAGCTGTCGATGCGCTCGGTGACGTGCGGCAGGAAGAAATAGCCTGCAGCCAGCCCCGCGACGCCAAGGACGCTCATGCCGACGACAAAAATGAGGGGCAGGCCGGCCAGGAACAGCTGGCCGCCCCAGATTGTAAGCACCGTGACCGTCATGCCGAAGTCGGGCTGCCAGATCAGCAGCGCGACAACCATGGCGGCCAGAAACGCCGAGACCCAGTAGCCGGGGAAACCTGGCGTACGTTTCGCTTCCGAAAACAACCAGGCTGCCACGACCGCGAAGGCCGGCTTGACGAATTCCGAAGCCTGCAGCGAAAAGGCGCCGATCGAGATCCAGCGGCGTGCCCCCTTGATCTCATTCCCGATGATCGGCGTCACCACCAGCATGGCGACGGACAACACAAAAACCAAAACGGCAGCGCGTCTGACACCGCGAGGCGACAGCAGCGATACGGCGAGCAGCAGCCCGACCGCAGGCACAAGAAAGACGAAGTGCCTGCGGACGAAGTGGAAGGCATCGGCACCGATGCGTTCGGCCACAGCGGGGCTGGCCGCCATGATCAGCACCACGCCCGAAAGCATGAGTACGATCACGGCAGCCAGGGTCCACCTGTCGACCGTCCACCACCACCGCCCAAGTACGCTGCGGTCCGTGCGGGCAAACGTTGTCATGCGCTACCGTCGACCTCCGCCCTTAAGACTTCTTCTTGGCGGCAGCCTTTTTGGCCGGAGCCTTCTTGGCCGGGGCCTTCTTGGCAGCAGCCTTCTTCGGGGCGGCCTTCTTGGCCGGAGCCTTCTTGGCGGCAGCCTTCT